>DASYAA010000001.1:0-17392 GCA_036501565.1 Verrucomicrobiia bacterium
TGAGACTGGATTCGGTGTTCAGCGGACGACATCAACGAACGGTACTTGGACACAGGTTGGAACTGTCACGGCGCCTGCAACCAATTATTTGGACACCGGACTGCAATATTCGACCACTTATTATTATCGAGTTTGGGCTTACAATCCGGCGGGAGAGTCACCCTATTCCAGCATAGCCTCTTTTACAACGCCGGCATCTCCTGTGACCAACACGGCGCCGAAAATTTCGACCCAGCCCGCCAGTCAAACAGTCAACGTAGGAGCTGGCGTTACTTTTTCAGTCGGTGCATCAGGAACCGCGCCGATGACGTATCAATGGTTTTTTAATGGTGGAAATTTAACGGGACAAAATGCGTCCACTTTGAGTTTAAGTCAGGTGCAGCAAAATCAAGCTGGCAATTATTCGGTCATGGTCAGCAATGTTGCAGGAACGGCAACGAGTGCCACGGCTGTTTTGACGGTGGTGGTTCCAGTAACCAACACCGCGCCAAAAATTTTGACCCAACCCGTCAGCCAAACGATTAATGTCGGCTCCAACGTCACATTTTCCATTACGGCATCAGGAACCGCGCCGATGACGTATCAATGGCTTTTTAACGGCGGAAATTTAACCGGACAAAATGCATCCACTTTGAATTTAAGTCAGGTCCAGCAAAATCAGGCTGGCAATTATTCAGTCATCGTCAGCAATGTGGCCGGCACGGCAACGAGCGCTGCGGCCGTTTTGGCGGTGCCTTCGTCCGGCGCAGTTTCCTCGGAAACGGTTAAACCGAAATTGAGCATAACGACGCCGAAGTCGAATGAAAAATGGAGCACCAGCGCCGCGTTTGTAGTGAGTGGCAAAGCCAGTGACAATGCAGATGTGGCCCACGTTTATTATTCACTGAATGGGTCTGGATGGTCGAGCGCGTCCACAGCCAACGGTTGGGCGAACTGGACGGCGAATGTGACGCTGACGCCGGGGACGAATAACATTCAAGCATACGCGACGGACAGCAGTGGAAATTTATCGGTGACCAACACCGTCAAGTTTGTTTATGTTTTGAAGACAACTTTGACGGTGCAAAGCACAGTCGGCGGCAAAATCAGTCCAAACTACAACGGCAAACTTTTGGAAATCGGGGAAAGTTATTCCATGACCGCAAAGGCTGAAAAAGGTTTCGCGTTCACCAACTGGACAGGCAGCATCACGACCAATGGCTCGACGCTGGAATTTACGATGGCATCGAATCTGACTTTCACGGCAAATTTTGTGGACATAGCACCGCCGACGTTGAGCATCGAATCGCCAAAGTCAAAGCAACGCCTGGAGACTTCTGTGATCACACTGACCGGCAAGGCCAAGGATAACGCGGCTGTGGCGGCAGTGCGTTATTCGTTGAATGGATCGGGTTGGGCGAGCGCATCCACGGCTGACGGTTGGGCGAAGTGGATGGCGAATGTGACGCTGACGAAGCCGGGCACGAATACGATTCAAGCGTATGCGGTGGATACCAGCGGCCATTTGTCGGCGACCGACAGCGTCAGTTTCATTTATGTCATGACTGCGCCATTGACGGTGTTGATTAACGGCAGCGGCAAAATAAGTCCCGACTATAACGGCAAGTTGCTGCAAATCGGAGAAAACTATTCGATGACCGCGAAACCCGGATCGGGAATTTCATTTGTGAATTGGACGGGCAGCGCGACAACCAATGGCGCAACGCTGGAATTTACGATGACATCGAATCTGACTTTCACAGCGAATTTTTCGGACGCGGTCTCGTCCGCAGTCCAGCAACAATTGGTTCAATCTCAACCAGAGTTGTCCAAACCCGAATTGAGTGTCCAGATTTTGCCGCCCGACATCAATAACATTAACGTAGATCAAGGCATGGCCACCATTTCGTTCGACAGTCAAACCAACCTGCTTTACACGTTGGAATCCAAAGATTCCATGGCTGACACCAACTGGACGGCGTTGCCCGTTTCAATCATCGGCACTGGCGACACAATTAGTTTGACCGACTCCAACGCGCCGCCAGCGTGCCGTTTCTATCGCGTCCGCGCACAAGCAATGCCGTGAGTTGAAAATTTTCGCATTGGCGTTTTTCAGCGGATACGCCAGAATCAGCGCGAACTGATTTAACGGAAACTTTCGCGCCCTATGAATTTGATTCAAACCCGCTGGCTGCCGATTTTACTTTTGGTCGGCTCGAACATTTTCATGACCGTCGCGTGGTATGGCCATTTGAAATATAAAGCCTCGCCACTCTGGAAAGTCATCCTCGTAAGCTGGGGCATCGCGTTTTTTGAATACTGCTTTCAAGTGCCGGCCAATCGCTGGGGCAGCAACGTCTATTCGCCGGTGCAACTGAAAATTCTTCAGGAAATCATCACGCTCACGGTCTTTTGTGTTTTCGCATTTCTGTATTTCGGCGAAAAAATCCGGTGGAATCATGTCGCCGCTTTCGTCTGCATTCTGGGCGCGGTGGCGTTCGCTTTTCTGCCGAAGCAACAATGAACTGGTAAATCCGCTTGGCAGTCGGGGCTGCCTTTGTTTAATTGGCCGCGCCGAATGAGAAAATTGTCCGCCATCGTCCCGCTCATTTTTTTTATCGCGGCATTTCCATTCACTTCTTTGGCGCAGGAACAGCAGTCGTGGGAAGTGTGGGCGCTCAACAAAATCATTCCCAACGCGCCGATAGGCAACGTGGATTTTGCGGGAGACACGATGACCGGCACCAACGGCATCTGTGTGCAATACGGTGACACGGTGCTGACGGCGGAAAGCGCGTCAGTGAATAGAGAGACCGGCGAGGCTGTGGCCGACGGAAACGTGCGCATCGAGCAGGGAAATCAAATCTGGGTCGGCGAACACATCAACTACAATTTCAAAACGCACCAGATGCGAAGCGAACAATTCCGCACCGGCAAAACCCCGGTGTTCGCTCTAGGCCAGCAATTGCAAGGCGACACGAGCAATAAAGTTTACAACGCGCGCCACGTTTTTGTCACGACCGATGATGTGAGCGACCCTGCCGTCGGCATTCGCGCCAGTCATATAAAAATTGTTCCCGGCCAATACCTCGAGGCTTGGAACGCAGTTTTGTTTTTGGACGGCGTGCCCTCGTTTTATTTTCCATATTACAAGCGCACTCTAAACGAGCGCGCGAACAACCTGAATTTTATGGCCGGCTACCGCAGCGCCTACGGACCGTTCCTGCTGAACACCTACTCCTGGTTTCTCGACAATGAAGTGGATGGCAAATTGCATTTGGATTATCGCGAACGGCGCGGCGTCGGCGCGGGGCCGGATTTGAATCTGCACCTCGGCCAATGGGGAAACGCAACCTTCAGTTATTATTATCTCCATGATCACGATCCCGGCGAAAGCATCAGCGCGAACAGTTTCTCGAATCTTCTGGGAACAATTCCTGAAAACCGCCAGCGCTTTTACTTTGCTTATCAGGCAACGCCATTCACAAATTTGAATTTGAAAGCGCTCGTCAATTACCAAAGCGACCCGCTCATGCAGCACGATTTTTTTGAAAGTGAATACTCGCAAAATCCGCAGCCGAATTCCTTCGTCGAAGCCAACAAATATTCTGAAAATTGGAGTCTCGACGCTGAAACCACGCCGCGCATCAACGATTTTTTTGATCAGGTGGAGCGATTGCCAGACGTGAAACTCACCGGCTTCCGCCAGCAGATTTTCAACACGCCAATTTATTATGAGAGTGAAAGTTCGGCGGGTTATTACCGGCAAATGTTTGCCGACACAAACGATTCCGCGTTGCCGGATTATTCCGCCGCGCGCGCCGACACGTTTCATCAACTGCTCTTGCCGTGGACATTTTTCAACTGGCTGAACGTCACGCCACACATCGGCGGGCGGTTCACTTATTACAGCCAGGAAAGTGGACCGGGCGGCACGAACGAGGAGACTTACCGCACCGTTTTCAACACCGGCATCGGCGCGTCATTCAAGGCATCGCAACTCTGGACGGGCGCGACAAATTCACTTTTTGAAATCAACGGACTGCGCCACATCATCGAGCCGTCGGTCAATTACGTTTTCGTGCCGAATCCCAGCACGCCGCCATCACAATTGCCGCAGTTCGATTCCCAACTGCCGAGCCTCGAACTGCTGCCGGTTCAATTTCCCGACTACAATGACATTGACTCGATTGAGAGCCAGAACGTCATCCGCTTCGGCCTGCGCAACACGTTGCAAACGAAACGCGACGGGCAACTCGATAATTTGCTCGATTGGAATGTCATGCTCGACTGGAATCTCACGCCCAACGCGCGCACGAATGCGATTTTTTTGCAGCCGCAAAAGACGTTCGACGACCTTTATTCTGATCTCACGCTCAAGCCGCGTTCATGGATCGCGCTCGAATCCCAGACGCGCTACAACATCAACAGCGGCGATTTGAATTTTGCGTTTGAGCAACTTGAATTCACGCCGAACACTCACTGGAGCTGGGGACTCGGCTATTGGTATTTGCGCGGCGGATTTTTGGGCAGCGGCGACAATCTCATCACCAGCACGATGTTTTACCGATTGAATGACAACTGGGGTTTCCGCGCGACGCACGATTTCAACGCGCAAGAAGGCCGCCTACAGCAGCAATTTTACACGATTTACCGCGATATGCGCAGTTGGACCGGCGCGCTGACCTTCCGTGTGATTGACGACGGCAACGGCCAGCCGCGAGATTTCACCGTTGCCTTCACCTTTTCGCTCAAGGCCAATCCGCGCTATCATCTCGGCGACGACACTGTGGAACCGTATCGCCTCGTCGGCGAGTAAATTTTTACGGCGCGCTCGCCGGCAATGAAATGCTGAACGTCGAGCCCTTATTCATTTCGCTGTGCACTTTAATCGCGCCGTGATGTTCGAGCACAATGCCGTGTGAAATCGCCAGACCCAAACCCGTCCCATTTTTCTTCGTCGTAAAAAACGGCTCGAACATCCGCGCCAGATTTTGCGGAGCAATGCCTGTGCCCGTGTCCTGAATTTTAATTTTCACCGACCGCGCGTCATTTTCGCCGTCCACGATTTCTGTGCCGACGGTCAACGCGCCGTTCATGCCCATCGCTTCGAGCGCGTTGAGCAGTAGGTTCATGAACGCCTGCTGCAATTGCGCGTCGTCGCCGCACACGGTGTCCGGCCCGGCCCGGTAATCGCGCTTGAGCGAAATCAATTTCCCGCTGATCTGGTGCTGTAACAGCCGCAGCGAATGATCCAGCACTTCATGAATCTTTACCGTCGTGAACTGGACGGACTTCGGCGCGGCGAACCGCAGCATCTGCGTCACTATCGCGTTGATGCGCTGCAATTCGCGCCCGACCACCTCGGTCAATTCCGCGTCCGGATTTTTTTTCGCCAGCAAATCAACGAACGTCTTGATGGCGACCATGCCGTTTTTGATTTCATGCGCCATGCCCGCCGAAAGCAGTCCAAGACTGGCGAGCCGGTCGAGCCGCTGCATTTTCTCCTCGGAAAGCTGCGCGAAATTCCAGGGAATGGAATTTTTCAGACCGCTGGTTTTTTCGCTGGAACTGTCGGCTGACATAATAAAACCAATTAATGCGGCTTGCTTCCGGCAATTTTTCAACCGGATGAACATTCCTATATTAAACCCGGAATGCGCGGTGACAAACAAAAAAGCGAAGTTGAATCGGCTGGCATTTGCGCTTCAAACGAATAGGCTATCTTCGCCGAATGAAAAATCCGTTTGATAAAATTGAATCCGTCGTCGCCGACCTCCGCAAAGGCAAAACCGTCATCGTCGTGGACGACGCCGGCCGCGAGAACGAGGGCGACCTGATTCTTGCCGCTGAAAAAGCCACGGCCAAAAACATCAGCTTCATGGTGCGTTACACTTCCGGCGTCATTTGCGTGCCGATGGAAGGCAAAGATTTGGACCGGCTCGAACTGCCGTTGATGACGCAGCAAAACATGGAACGGATGCGCACCGCTTACACGATTTCCGTGGACGCCGCGCATGGCGTGACGACGGGAATTTCCGCCGCCGACCGCGCGCGAACGATTCAAATTTTGGCGAATCCAAAAACGCAGCCGCAGGATTTGGTCCGTCCCGGCCACGTTTTTCCACTGCGTTATCGGGAAGGCGGCGTGCTGCGCCGAGCCGGCCACACCGAGGCTTCGATTGATCTTGTCCGGCTTGCGGAATTGCGTCCGGCGGCGGTGCTCGCCGAAATTGTCAACGACGACGGCTCCATGTCGCGCCTGCCGCAACTGTTGAAATTCGCCAAAAAATTTCGCCTGAAAATTTGCACCGTCGCCGACTTGATTCTTTATCGCCGCACGCGCGAAAAATTGGTCGAGCCGGTTGAAATAGTGAAAATGCCGACGGACTACGGCGAATTTAATTTGCATTTATATCGCTCGCGCGTGGATGGTCAGCATCATCTTGCGCTCGTGCGCGGGGAAATCGCCGGGCAAAAAAATGTCCTCGTGCGCGTCCACAGCGAATGTCTGACCGGCGACGTTTTCGGCTCGCGCCGCTGCGATTGCGGGCCGCAATTGCATCAGGCGATGAAGCAGGTTTCCGAAGCCGGTCGCGGCGTGATTGTTTATATGCGGCAGGAAGGACGCGGCATCGGTCTCGCGCCGAAGATTCAGGCCTACAAATTGCAGGAGCAGGGCTACGACACCGTCGAGGCGAACGCGAAGCTCGGCTACGGGATGGACCTGCGCGAATACGGGCTCGGCGCGCAAATCCTCGTTGACCTCGGCCTGAAAACCATCCGGCTGCTGACGAACAACCCGAAAAAAGTCGTCGGGCTGGAAGGCTACGGCCTGAAAATCACCGAGCAGGTGCCGATCAAAATAAAATCCAATCCGCACAACGAACGGTATTTGAAAACGAAGCGGGAAAAGCTGGGGCATTTGCTTTAATCATTGATTCAATGAACTACATTGATATTTCAAAGCAAGCTCCTGCTGATCCAGAAGCAAGAATACAGTGGCGAAAGGAAAATTATAAAAGAATAGCAGTGTCTCCCAAATTGCTTTTGAGTGGCGTTTCAGATAGCGAACGACTCCGCCGATTTGTTGATTTGCCAAAACTTTTCGATTTATTAAAAAATAAACGGTTGATACTGCCCACACTGGGAAAACTCATCGAAGGAGACCCTTTTGAATGTTTTGCAAAAAAAAGTTTTAGTCATTTGAGACGCGACGAGCTTGAAGCACGAGCAAAGGAACTTGAAGAATATACGCCGGAATCAAGCCGACTTCCATATTTTCCTCCTAATTTGTCAGCGGGTGAAGTTCTTTCGTTTGCATTTGAACAGCGTCATTTAAGAGGGTCACAATTTTACACCGAAATCCAGCAAATGACTCTCGATGATTTGAAAGACACGATTTGGTATTTAGAGCGAGAACGTTTGAAAGAAAATCTGGTCTGCAGTTGTTGGCACGAGGGAACTGTTGAATCTGATGCGATGTGGAAAATTTATGCTTCACAATTGGGAGTTTCCATAAATAGTTCTGCTGCCAGAATGAAGTCCAGTGTTAAAATGATAATTCCTAAAATTTATGCAGAACAGGCACAACTTAAATTAGCAGCGGTTCAATATGAAGATACTGACGAATGTCAGAATATTGAACCGTGGTTAATTAAGCGGAAAGCCTTTATGCACGAGAAAGAGGTTCGGCTTTATTGTGACGTTCCGTTTATTTTTAGCCCTAAATTTGAACTTGAAATTGAACTCTCAACATTTATCGAAGAAATCGTAATCACACCTTTTATTGCCGCATGGCAAGTTGCCGGTATTAAAGGAGCAATTGAAGCGCTGCTAAAAGAAGCAGGCGTGGGTCAAATCGTAGTCCGGCAGTCGAAACATATGCGTGCGCCACAATTAGTTTGGCCTCCGACTGCAAGGGCGCGCAGCGAAGATGAATTGAAAAATCTTGTAAGGCCAATTATCGAAGAAACTCAATCTTAAATTTTTCCAAATGTTAAAACCCATCAAAATCAAAACGGCACGCGCCAGCGGCGGCACGTTCGCCATCGTCGCGTCGCGCTACAACGCGGAGTTTGTGGACGCGATGTTGCACGCGACGCGCGAGGAATTGCTTCAAGCCAAAGCGCACGTCCGCATCGTGCGCGTGCCGGGCGCGTTTGAGATTCCGGCGGCGGTGGCGCGGCTGGCGCAACCGAAACGCTACGCGGCCATCATCTGCCTCGGCGTGATTTTTCAGGGCGAGACGAGCCACGCGCAGCACATCGGCTGGGGCGTGACGCACGCGCTGGCGCAAATTCAGGTGCTGCAAAAAATTCCCGTCATCCACGGCGTCTTCGTTTTTGAAAAAGTGAAACACGCAAAGGTTCGTTGTCTCGGCAAGAAGCACAATCGCGGAACGGAAGCGGCGCAGACGGCGTTGGAAATGGCGCGGGTGATGAAAAGTTTGCGCGGCTGAAAATTTCGGGCAGATTCGGGGCGATGCCATATTTGACGATTCTCATTATCGCCGCCTTTGGAGCTTTCTTTTATCGCGCAGCGGAGTTCGAGAACGAATCCACTTTGATTTGGTGCGGACTTTCCCTGACGATTTCCGCGCTGATGTTTTTCTGGCTGCATTGCGGCTGGCTTGGGATTTCGCTCGGCCAAGTTGGACTTTTTGCCGGCATCACAATTTTTCGGATTTTGCGAAAACAATAGTTTGTGAAAAATTTCACAAATTGCTTGACCGTAAATTTTCGAATGATAAATTTGAAAACGCAATGATGAAAATGTTTTCAATTTTTATTTTGGTTGCGACTCTGGCCGCGACGCCGATTTTGCGCGCGGCGGACATAGTCGGCACGATCACTTTCAAAGGCACGCCGCCAGCGGAGATTCCGCTCACAGCGATGGAAGACAACGCCGATTGCATGGCGATGCACAAGACGACGCCAACGACGGAACATTACATCGTCGGAAAAAATGGCGAGTTCGCCAATGTCACGGTTTTTCTCCGCAGCGCCGACGGCAAAGAAATCACCAGCAAATCCACAAGTGCTTCCGTCGCGCCCGCCGTGCTCGACCAGAAAGGCTGCCTTTATCATCCGACGATTTTGGCGGTGCAGACCGGACAAAAAATCATCGTTAAAAATTCCGACGATTGCATCCACAACGTCCACGCCATTCCAAAAGTGGCTGGCAACCCGGAATACAACGACCCGCAAATGCCCGGCGGCGCTGACTTGACCTACTCTTTTCCCAAGCCGGAAATGTTTTTGAAATTTCAATGCGACGTGCATCCATGGATGTTCGCGTGGGTCAGTGTTTTTGATCATCCATATTTTTGCGTGAGCGGCACGGACGGAAAATTCACCATCAAAAACGTGCCGCCCGGCAAATACACCATCGTCGCCGCGCACCGCAAAGCCGGAACGCAGACGAAGGAAGTCGAAGTGAAAGATGGCAATGTCACGGTGAATTTCACTTTTGAACCGCCGAAATAAATTTTAAGTTGGGGAAACCGCTGCGTTTGAAAAATCGCGGCGGAAGTTTTTTAATGAACGCAAACGTGCCGGTAAAAATAAATCGTCCGCTGCACTGGTTCGCAGTTGCAACGGCGGTCGCCACGTTTTTGCTGCTCGGCGCGGGCGGACTTGTCACGAGCCACGAGGCCGGAATGTCCGTGCCCGACTGGCCGAACTCCTACGGCTACAATATGTTCGCCTTTCCGGTTTCAAAATGGACCGACGGAATTTTTTACGAGCACACGCACCGGCTTTGGGCTTCCGTCGTCGGCTTGATGACGACGATTCTCGCCGTTTGGGTTTGTCTGAAAGATTCGCGCAAATGGATGAAATGGCTCGGCGTCATCGCGTTTCTGCTCGTCGTCGCGCAAGGCGTTCTCGGTGGATTGCGCGTGACGATGAAAATGGACAGCCTCGGAATTTTTCACGGCGTCATCGCGCAAACTTTTTTCGTTCTGATGTGCGCGATTGTGCTGTTCACCAGCCGGTTTTGGAAAATTCTTGGTAGGGACGCCCTGCCGCGCGTCCCAAATCTTTCGGACGAGGCTGCGCAGCAGCGCAGCCCTACCGTTCCGCGCGGATTGCGCAGCCATGTTTTGTTCGTCACGATTCTGATTTTTCTGCAATTGATAATTGGCGCGACGATGCGGCATCAGCACGCCGGACTTTCAATTTCCGATTTTCCGCTCGCGCACGGAAAAATCTGGCCGGACACAAGTCCTGATGCCATTGCACGCTACAATCAGGAACGTATCGAAGCGACGAACGTAAATCCAATCACCGCGTTTCAAGTCATTTTGCAAATGGTTCATCGTATCGTCGCGCTGATAATTTTTGTCGGTGTTGCGACGGCAGTCGGATTGTCCGTCAAACGGCTAGGCAAAAAAGATTCGCTGACAAAGCTCGCGATTTTATGGCTCGCGCTGATCATTTTGCAAATCGCGCTCGGCATCGCGACGATTTGGACGAACAAAGCCGCTGATGTCGCGACGGCGCACGTGCTCGTTGGCGCACTTTCGCTCGTGACAGGCGCGCTCTGGTGCATTATTGCTTTTGGCCGTTCGGCGAAATCGCCGGAGACGCAAAACGAAACTTTTGGAGCGTTCGGAACTTTTGCAGCAAACAAGTGATGAAAGAATTTTCCGCAGAAATTTTAAGCGCAAGCGCGACTGAAAAAAGCCGGGCGTCGGTTTTCTCTGATTTGGTCAAGGCGCGGTTGACGACGCTCGTTTTGCTGACGACGGCGGTCGGATTTTACATCGGCGAAATCGGCGCGATAAACTGGGTTCTGTTTTTCAACACGCTCGCGGCAACCGGGCTTGTGGCAATGGGCGCGTCGGCGTTAAATCAATTGCTCGAACGCGAATACGACGCGAAAATGCGACGCACCCAAGACCGTCCGCTGCCTTCGGGACGTTTGCAGCCGACGACGGTTGCGATTTTCGGCGGCGTGAGTTCGGTCGCAGGATTGATTTATCTCGCGCTCGCGGTGAATCTGCTCACGAGCGTCCTCGGCGCGGTCACGCTCGTCAGTTATCTTTTCATTTACACGCCGCTCAAGCGCGTGACGTGGCTGAACACGGCCATCGGCGCGATTCCCGGCGCGTTGCCACCGCTGATGGGTTGGACGGCGGCGCGCGGCGAGTTGAGCGGCGAAGGCTGGGCGCTGTTCGCGATACTCGCGTTCTGGCAACTGCCGCATTTTTTCGCCATCGCGTGGATGTATCGCGACGATTACGCGAAGGCCGGTTTTGTCATGCTGCCGAATGTTGACGCCGATGGCAAACGCACGGGGCAGCAAACCGTCAGCCACACGCTCGCGCTGCTGATTGCGAGCCTGTGTCCGTTCATTTTTAAAATGGCGGGAACAACTTATCTCGCCGGTGCAATCATCCTCGGCGCGGGATTTTTATTTTGCGCGATCCAATTTTCGCGGCAACTGACGCTGGCGCGTGCGCGGCAACTGTTTCTGGCCTCAATCATTTACCTGCCTTTGCTGCTGGCGCTGATGGTCTGGGACAAAGTGAAATAAAATATGGACGCAACCGTTCACCAATTTCCGCCGTATCGAAAACCGGACGGGCATCATGCGCACGACGAGCATGTGCATGAGCATCACGACCCGGGGTATTGGGCTAAATTTATTTTTTCCACCGATCACAAAATCATCGGCATCCAATACGGTTTCACGGCGCTGTGTTTTTTGCTGTTCGGACTGTTTCTGATGCTGATGATGCGCTGGCAGATCGCGCATCCGGGCACGCCGGTGCCAATCATGGGGCCGGTTTTGGAAAAACTTCTCGGACAGGTCGCGGCGAAAGGCGTGATTTCGCCGGAGCTTTACAATTCGTTCGGCGCGATGCACGGGACGATCATGGTTTTTCTCGGAATTGTTCCGCTCGCATTTGCGGCATTTGGAAATTACGTCGTGCCGCTGATGATCGGCGCGGTAGACATGGCGTTTCCACGCGTCAACATGGCGAGCTATCAGGCGTATTTTCTTGGCGGTCTCGTGATGTTCGTCAGCTTTTTCATTCCCGGCGGCGCGGCGCAGGCGGGTTGGACTTCGTATTCGCCGCTGGCGACGACGATCCCGACGCATGGGCAACTTTTCTGGATCATCGGAATGATTTTACTCATCTCGTCGTCGCTGATGGGCGCGATCAATTTCATCGCGACAATCATCCAACTCCGCGCGCCTGGCATGACGTGGATGCGCCTGCCGTGGTTCGTGTGGGCGCAATTCGTGACGGCGTTCCTGCTGCTGCTCGCGTTCCCGCCGCTCGAAGCCGCGGCAATCCTGCAATTGATGGACAACGTTGCGCACACGAGTTTCTTTTTGCCGACGGGTCTCGCAGTTGGCGGACAACTGGCGAACGTCAGCGGCGGCGGCAGTCCGCTTTTGTGGCAGCATTTGTTTTGGTTTCTCGGCCATCCTGAAGTTTATGTTTTGATTTTGCCTGCGATGGGAATTGTCTGTGAAATCATCGCCAACAACACGCGCAAGCCGATTTGGGGTTACAAATCGCTCGTGTATTCGGTTCTGACAATTGGATTTTTGTCATTCATCGTCTGGGCGCACCATATGTATATGACCGGCATGGGCACGAAAATTTCCGCGTTCTTTCAGGCGACGACGATGATCATTTCGATTCCCTCGGTGATTATTTTGACGTGCTTTTTCATTTCACTTTGGGGCGGTTCAATTCGATTTAATACGCCGATGCTTTTCGCGCTGGCGTTTTTGCCGATGTTCGGCATCGGCGGATTGACCGGCCTGCCGCTCGGCTTCAACGTCAGCGACGTTCACTTGCACGACACATATTACATCATCGCGCATTTTCATTACGTCGTCGCGCCGGGGACGATTTTCGGATTGTTCGCGGGGATTTATTATTGGTTTCCGAAAATGACCGGGCGCAAGATGAATGAATTTTGGGGACGCGTGCATTTCTGGTGCTCGCTGATTTTCATGAATTTGGTTTTCATGCCGATGTTCGCGCAGGGCATGGCCGGGATGTTGCGGCGCATGTCGGACGGCGGCGCGAATTATTCTGCGGCGGTCAACGCGCGCAGCGGCGCGGAAGTCATCGGCGGCTTGAGTGACAATATCATGGCGCTGCACGTCTGGATTCTTTGGGCGGCCGTCGCGCTGGGCATCGCGCAGATTCCGTTCATCGTCAATCTTTTCTGGAGCATCAAGCACGGCGAAAAAGTCGGCGACAATCCGTGGAATTCCACGACGCTCGAATGGCAGACGCCCACGCCGCCGCCGCACGGAAATTTCATCCACACGCCGACGGTTTATCGCGGCCCTTACGAATACAGCGTGCCAGGCCACGCGACGGATTTCACGCCGCAAAACGAACCGCCCGCCGGTTCGCCCGTTCTGCAAACCGCAACACACGCGCACTGAATTTTTCATGGATATCCCCTACACAGTTCAACCGAGGCCGGACACCGGCGTTTATAATGCCAAGGTCGGCATCTGGCTGTTCCTCGCGTCCGAAGTCATGCTGTTTGGCGGCCTTTTTTCCGCCTATGTGTTGTTGCGCGTCGGTGCCGACCCCGGCACCTGGCCGCACGGCTGGCAAAACGTCACGCTCGGCACGATCAATACAATTGTGCTGGCCCTCTCCGCCATCACGACGCTGCTCGCGTGGGTCGCGTGCAAAGTCGGGCAATTTGGCAAGTTCAAATTCTTTCACGCCTGCACGCTGCTGTTCGCGCTGGCGTTTGCAATAATCCATTTGAATGAATATCACGAGGATCTCACCCATTACGAAATCCATTTGACCAACGGCCTCATCGCCGACGGCCACATGGTGGAGAACAATCTCAAAGAAGATCATGTCATCATCGAAGGCCGCACGGTGAACGACGAAAAATTACTTTACGATTTGCGCTCGCAAAAAATCAAGGAATCAGAAATCAAGATCCCGCGCTCGGAAATCGCCTCGATGGAAAATTACGGCCCGTGGCATAACACCTATATGGCGCTGGATTTCACCATGACCGGCCTTCACTTGCTACACGTTATCGCGGGCAGTGTCGTCATCGGCTATTTGTGGTTGTTCGGACGTAAAATGTGGAAGACCAATCCGGCGCAATTCACCAATCGCGTCGAGGTGTCCGGCCTGTTCTGGCATTTCGTTGACCTGGTCTGGATTTTTCTGTTTCCCGTTTTATATTTGACCTAGAAATTTTTTATGAACGATTCGCACGAAGCCAAAACGACGACGGCTCAACCGCCATTGCATGACGAGCATCCGGTGGATTTTAATGCCTACCTGCGCCGCTGCGGATTCATTTTTGCCGGCATCCTTTGCGCCATCGGTTTGATGCTTTGGATTTCGTATTTGCCGGGCCACACATGGGCATTGAAATCCGCATTGATTTTGTTGGTCGCCTGCGCCAACGCCTTCGTCGTCGCCGGATTTCTCATGCACTTGCTGTCCGAGAAAAAAATGATCTACACGCTGCTCGCGTTCACCGTTTTCTTTTTCGCCGGGTTGATGGGTCTGACGCTTTACGCCCTGCAGGATTTTCCGACCGGCACGACGCACTAAAATGTCACTCAAAGCATTCCATCTCATTTTTGTGACGACGCTGACGCTGCTCTCGTTCGGTTTCAGCGCGTGGGCTTTTTTTTTCGGGAAAGTTCTTTTTGGCGCGCTGGGAATTGTCGCCGGAATTCTCGTCATCATTTACGGGATTTATTTTTTGAAGAAATTGAAAAAAATCAGCTACCTATGAAATTATTTAGCAAAATGATTTTCACCGCGCTCGCGCTGGCCGCGTCCGTGCCGTCGCAATTGCTCGCGTGCCCCGCGTGCGGCAGCGCCAACAGCAACATGCCTGCTTCGCCTCTGACCAACGGCATGAACCTTGGAATTTTGACACTGTTCGTCATCATCGCCAGCGTCCTCGGCTCCATCGCGACATTTTTCGTTTTCATCATCCGCAAGGAAGCCGCGCTGGCCGCGAAAGCCGCCGCTGAACAAAATCTTTCCGAAGCCAAGGCATGAATAATTTCAAACTTTGGTGCGCCAAATTGCTCGGAATGCCGCCGCTGGCCTCGTCCAACGGTCAGGACGTTGACGATCTCATCATCTACGTCCACTGGCTGATGCTCGCGCTGTTCATCGGCTGGATCATTTATTTTTTTTACGCGTTGCATCGCTTCCGCGCTTCGCGCAACCCAAAGGCCGATTACGTCGGTGTCCGTAACCACGCCTCCAGCGTCGTCGAATTGGCGGTGGTGGTGGTCGAGGCCGTGCTGCTGATTTTCATTGCCGTGCCACTGTGGGCGAAGGCTGTGGACAAATTTCCCGACGCGAAAGATTCGACCGTGATCCAAATCGTCGCGCAGCAATTCGCATGGAACGCGCGCTACGCCGGGCCGGACGGAAAATTCGGCGCGCAAGACATGAAACGTGTCTCTTCAACCAATATCTTCGGTGTTGATCCGTCCGACCCGAACGGCGCGGACGACATTCAAGTGTTGAACGAAATCCACGTTCCCGTCGGCAAGCCGGTCATCATGTATGTCAGTTCCAAGGACGTGATCCATTCGCTGAAAATCATCGCGATGCGCGTCTGCCAGGACGCGATTCCCGGCCTGCGGATTCCGTGCTGGTTCACGCCCACGAAAATCGGCCGCTACCAGATCAACTGCGCGCAACTCTGCGGCAGCGGCCACGCCGGTATGACCGGCGGCTTTCTGACCGTCGAAAGTCAGGCGGATTTTGACAAATGGCTGAATTCCAAGACCAAAAAGAAAATTCAGAGCGCCGAATAAATTTTTGCGCCACACGCGCCCACGTTCATGGCTGAAACTCCACAACAATTGCCGCGGATACTCTGGCTTGGAATGGGACTGCTCCTCGGTTTTCTCGGCCTCGCCTGGTTGCTTTCACTCGCGGAATTGAAACGCACCAATGAAACCGCGCTGCCCGTCCTCGGCCAGATCGCGGATTTTACGCTCACAAATCAGGACGGAAAAATCACGACGCTCGCCGATTTGACAAATCGCGTCTGGGTCGCCGACATCATTTTCACCCGCTGCGCTGGGCCGTGCCCGATCATGACCGGGCAAATGAAAAAACTTCAAGACGCGCTGCCGCAAACCAGCGAAGCCAGACTCGTCACGCTCACGACCGATCCCGATTATGACACGCCGCCCATTTTGAAAAAATACGGCGAACGCTTCGGCGCGGATTTCAACCGCTGGACATTTTTGACCGGGACAAAACCGGAAATCGCCGGCCTAGGCGGCGGCAGTTTGAAATTGAGCGCCGTTCCCATCAAAGCCGAAGAGCAGAAAAATTCCGCCGACTTGTTCATTCACAGCACGATTTTTGTCGTCGTGGACAAGCATGCACAATTGCGCGGCATTTTTGAAACCGAGGGCGATGGCGTTGATTGGACAAGCGTCCAGCCGAAAATCCTGGCGACAATCCGTCAACTCGAACGCGAACCGTGAGCATTCACGATTTGCCCGCCGTCAACGCCTCGCTCAACGGCTTGAGCGCGATTTTACTGACCTGCGGATTCATTTTCATCAAGCGCAAAAATAAAATCGCGCACCGCAACTGCATGATTTCGGCGTTTATCACTTCAATTATTTTTCTGTGCTGCTACCTGACTTATCACGGCTATCTCGCCATTGTTTTGCACCAGGGGCCGACGCGATTTGAAAATCCGCTTTGGTTTCGTCCGATTTACCTGACGATTTTACTGACCCACACAACTCTCGCCGTCGTCATCGTGCCAATGATTTTGATTACTTTGAGCCGCGCATTGCGCGAACGATTTGACTCGCATAAAAAAATCGCGCGCTGGACGTGGCCGCTGTGGATGTATGTTTCCGTGACCGGCGTGATTGTTTATTGGTTGCTTTACGTCAAATTCCCGCAAAAATAATTTTGCGTGAACTCCACCGCCAACGTCGCAATTCATCCGAGCCAGTTTCCTGAAAATGTCCGGCGCGATCTGCTCAAATCGCTCCGCGCGCGAAAAATAAATCACAAATTCCACTACGACAGCATCAAGCAAACCCAAAAATGGCTCGCACTACATCAAATCTATTCGCCATCACGCAATGACAAAAATGTTCGTGCCATTTACAAACAAAGTTTTGAAGCTGCCGTTGCAAAAATAAAATCGAAGCGCGTTCACGTCATCGGACTCGGCTGTGGCGGCGGACAAAAAGACACGCGCTTGTTGAAATTATTAAAATCGCGAGGCAAAGAAATTTTCTACACGCCATGCGATGTCAGCGCGGCAATGGTTTTGACCGCGCGACAGACGGTGCTGGCTGTTTTGCCGGAGAAAAATTGTTTTCCGTTCGTTTGCGATTTGGCTTCGGCAAATGATTTGCCCGCCGTTTTCGAATCACCAAT
>DASYAA010000002.1:0-6351 GCA_036501565.1 Verrucomicrobiia bacterium
TTTTTGATGACGTGGCCATAAACCGGATAAGTCGAGACGACGCAATCCGGTTGCGTTTCCGCCAAAATTTTTTCCAACGTGTTTTGCAGTCGCGTGAAACCGCCGAGTTGTTTTTCGACGAACGGATGTTCGAGCATCGAATAAATTCCGCCCCAGAGTTTCGGCGCGTATTGCACGATGCCGAGGTAACTTTTTCTGGCGAACGTGTTGAACGCCCCATAGCTGTCGGCGAACAAATCTACGACCTCGGCGCGCGCGTCCTCGTCGAGCATTTCAATCGCGTCGCGCAAACTGCGCGCGGCGGCGTTGTGCCCGTCACCGAATCCAGCCGTCAATATGAGGATTTTTTTCACGGACGTTAACAAGCTAATTTAAGCGTGTTACGTCCATGTGACGAACGGGTGAACTTCTATTCACATTTTTTTCACAGCTTTTTCACTGCGAAAAGAAGTTTATTTTATCGCGAGGCCTTTGCAGAATTTCTCAAGTCGTTCCAGACCTTTCTCGATGTTCGCCATGCCCGTCGCGTAGCTTAAGCGGATATAATCGTCCGCGCCGAACGCGATTCCTGGAACGGCGGCGACTTTTTCCGCTTCCAACAATTTTGCGCAGAACTCGGACGATTTAAGTCCGGTTTTGGAAATGTTCGGGAACAAATAAAATGCGCCCTTCGCATTCACGCAGGAAATTCCCGGAATGGAATTTAATTTTGTGTGCGCAAAACGACGGCGTTTGTCGAATTCAGCCAGCCATTTCGGCAAATGGTCTTGCGGTCCGGTCAAAGCCGCGACACCGCCTTTTTGCGCGAACGAACACGGATTGCTCGTGCTGTGCGATTGCACGGCGTCAATGACTTTGGCAATCGGCTCGGGCGCAGCCAAAAATCCAAGCCGCCAGCCGGTCATGCTCCACGCTTTGGCAAAACCGTGGACGATAATCGTGTGTTCGAAATGCGCGGGCGAAAAACTTGCGACACTTTTTACTTTTGCGCCGTCATAAAGCAAATGCTCGTAAATCTCGTCGCTCATGATGAGGACGTTTTTCTCCACGCAAATGTCGCCGAGCGCTTTGATTTCTTCGGGCGTGTAAACGCTGCCGGTCGGATTGCTCGGCGAATTCAAAATGAACAATCGCGTATTTGGCGTGATGGCCGCGCGCAATTGTTCCGGCGTGACTTTGAATTCCGTTTTGTCACTCGTCTGGATGATGACCGGCTTCGCGCCTGCGAGTTTCACCATTTCCGGATAGCTCAACCAATACGGCGCGGGAATGATGACTTCGTCGCCCGCTTCGCACGTCGCCAGAATCGTGTTATAGCACGAATGTTTTCCGCCGTTGGAAACGATGACTTGCGATGGCTTGTAATTTAATCCGTTTTCGCGTTTGAATTTTTCGGCGATGGCTTCGCGCAATTCGGGAATGCCACTGCTCGGCGTGTATTTGGTGAAACCAGCGGCGAGTGCTTTGGCGGCGGCGTCTTTGATGTGCTGCGGCGTGTCGAAGTCCGGTTCGCCCGCGCCGAAACCGACGACGTCTTCGCCCGCAGCTTTCATCGCCTTGGCTTTGGCGTCAATGGCAAGCGTAAGTGATGGTGACAACGAGGCGGCGGCCTTTGAGATTTTGTAATTCATTTGCTGCGGAAAATTTAATGATTGAGCGGCGAAATTCAAGGGCGGAAATCATCACTTGCATTTCGCTCAAAGAGGCCGAGCTTATTTTATGAAAGAGATTAGAAAAAATGCCGGCGGTGTAAGAGCGGAAATGGGAAGAGCGCCTTTATCACTCATCAAATGTGGCGGAAAATCGGCGGCGGAAGAAACGGAGCTAATGATTGATGAAATTCACAGGCGCGCCACGGAAGTCGGTCCGGTGCTGGAAGGAATTCTTCACATTCACTGTGAAGAAAATGTGCGATTATGGAATTGATTTTGCGTTCTTACTTCGTCAGATAATATTTTTCCGCATATTCCTTGACCATGCGGTCGGTGGTGAATTGAGGCACGAGCGTGACCATCGCGCGGCGGATGCGCTGAATCCAGTGGCGTGGAATGCCTCGTTCGTCGCGGTCGAAAAACATCGGGATGACCTGTTCCGTGAGTGTTTTGTAAAGATTCGCGCTGTCCACGCGGTCTTGTTCGGCAACATCGTTGGGTTGTGAATCTTCGCCAATGGCAAAACCATTTGTGCCGTCGTAACCTTCGCGCCACCAGCCGTCTAGGATGCTCATGTTCATGCAGCCGTGACAACTCGCCTTCATGCCACTGGTGCCGGAAGCTTCGAGCGGACGGCGCGGATTGTTCAGCCAGATGTCACAGCCGGCGACCATTTGCCGCGCGACGTGAATGTCGTAATTTTCGATGAAGATGAGATTGCCGGTAAGTTCGCTATTTTTGCTTAAATGAATAATTTGCTGGATGAAGCGTTTGCCTTCATCGTCGCGCGGATGCGCTTTGCCGGCAAAAACGAATTGCACCGGGCGCTGCTTGTCCTTGCAAAGTTTCACGATGTTGTCGAACTGTTGGAAAATCAGCGGCGCGCGTTTGTAGGTCGCAAAACGCCGCGCGAAGCCGATTGTCAGCGCATCGGGATTCAACAGATGCTCGAAACGGATGAAGTCGCCCTGGCTCAACTTTTGATTTTGAAGCAGCAGACGGCGTCGCGCAAATTCGATCAACTCGCGGCGTAGTTTGTAGCGCAGCGCCCAAATTTCCCCGTCGGAAACAAAAGACGGGTCGGCCATCTTTTCCCAGAATTCGCAAGAGTGAACCGCCGCCGCCCAATCGTGGCCAAATTTTTCGTGCCACATTTTCACCGGGCCGTTGCCGCCGTCCGTCAATTTTTTCCGCCAGAATTGCCGCACCGTGCCTTTCATCCATCCGAGCAGATGGATGCCGTTCGTAATATGGCCAATAGGAACTTTGTCTTCCGGCACGCCGGGATAAAGCGACTGCCACATATGGCGGCTGATTTGTCCGTGCAATTCACTGACGCCGTTGGCCGCGCGCGAAACTTTCAACGCGAGCACGGTCATGCAAAAAGTTTCCTGTGCATTTTGAGGATTCACGCGGCCAAGGCCCAGAATATCCACGAACGGCACGGCCAATTGCGCGCAGTAACGCTGCATCGCATAATTCATCAGGTCGGGACTGAAGCGATCGTGCCCGGCCTCGACCGGCGTGTGCGTGGTAAAATGGCATTGCGCTTTTGTTTGGGCAAAAGCGTCGGAATAATTTTCTCCAGCGGCCATTTTTTCGCGGATTAATTCCAGCGTCAGAAATGCCGCGTGACCTTCGTTCATGTGGAAGACCGACGGTTCAACGCCGAGCGCGCGCAACAATCGCACGCCGCCGATGCCGAGCAAAATTTCCTGCATGATGCGCGTCGTGCTGTCGCCGCCATAAACGCGCGCCGTCAGATCGCGGAAATGCTGCTCGTTCTCCGGCAAATTCGTGTCGAGCAAATAAACTGGCACGCGACCGACGTTCACGCGCCACGCCTGAAAGACGACGACATTCATGCCGATTTCCACGCTGCATTTCAGCCGTTCATTCTCGGCGTCTAACACGGGTTCGACCGGCACGTTTTGCGGATCAACAGGATTGTAAAATTCCGTCTGCCAATTATTCATGTCAATCGCCTGCTGAAAATAACCTTCGCGATAAAACAAACTGATGCCGACAAAACCGAGGCCGAGGTCGCTCGCGGATTTCGCATGGTCGCCAGCCAAAATGCCGAGGCCGCCTGCCGAGATTGGCAGCGATTCATGGAAACCAAACTCGGCGGAGAAATACGCGACAGGATTTTTATGCAACTGCGGCGCGTGATGATGGCACCACGTATTTTGGTCGGCAAGATACGCTTCAAAATCATGCAGCACCGCGCGCGTGCGTTGTTCAAAGTCCGCGTCCTCCAGATGCACGCGTAGTTCGTATTCCGACACTTCGCGCAAAATGGCGACGGCGTTGTGAAAAAGATTCTGCCAGCCGCGCGGCGAAAGTTCCTGAAACAAATCCTGCGCCTCCTGATCCCAGCACCACCACAAATTGCGCGACAACTTGTTCAGACCCGCGACCAATTCATTCAATTCAGCGACCGTCAGTGGTTTTTTCATCATAGGTTTAGTGCTTTGCTTCCTTAATCAGCCGGTTTGCGTACAACCTTGCGCGGACACTAACGTAGTGAAAAAAAATCGGCAAACAAAATTTCGAGCGGGAAATTTTTGAAAGCCGGGTAATTATTTTGGCTCTGCAAATGCTTTGTCCGAACTGTGCTTATTATACAAACCAACGATAAGAAGCAATTTGTTCATAATCAGGACATGAATCGTCTGAATTGTGGACGTGATGATATTTTAGAACGCGACGTTATCGCGTTCGTGCAAGGGAGGCTTCTATGACTTTGAATTTTCATGCGATTATGACTTTCACCGCCGGCGCGCTGCAGTTTGTCGTTGCCGCCTATGCGTTGCGATTAAACCGGCTTTTTGGGACGACGCGCGTG
Organism: Verrucomicrobiia bacterium; assembly: GCA_036501565.1. Classification (GTDB taxonomy): domain Bacteria; phylum Verrucomicrobiota; class Verrucomicrobiia; order Limisphaerales; family UBA11358; genus UBA11358. Next base: position 4,501 of record DASYAA010000002.1, read on the forward strand.
GGCTGGTCGCTGTTCGGGGCATTTTCACTTTTGGCAATACTTCACCTCGTTCAATCCTTGATGCCGTCCAACAACGACGCGGAATTCGGCGTCAAGATTGAAGTGGTGTATTCGCTCATTTCGCTGATGTTGCTGACGGGCATGAACCATCTCGAAACATTGCTCAAAGAACGTTTGCGGATGGAGCAAGTAGAAAAAATTTTACGCGGCGAATTGGAATCACAAGTCAAAGAAAAGACGGCGCACCTGACCAAAGCCATTGAGGAATTACAATTGGAAATTGAGCACCGCAAACGAATGGAGGAGGAGATTAAAAAAACTCACCAGGAACTTCTGGTTGCTTCGCGACAGGCGGGGATGGCAGAAATAGCCATCAAGGTATTGCATAATGTGGGCAACATGCTCCAGAGCGTCAATATCTCCGCAAGTTTGGTTTTTGACCATGTGAAACAATCCAAAATCGCCAATGTCGTCCGCGTCGGCGCGTTGATACGCGAGCACACGGCGGATTTGGGCGACTTCATGAAGCATGATCCGAGAGGACAAAAATTGCCTGCGTATATTGCGCAACTGGCCGAGCATCTGACCAATGAACAAACCGTTCTCTCAACCGAATTGGAATCCTTGAGAAAAAATATCCACGAAGTTTTGGCAATACAGCAAAGCTACGTCAAAATCTCCGGCGTGACTGAAATGGCAAGAAAAAATCCCGCTTCGGTCGAATCCTTGCCAGACGCGAACGATGACATACCGCAGAATGATGTGCATAATTTGACTTTTTTGGACGAACCGCTTGTAAGTTCCCGCTAATAGCGTATGGTTTTGCGCCGCAACTTTTGACGCAAAAGGAATATGTATAACCCATGTGGAATGCCACGCACGAAAGCGTGGTTCATTATCGTTTTCTGTATAATTGGCATTCTGCATTTGGTTCAAGGCCAGACTGCAAACAATGACTTTTACACTGCCCTAGCGGGATCGGCATTTAATGTGACACCGCCAGGAGTGTTGGCCAACGATACTGGCGGAGGCTTAAAGGCGGTGTTAGTCACGAAGCCCACGAACGGCATGGTGACACTGAATATAAATGGTTCTTTTGTCTACACGCCAAAAACCAATTTCACCGGCGTGGACGGTTTTACTTATCAGGCAGTCAAGGGTTCGACCACTTCTAGTGTTGCAACCGCCTCTATCATGCTGTTGGCGCCGGGCGAACTCTTTTATGATAATTTTGCGCGTCCAGCAGATTCCAATGTTATTTTGCCGTGGGTTCAGGAGTCGGGCACTTGGAATGTAGCTAACAATCTGATGATTGGAACCGGCTCTGTCAGCAATTATGCTTACGCCTACTATCCGAACAGCAGTTGGACGAATTATTCAGTGCAGGCGCAAATCCGGTTTTCTGCGAACAATGCGGCGAGCGCGGGCATTCTTGGGCGATTGAACCCGACGACCGGAACGCACTATGCTTTGTGGGTTTATCCAGAAAAATCTCCGGAGTTTCTTGCATCTGGAAATGGAACGGCAGTATTGCGGTTGTTCAAATATGAACAATGGGTTTGGCCTTATACCAATATGGGAAACGCGATAACTTTGTCGGGAGTCGGCGTCAACTGGCACACGGTGAAGCTGACATTTCAAGGCAGCAATATCTCCGCATATTTCGACGGCAATCTGGTGACGAATGTGACGGATAATGGCTTCATTGATGGACAACCGGCGTATGCTAGTGGAGGGATTGGTCTGAACCTTTGGACGTTGCCGCCCGCAGCTTACGCTTTCTCGGTGGACAATGTGATCGTGAGCACGTCCAATTCAATTGCCAACTACGATAGTTACAATGCCGCAACC
>DASYAA010000003.1:0-12809 GCA_036501565.1 Verrucomicrobiia bacterium
GCGCCTGTCCCTTGGTCGTCACCGTGTCGTATTGTCCGCGCGCGACGGTGTTTGACATGAAAGCGTCAATGCGTCCGCGAATGGACAACATTTCCGGCTGCTCAACAATTGCCTGACAAAGCTCCTTGGTTTTTTGACCGATGACATTCTCTTCAATTTTCATTTCAAATTAAATAAATCACGAACTTAATAAGTCAAACCGAATCCGAATTTGAAAAGCGGTTCGCCGATCATTTTGTTGGCCGCAAATTGATCGCTGTTGCGCGGCCATTCGCGGGGCAGTTTGCCGGTTGGTTTGACATCGCCAAATAAAACGTCCGCCACGCCTTCGCCTTCGGTGCCCGGCAACCAGGCCGCGATGAAAGCGTCGCTGGCGTCGAGCGCGGAACCGAGAATCAACGGACGACCGGAAATAAGAATCGTCGTGACCGGCGCGCCGGAGGCTTTGGCTGTGGCGATGAGAGCGGCGTCTTCAGCCGATAAATCCAAATTGGTGCGGTCGCCTTTGAATTCTGCGTAAGGCGTTTCGCCGACGACAACCAAAACGGCGTCGGCATTTTTAATGTCGCTGCCATCGGGAGAAAAAGTAACTTCAGTCGCTGGAGAAACTGTCTGGCGAATCGCCTGTAGAATGGTCGTGCCGCGAGTCAATTGGCCCGAACCCTGCCACGAAATCGTCCAACCGCCGCATTGAATTCCCAAATCGTCCGCGCCTTGGCCAACCACGACGATGCGCTTCAAATTTTTCGCCAAAGGCAGCGTATGTTTGGAATTTTTGAGCAGCACGAGTGATTGCTGGACGCATTCGCGGGCAATTTGGCGATGTTCAGGCGAGCCGATTTGCGCCGTCAACGACGGATCCGTGTAGGCGTTTTCAAAAAGTCCCATTTGGAATTTGATGCGCAGGATACGCGACACGGCGTCGTCAATCCGCGATTGCGGAACTTTTCCTTCGGCAACCAATTCCTTGAGGTCTTCGATGAAGTTGGTGTAATTGTTCGGCTTTCCGGGTCCATTTACAATCATAATCATATCGAGGCCGGCGTTGATGGAAGTTTCCACGTCGGTTTTGTAATCGGGCGAAAGCTGGTCAATCGCCGCCCAGTCGGAAACCAGAAAGCCTTTAAACCCAAGCTCGCCTTTCAACACGTCGGTCAGCAGATATTTGTTGGCGTGCATTTTTGTGCCGTTCCAACTGCTGTAGGAAACCATGATGGAGCCGACGCCGGCTTTGATTGCCGCACGATAGGGCGGCAGAAAAAGTTTTCGCAACGTGGCTTCGTCACAAACGGTGTTGCCTTGATCTTTTCCATTTTGCGTGCCGCCGTCGCCAATGAAATGTTTCGCGCAGGCGAGAACGGAATCAGGATTTGCCGAGAGTTGTTCGCCTTGAAGACCTTTCACCGCCGCCGCTCCTAATTCTGAAACCAGTTTTGGGTCTTGCCCGTAGCTTTCATAAGTGCGTCCCCAGCGTTCGTCTTGCGCCACGGCAAGGCACGGCCCAAACGCCCAGCGGATGCCGGTGCCGGCCACTTCCAAAGCTGTGATATGCTCGGCCTGTTCCGAGAGATTAGGATTATGCGTGGCACCCATGCCAATGTGATGCGGAAAAATTGTTGTGCCAATGACATCATTGTGTCCATGAACCGCATCAATGCCGTAAATCAACGGAATTTTCAGCCGCGTTTTCAGCGCCCACGACTGAAGTTCGTTACAGCTTTTCACCCAGTTTTCGGGAGTGTTTTCGCCCGGCGGTTTGGAATCGCCGCCGCTCAACATCGAACCGAAGCCATACGTTTGAATGTCGGCGTGATTCGTGACGCAATCCAAATCCGCCTGCACCATCTGGCCGATTTTTTCGTCCAATGTCATGCGCGCGAGCAAATCATTCACGCGCGAGTCCACCGGCTGACGCGCGTCGAGATAAATTGCAGTTTGGCCGGCGCTCGCGCAGTTGGGATCCACGGCGATGGTCAGCGCCATTAAACAATTGAACGTGAGCAAAAAGCGATTTGGAAAAGTTTTTAACATTGTGTGATTTTGTTGAATTGAGATTAGATCATTCGATTTTTGCCCGCAACTCTTTTGCCGTCATATTTTATAGCACAAGTAGAAAATTATTTCGTCGAGAAACGGTAAATGGCCGCGCTTCGATAAATTTGTCCCGGCTTCAATTCGGTCGTCGGGAATTGCGGATTGTTCGGCGAATCAGGAAAATGTTCCGGCTCGACGCAAAATGCCGACTGCGGCTTGTAAATACAGCCACTTTTTCCGGCGATGTTGACGAGATGGTTGGCGGTGTAAAATTGCATTCCCGGTTCGGTGCTTAAAATTTCCAGGACGCGACCCGTTGTCGGTTCATAAACGCGCGCGGCCAGACCAAGTTCGCCCTGCGGTTTGTCAATGATCAGATTGTGGTCGTAACCGTCGGCCAGTTTGAGTTGTTCGTCAGCTTCATTGATTCGCGCGCCGATTTTTTGGGGTTTGCGAAAATCAAACGGCGTGCCGTTCACGGATTTCAATTCACCCGTTGGAAGGAGCGCGGCGTTTATGGGCGTGAAACGGCTCGCGTTGAGATAAAGTTCATGATTTAACACATCGCCTTTGCCGGCGAGATTGAAATAAGAATGGTGCGTCAGATTGCAAACGGTCGGGGCGTCGGTCGTCGCCGAAAATTCTATCCGCAATTCGTTTTCATGCGTGAGCGTATAAATGGCTTTGACCGACAAGTTGCCGGGAAAACCCTCCTCGCCATCTTTGCTCAAATAATCGAGTTCGAGCGCGGAGCCTTTGGCTGTTTCAACCGGCTTCGCCTGCCACATAACTTTGTCAAAACCTTTGAAGCCGCCGTGCAGACAATTTTCACCGTTGTTATTCGGAAGCGTAAAAGTTTTGCCTTCGAGCGAAAATTTTGCGCCGCCAATTCGATTTGCGTAACGCCCGACGAGCGCGCCAAAGCAGGGGTTATATTTCAGATATTGATCCAAATTGTCGTAGCCAAGAACAATGTCAGTAAATTTTCCATCATGGTCGAGTGCGGTAAGCGACACCAAAATGCCGCCGTAAGTCATGATGCGCGCTTCCATTCCGTTGCGATTGCGCAGCGTGAAAATTTCGACGACCGCGCCATCGGCAGTCCGGCCAAAAGGCGCGCGGGTAATTTGATTTGAAGACATTTGGACGCGCAAAATTACAAGACCAGATGCGGACAGTCCAGTTCCAGTTCAATTCTCCGTAAACTTTTGATGGCCATGAATTGGAGTTTTGAAAGTAATTTAATTGACTTTGTTGATTCAAATTGCTAAACCCTCCGAAAATCTTATGCAACCAATTCACCTTGCCTGGGTTGATTACACGATTCTCCTTGCCTACGTCGCCTTTGTTATTGGAATCGGCTGGATGCTCGCGCGTTACATGAAAACTTCATCGGACTTTCTTACGTCCGCGCGTTCGATTCCGACTTGGGTCACCGGACTCGCGTTCATTTCCGCCAATCTCGGCGCGCTCGAACTCGTCGGCATGGCCGCCAGCGGCGCGAAATATGGCATCTCCACCGCGCATTTTTATTGGGTCGGCGCGATTCCCGCGATGATTTTTCTGGCCGTGTTCATGATGCCGTTTTATTACGGCTCCAAGGCGCGCTCCGTTCCCGAATATCTGAAAATGCGTTTTGACGAACGCGTTCGAGCGCTGAATTCGATCGCCTTCGCCGTGATGACGATTTTTGCGTCCGGCATTTCCATGAACGCGCTGGCGAAACTGTTAAATGAATTGCTGGGTTGGAATTACAATCTCGCGCTGTGGATTTGTTCCGGCGTCGTGTTGATTTACGTTTTGAAAGGCGGATTGACCTCGGCGATTTACACCGAAGTGCTGCAATTTTTCATGATCGTGCTTGGCTTCGCCCCGGTCGTTTATCTCGGACTCAAAGACGTGGGTGGCTGGCATAAGATGGATCAATCGTTGCAAACCGTCGCGACGAATAATGGCTTTGCCGCCGATGCCTGGTCGCACGCATGGAAGCCGGTGCTCGCCGGTCCCACGCATAATCCGATGGGCGTGGATATTTTTGCAATGGTCTTCGGTCTCGGCTTCGTGCTTTCGTTCGGATACTGGTGCACCAATTTCCTCGTCGTTCAGCGCGCGATGGCGGCAAAAAATATGACCGCCGCGCGCAACACGCCGCTGGTAGCCGCCGTGCCGAAAATGTTTTTCCCGTTCCTCGTCATCGTGCCCGGCATGATCGCTGTCGCGTTGACCGCGAATCCAGGCAAAGATTATCGCATTCCGCCGCCGCCAATTTCGCAGTCAAGTTACGCGGCCGCCGTTGATGTGGTGAAAAATTCAAATCCCGCGCAGGCGGACGCCGCGGTCGCAGCGGTGAGCACCGCACTGGGACAAAAGGTGGACGCCGCAAAAATAACCTCCCTGGTTTCCGCAGACGTGGGCGGCAAACTTTCCGATGAGCAGATCAAACAAGGAATTTATAACAGTATTGACGCTTACGATTATGATGGCGTCATTCTTTCGCTCGTGAAAAAATACTGTCCTTCCGGTCTGCTTGGACTTGCGCTGACGGCATTGCTCGCTTCATTTATGTCCGGCATGGCCGGCAACGTGACCGCATTCAACACCGTCTTCACCTACGATCTTTATCAGGCTTATTTCATGCCGGGTAAAAGCGACCGGCATTATTTCCTGACGGGCAAGGTCATCACCGTGGTCGGCATCTTGTTGAGCATGGGCGCGGCGTATTTCGCATCCATGTATAATAATGCAATGGATATCATCCAACTCGTCTTCGGTTTCGTGAACGCGCCGCTGTTCGCAACCTTCCTGCTCGGCATGTTTTGGAAACGCACCACTGGCACCGGCGCGTTTCTCGGTTTGTTCGGCGGCATCGCCGGCTCAACTATCTTTCATGCGTTGACCACCACAACGAGTAATTTGGATGCCGCCGGTCATGTGATTAATTCGATGAAGGGCGGTTATTTGGGCGCCTACATTCATTTCCCCAGCGAAATGGCACAGAATTTCTGGCTCGCGTCGTTCGCCTTCACTTGTTGCTTTACGTTGACTCTGGTGATTTCGCTCGCAACCCAGCGCACCAAGACCGATGAACAGTTGAAAGGCCTCGTCTATTCGCTCACGCCGAAAATCGTGGAAACCGGCGTGCCGGTTTATCTACGCCCTGGCGTTGTCGGTGTCGTGCTGCTCATTGTTTGCGCCATCCTTAACATTATTTTCTGGTGAACCTGAACTACGAAAGGAACTAAATTTATGGGACTCGATATTCGCTGGCCGATTGGTTTTATGTTTACACTTATTGGCGTGCTGCTCCTCATTTTCGGCGCGGCAACAAACTCAAACGCTGATATGTATAAGCACTCGCTTGGCATCAACATCAATCTCATCTGGGGCATCGTTCTCCTCATCTTCGGCGTGTTGATGTTGTTCGGTGCAATGCGTGGGAAGAAAAATCCGCCGTCGAAGTAAAAGATTTATTTTTCAATGCGCCGGAATTTTGTATTCTCCGGCGCAGTTTTGCTTTTACATGAACCTTTCCGAACTCTCTGCGCGCGTCGCGGAACAATTTCAAAAAACTTATGGGCGATCACCGCGCTGGATTGTCGCCGCGCCCGGCCGCGTCAACGTCATCGGCGAACACACTGATTACAATGACGGCTTCGTGCTGCCGATGGCCATTGAGCGTTATACCGTCATGGCTGCCGACGCCGTGACTGCGACCGGAAAAATTTCTATTTACGACGCGCAGTTCAGGGAAAGCGCGACGATTGACATTTCCACACCCGTCACCAAAGGCCAGCCTAAATGGTCCAATTACATTCGTGGCGTTCTCGCCGGATTCCAAAATCGCGGCCAGAAGATTCCCGCGCTCGATGTCGCAATGATTTCCACCGTGCCGCTGGGTGGCGGACTTTCCAGCAGCGCCGCGCTCGAAGTTTGCACCGCCACTTTGATTGAAGCCGCCACCGGCAAAAAAATTGATCCCGTCGAAAAAGCGTTGCTCGCGCAAACCGCCGAACACGAATTTGCCGGCGTTCCTTGCGGCATCATGGACCAATTTATTTCCGTGATGGGACGCAAAAATCATTTATTGCTGCTCGATTGCCGCTCGCGCGAAACACAACTCGTGCCGATGAGCGATCCGTCCGTCGAACTGCTCATCGTCAACACGAACGTGAAACATGAGTTGAGCGGCGGCGAATACGCCCAGCGCCGAGGACAATGTGAAGCCGCCACGAAAATCCTCGGCGTGCCTTCGCTGCGCGATGCGACGGCAGCCATGCTTGAAAATGCAAAAGGCAAAATGGATGAAGTCGTTTTCCGCCGCGCGCGCCATGTCATCGGCGAAATTGAACGCACCGTTCGTGCTGCCGAAAGCATTCGCGCTTCAGATTGGCCGACGGCTGGTGATTTGATGTATGCGAGCCACCGCTCGCTTCGCGACGATTATGAAGTGAGTTGCAAGGAATTGGATGCGGTTGTGGAAATTGCCGAAGCCATCGGCGTCAAAGGCGGAGTTTTCGGATGTCGCATGACGGGCGGCGGCTTTGGCGGCTGCGCGGTCGCGCTGGTGAAAACTGAAAATGTCGAAGCGATTTCGCAAAAAATTGCCGCCGATTACAAAACTAAAACCGGAATCGAAGCGACCATTTTTGTTTCACGTCCGGCGGCGGGTGCGACGGTTATCAAAGCCTGATCAAAAAAGTTCGCGTTAGCAGAAAAATACGAGGCGTTTGACAGCGTTAGAATTTTATTTCTGCAAAGCCCCTCAATGTAGTTTGTGACGCCACTGTTCATGTAATCAACGGCTTCTTTCGGCGTGAGTTCGTGGGATCGCTCGTAATCGGCATTAGCTCCTTGATGGTCGCCGTTTTGCATTTTCAAAAACCCACGGTAACTATAAACCTTGGCGTCGTTTGGATTAAGTTGAATCGCTTGGCTGATGTCCGCTATAGCTCCGTTCAAATCGCCATGTCACTCTTTGCTTTGCTCCGATTTTTATAGGCATTGGCGTCATTTGGATTGAGTTGAATTGCTTGGTCAAAATCAGTAATTGCTGCCGTCAAATCACCTGCTTTGAACTTTTCCCTACCTCTGTTGACGTATACTTGAGGTAGCTTTGGATTTAGTTCGATGGCTTGATTGTCATCGGCAATGGCCCCTTCAGTGTCACCCTTATCCTCTGCTTTCACAACCCCCCCCTCACCAAAAGCCTTTGCACATTTCGGATCTATTTGTATGGCTCGGCTGAAGTCAGCAATTGCGTCATCAAAATCTCGTTTTTTCTCCTTTTCAACGCCTCGGTTGTAGTATGCCCAAACATTTTGTGAATCGAGTGCTATGGTTTGCGTGAAATTAGTTATGGCTTCGTCTGGATTGCCTTTATCAGCTTCCGCAAGACCACGATTTAAGTAATCGTCAGGGAATTTTGAATTAAGATGAATAGCCTGATCAAAATCTTCGATGGCTCCATCCAAATCACCTTTGCCGAACTCTGCCAAACCTCGATTTGAGTAGACTTTTGGGTATTTTGGATCAAGATCAAGAACCTGATCGTAATCGTCAATAGCCCGATTCCAATCACCTTCCTTATATCGCAAGATTCCTCGATTAAAATATGCATCGGCGTTTTGATCGTCAATTTCAATAGCTTTGTCGAAATCGACCCCGGCTTCGTCCAGCTTTCCTTTTTCAATCTTATCTATCCCTCGTTTGACATAAGATTCAGCTTTATCATGTTTATTGGAACAACCAAAAACAAAGGCGAGCGTCGCAATCAAGACGAATAAGCGCGCGTTCATATTCGGTTCTTAAAACGTGTGCTGATTAATGGCAAGTCAAAATTATTAAGTAAGCACGAATTAAATTGGCAATCGTCACAATGTTTAGAATCCAAGCAACCAAACTTCTCACAATCAGCCTGGGTGATTTTTTCAATTTTAATCGCCCAGACAAGTCCCGACGTGCCGGGCGGTTTCAACCCACGGATGGTCGGGCGAAACGATTTTGCGTTTTCCGGCGACTCTTTCGAGAGGCACGGGTTCGGTTCCGTCGCCGCGCGCGGCCACCATCACGCCAAAAACTCCTTCGTTGATCAAATCCGCGCACGCGCCGCCGAGTCGCGTGGCGAGCAGCCGGTCAGCGGGCGACGGCGTGCCGCCGCGTTGCACATAGCCGAGAATCGTGACGCGCGATTCAAGGTGCGTGAGTTCTTCCAGTTGCCGCGCCAGCCGCATGGTGTTGCCGGTGTGACGTTGTTCGAGCGCGGCGAGTTCGACCTTCGCTTCTCTTTTGTCGTGCAACGTGCGGGCGCGTTCGCGTTTTCTTTCAGCGGCGGAAAATGCGCGCGCGTCGTCAATGCTCATCGCGCCTTCGGCCACGGCGACAATGCTGAAATTTGTTCCCCGCCGGCTGCGTCGGCGGATGGCTTCGGCGATTTTTTCGACGTTGTAAGGAATTTCTGGAATTAAAATCACGTCCGCGCCGCCGGCAATGCCCGCGCCCAATGTCAGCCAGCCCGCGCGGTGGCCCATTATTTCGGCGACGACAATCCGATGATGGCTGTGCGCCGTGCTGTGCAGCCGGTCAATCGTCTCGGTCGCGATGTCAAGCGCGGTGGCAAAACCAAAAGTCGCATCCGTCAGCGCCACGTCGTTGTCAATCGTCTTGGGCAGCGTGACGACATTGAGTCCGGCCTTGACGAGATGCAGCGCGTTTTTTTGCGTGCCGCCGCCGCCGAGGCAGACAAGCGCGTCGAGATCGTATTTTTTGTAATTTTCGACGATGACGCTGGTCATGTCGCGCGTGCGACCGTCAATCAGCATCCGATGCGGTTTGTCGCGGCTGGTGCCGAGAATCGTGCCGCCGACCGTGAGAATCCCCGAAAGCGCCGCCTTGTCCAATTTAAGCCGCCGGTCTTCGACGAGACCGCGAAAGCCATCACGAAAGCCGATGATTTCCATGCCGTAAAATCCGAGCGCGGTTTTGCCCACGCCGCGAATGGCGGCGTTCAAGCCGGGACTGTCGCCGCCCGCCGTCAAAATCCCGATGCGTTTGGTTTTAGGCATTGCCGCTGTGAAACTATCAATCCTCGGTTTCCTGTCGAGAGGAACTTCTACTTTTTTTCCAAGTCTGAAAGTGAAATCGGCGGCAGATATTCGCCGATGAATTCACGTTTCCACCACGCGCCCGTCGCGCGTCGTTCGGCGAAATTGGTGAAATGATAATCATAAAGTTCGGCGCGGATGTAGCGCGGCGGATGTTTTTGAAATGGATTCTTTTGCAGCAACGCAAGGACTTCCGGCGAGCCTTGCAGTAGCCGTTCGCAAAAGTTCCCGAACCACGGATTTTGCTGATAATTGCTCAATGCAGCAAACCACATCTGCCAGTCTAGTCGCGGTTGAAACGGCTCAACAAAATCGGGACTTCGGTTCACATCGCCCGGTTTGTATTTGAATTCGTAGGCCAGCCAGTTCGTACCGTCGTCGCTGCCATCAACGATGATTTCGTTGCGTGTCGTCGTCATCACGGCGAAGAGGCCGTAGCTGTTCACCGTGCGCAACGGTTGCAGCCATTCGGCCGCGACTGCGACTGGAAACAACAAATTTGATCGCACGCCGAACATTGAAATCATTTGCAAAATGGAAATGAAAAGAACAATTGCAGCGAGTGGAATGGTGATTGCGCGCGGCCAACGAAGTTTGTTGAGAGTTGATGGTTGAGAGTTGATTAAGAACCAACCGGCCCATTTTCGCGGCAAAATTTTTTGAAACAAAAAATCATCAAGCAACAAGAGGCAAAGCCCAATCGTCAGAAAATTGAAGAACGTGTAATTGCCGGTCAGCAAAATCAAAATTTGCAGAAAGACAATCGCGCCGCAGCCAAAAAAACGGATTCGTCGCGGCGCGAAAATCAGGAACGGCGCGCCGAGTTCGATGGCGAACATGATGGCGCAGGAAAATTTTTGAAACCACGGCGGCAATTGCTGCGCATACCAGCCGATCCACGTCGGCAGCGGCTGGGTTTGATAATGAAACGTGAGCGCGGTGAGGTTTCGCCAGTTCGGATCGCCGCTCAAAAGTTTCACACAGCCGGACGAAAAGATTAATTTGAACAAAAGAATCCGCACAAGCCACAAAATGATTTTGGACGGCGGTGTTTCGCGCGAGAATTTGGGAAGCATTTGCAGCGGCGCGAAAAAAATCGCGAGAAATCCGGCTTCGAGCAAAAGATTGTCCCATTGGAATCCGAGAAAATCGCGGCTGACGGTTGAAAGTGAAAGATAAATCAACCAAAGCAGCGCGAGACACGGCGCGGGCGCGACGCCGACAATCAGAAGAATTGCGAAGAGAGTTCCGGCGGCGCATTGGAAATTTAGAAAATTGTCGGACGCATCAAACCACGACATGGTTGGCAACAAATAATATCGTTCCAAACCAATTCCCTGCGCATCGCATTGTTGTTTGACGGCGGGCATGAATTGGTCGGTCGGCAAAATGCCGTCGTGACCAATGAGTCCGGCGATTTGCGTCCAAAGCGAAATGAAAGCGACGAGATAAATCGCGCCGAGCGCGCGAAGAAAAATCCAGCGCGTCAGAAAATAATCCGGCCGCTCGACGTGCTTGCCCCAAAATAAACGCGTGAAAAATGAAAACGCCGTTCGATGGCCGGCCACAAATTCGTAGGCGCGTTCCGTGAAATTGGCGAATGCCGGAGACGATTCGTAAAAACGCAGCAGCGACTGCCAGTTTGAATTTTTCGCCAACGCGCGGAAGACCGCGTCCGCGCCGCAAAAAACTTCGCCATCGGATTCGATAAGCTGAACGGATTTTTCAAATTGCCCGCGCGGGATTTCTGGAAATTGTTCCGCGATGTGTGAATCTTGCGAAGGCAGATAATCCACGGCGCCGCCGGTCATTTGTTGCCAGCGGCGAATCCATAGCTTGCAGAAATTGCAGTCGCCGTCGAAAACCATGAGCGGTTTCGACGGCAGCGCGGCGACGCGACGGACTAGCATTGCTCAATTGAAGCGCAGAAATTGCGGCGGTCAATTTTGTTTTGTGGAATTTTACGGGCGTCCGGCATAAACTTTGCGCGATGAAAACTGAATTCCGAACTGAATCCGATTCGATGGGACAAATGCAAATTCCCGCCGACGCCTATTACGGCGCGCAAACGGCACGCGCAGTGGAAAATTTTCCGATTAGCAATTTACGTTTCCCACGGCAATTCATCCGCGCGCTTGGCCTGATCAAAAAATACGCCGCCGTCGCGAACACTTCGCTGGATTTGTTGCCGAAGAATATTTCTGACACGATTCAAAAAGCCGCGCAAGAAGTCATCGAAGGCAAATTGGATTCGCAATTCGTCGTGGATATTTTTCAGACCGGCTCCGGCACTTCGACGAACATGAACGTCAACGAAGTCATCGCCAATCGCGCGTGCGAAATTTCCGGCGGCAAACGCGGCGATAAATCGGTGCATCCAAACGACCATGTCAATCGCGGACAATCATCCAACGACGTGATTCCGACAGCGATTCATTTGGCCGCGCTCGACGGTATCGTTCACAATTTAATTCCCGCGCTGGAAGAATTGCACTCGTCGCTCGACAAAAAGGCAAAGGAATTTGATTCGATTCTGAAGATTGGTCGCACGCACTTACAGGACGCGACACCAATTCGTCTCGGACAGGAATTCAGCGGTTACGCAAGTCAAGTTGAACATGGAATTGCGCGCCTGAAATCATTGGAAAAGAATTTGGGCGAACTGCCGCTCGGCGGCACGGCGGTCGGAACAGGAATCAACACGCATTTGGAATTTTCGCGCCGGACGATTGAAGGCATCGCGCGCGAAACGAAATTAAATTTGCGCGAGGCGACAAATCATTTTGAGGCGCAAGGCGCGATTGACGCGCTCGTCGAGGCGAGCGGCGCGCTGAAAACCGTCGCGGTGAGTTTGATTAAAATTGCGAACGACGTTCGCTGGCTCGGTTCCGGCCCGCGTTGTGGGTTGGGCGAAATCAAATTGCCGGCGACGCAGCCGGGTTCTTCGATCATGCCCGGCAAAGTGAATCCAGTGATGTGCGAAATGGTGATTCAAGTTGGCGCGCAAGTCATCGGCAACGACGCGGCGGTGACGTTCGCGGGCACGTTCGGCAGTTTTGAGTTGAATACGATGCTGCCGGTCGCCGCGCACAATTTGCTTCAGGCAATTGATTTGTTGGCGAGCGCGGCAAAAGTTTTTTCGCGCCGCTGCATTTCCGGTTTGGAAGCGGACGCGCAGAAATGCGAGAGCAACATCGAAAAAAGTTTGGCGATGTGCACGTCGCTCGCACCGGAAATCGGTTATGACAAAGCGGCGAAAATCGCGAAGGTCGCTTATGAATCTGGAAAAACTGTCCGCGAAGTCGCGCTGGAAATTTCCGGTTTGGATAAAAAGAAGATTGACGAGTTGCTCGACCCAAAAAGCCAAACCGAACCAGGCACTGGAGTTGGAATGGCGGCTGGTGGATAACAAACGTTTTTGAATTACGCCGACTCGACTCCTTTTCAGCACGTTTTGCATCGGGAAATAAATGTCACCGAAAACTTTCACTCAATTATGAACAAAAAAGAAATCGCGGCAACATTGCGGGCTGAAGTCGGTGAACTGGAAGTTGCCATCAAGAAACTTCAATCCCGTTGTGACCGCTTAAAGTCGCTGGTGCTTGAGATGGAAGCGGAAATCGCCGGCCCGGAAGCACAAAAGCCCGTTCCTGAAAGTAAATTCAGAAAAGCGAT
>DASYAA010000004.1:0-11126 GCA_036501565.1 Verrucomicrobiia bacterium
CGACTCGCCTATCGCCGCATTTCCAACGATGCCGAAGAATTGCGAATTGAATACGCGCCGAGCGTAAAAAATGATTTTGCGGTTGAATTGGCGCAATCGCGTTCGCGCGAAAAAACTTTCCGCGCCACGCTCGTTGGCCCGCATCGCGACGATCTGCAATTGTTACTCAACGAAAAATCCGCCGCGCAGTTCGGCAGCGAAGGCCAAAAGCGCACTTTGGCGATTGCGTTGAAAATGGCGCAAGCGGAATTTCTGGCCGGCATTCATGGCAGCGCGCCGATCTTGCTGATTGACGACGTGATGGGCGAATTGGATTTGAAACGTCGCAGTGGATTTTTGCCGTTGCTCGAACACGCGCGCAAAACGAGCGGCCAGGTTTTCATGACCGCGACGGAAGAAAACTGGCCGGACGAACTTGGAAAAGATTTGCAGCGATGGGAAATTAAAGCGGGAACAATGAAAAAATTATGATTTGCTTTCGCGGGCGAGAAATTCCAGCCGATTTGCGATGAAACCAATGTCTTTTTGTTCCAATCGTGCCGGAAATTTTTTCAAAACGCCTTCAAGTTGGTCAGGATTCAAAACCAGTGTTTGCGGTTCGGAAACTTTGCATTCAACCCACCAACCCGGAAATACAATCACGGGCTGCACAAAAACATTTTCATTGGTGATTTCTTTTATCAATTTATGCAGCCAGCGCGCTTGCGCTTTTGCTTGGTCAATCGGATTTGATTTTACTTCAATTCCATTCTTCCAAATCAATTCTCCGTCGCTCTCAATTTTTTCTCCTTTGCCTTTGCTCCAAGTTTTTGTCTCAACTGCGAACACGCCGGCTGGGCCAACTAAAACATGATCCACGTTGAACTGATTTCCAACTAAATCATGAAAAACTCGATAGCCAAGCGTTCGCAAGTTTTCCAGTTTTTCACCAACGATTTTTTCACCAGCAAATCCTTGTTTTAGATTTTTGATTTGTGACCGCAAGCCAGTCATTTGATAAATGGAATAGAAAAAAAGTGGGACGCAAACGATGGCCGCTCCAATTGGACTGGGCTGGATTTTCCAAAGCCATTGCCACAATTCCAGCAACAACAAAACGACCGCGATTGTTGCAAGCGATCCTTTTTCCATCCAATCATCGCGCAATTTGTCTAATTCTTCTTGAACTGATTGGCCGGCAGCGCGATGAGGCTTGATTTTTAGCGGTGATTGTTTGCTTTCCATAAAATCAAGAAAAGCTGTTTTCAAATGTAATTTCAATCCAATAAAAATTTTCTTTGTGTTCTTTACGTTCTTTGCGGTTAAACTTTTCCCATGCGAATCTTGTCAGGCATCCAGCCCAGCGGCGCGCTGCATCTCGGAAATTATTTCGGGATGATGCGCCCGGCCGTCGAGCTTCAGGAAAAAGGCGAGGCGTTTTATTTCATCGCCGATTATCATTCGATGACCTCGCTCTTCGACGCAGATGAACGGCGCAAAAACACTTTGGACGTGGCGCTGGATTTTCTCGCGTGCGGCCTTGATCCGAAAAAATCTGTTTTCTTCAAACAATCCGACGTGCCGGAAGTCACGGAACTTTCGTGGCTGCTTTCGACCGTCACGCCGATGGGTTTGCTCGAACGTGCGCACAGTTACAAAGACAAAGTGGCGAAAGGAATTTCTCCGAACCACGGGCTGTTTGCGTATCCGATTTTGATGGCGGCGGACATTTTAATTTACGATTCAAATGTCGTTCCCGTTGGCCG
Source organism: Verrucomicrobiia bacterium (assembly GCA_036501565.1). Lineage (GTDB taxonomy): Bacteria > Verrucomicrobiota > Verrucomicrobiia > Limisphaerales > UBA11358 > UBA11358. The sequence continues at coordinate 1,746 of DASYAA010000004.1, forward strand.
CGACCAGAAGCAGCACGTCGAAATGACGCGCGACATCGCGATCAAATTCAACGAGCAATACGGCCAGACGTTTGTGATTCCCGAACCGCAAATCCGCGATGAAGTTGCGCTCGTGCCGGGCACCGACGGCCAGAAAATGAGCAAGAGTTACGGCAACACGATTGAAATTTTCGGCGACGAGAAATCGCTAAAGAAAAAAATCATGGGAATTCAAATGGATTCGCGCACGCCAGCCGAACCAAAACCGGACGCGGAAAAAAATCTGGCAATTCAACTTTTGAAATTAGTCGCGCCGGAAAATGTCAGCAAAGAATTTGAAGAAAAACTTCGCGCCGGCGGCCTCGGCTACGGCGATTTGAAAAAGGCGTTGTTTGAAAATTATTGGAATTATTTTGCCGATGCACGCAAGAAACGCTCTGATCTTAAAAAAAATTTGGATTATGTGAACAAAGTTCTTGCCGATGGCGCAACCAAAGCACGAATGTTGGCTCAAACAGTTTTAAGGCGCGCGCGGAAAAATTGCGGATTGGATTGAGTGATTTCATCAAGGCTAGAAACGTCCATTTTCTGGCACATGAATTGCGGTATTCAATTTCATGGCCAAGAATATAAACGCCCTAAAAATTCAGCAGGAAACCCGCAACAACGCGCCCATTGCCCATCGGCAGCCGACGCCGCAGGCAAACGCGCTTTATTTGATGCAGATGCGCGCGCACGGTTTGAAAATTTCCGCGTCGCGCCAGCGGTTGCATCTCACCATCGAACGTGATGCCAAGGCTGAAATTCCACAGCCCATTAAAATCACACACACTGACTAAATTTAAGGCAGGTTTTCGCGCGTGGGGTTCAAGTTTGGGGACGGATTTATTCCGTTGAATTCCACGCGCTCGAAACCTGCCTGATGCAGAAACAAGGCCAGTTCCAATTGCGCCCGCTCGTTCGCGTCCTTCAAAATCCCGTTTTCCCGCGCCGCGCGGCGAATATCGTCCACCGCATTTTGACGCGCGGTCTGTTCAAGGTTTTTGTCCGGCAGGCGCAGTAAGCCCGTTGAATTATCAATCACGCGCGTCTGCGAATCATCCAGATACGCGTCGGTGATTTGCGCCCGCGGCAGATGAACCGTGATTGTTTTGCCGGAAATCTGCACGTCGCCGGGCTTAAGCCGTTTCAGATCAATACCCGCTTTCACAATACCGTGCGCGAGCAATAGCACGCGATTCTCGCCATACCATTTCGCGTCTTCAAGAATCTCGACCCGTTCCAAAACGTATTTGACCGTGACCAAATCCGACAACGTTTGAATCTGCTGCACGACCGTCACGGTGTTTTCCTCGTGCAAACCCGAATTGCCCCTCAACAAATGCGTCACCTTGAGACCGAGCCAGACGCCCGCGAAGAAAATGAAGAGCGTCGCCGCCAGCCAGAAAATTTGCTTCAACCGCCGCATGGCGAGAATGTAATTTAATTCCGCCAAATGCAAAGCCGGAAGAATTTTCGACGCGACGGACGCGAAGGTGAATTGATTTATCAGAAATCAGGTTAGGCCTGTCGCTTACGCGCCGAGCGGCGGCAGGAATTCCAGCCCGAATTTTTTCGCAATCTCCATCGCGCGCGGGATGTCCTGCGGCGACTGGAATTCCCGCAAGCTGCCAACAGCACCACTTCAATTGAAACATTTTTCGTTTTTGGGCTTGACATTTTTCCGATAATTGTGCATATACACACCAAGATGGCGAAAGAACTTGATCTGAATTCGATGGAGAACTGCGTGTGCTTCAATCTGCGCTGGGTTTCCCGCGCCTTTTCGCAGTTCTTTGTGTCCGAGCTGAATCACCACGGTCTGCTGCCTACGCAGACGCCCATCCTCGATTTGCTTGCCGCCAAGCCGGAAGCAAGCATGGCCGAGGTCAGCGACTGGCTAGCCATGGATCGCACGACGCTGGTGCGCAATCTGCGTCCGCTCGAACGCGACGGCTTGATCAAGGTCACCGGCAAGGGGCGCGGCAACAAGGTGAGCCTGGCGCTCACGCCCAAGGGATGCGCCGCACTGCAAAAATTTCTGCCCGACTGGCAAGTTGCCCAGCAGAAAGTCATCAAGACACTCGGCAAGGAACGCTGGACAAAAATCCTCCGCGATCTCGAACGCGCCGCACTGGCGCTGAACTGAACAAAACAAAACGTATGAACTCAAAAACCTTAACTGATTCGGAAAATAGTGTGCATATACACAATAAAGATGAACACCCACACCCAGGCATGAGGCAGATCGTTACCGTGGCATTGGCACTGTGGCTCGGGCTTGTATTTCTGCTTGGCACTCACGGAGCATTTGTCGGACCTCCGGGTTCCCCGCCCCTGGCAATTTTCTTCGGCTTCGCAATTCCTTTGGCTGTGTTTTTTACAGCCTACTTCGGATGGAGCGACTTCCGGGCATTCGTCCTCGGCACCGACCTCCGGCTCGTGGCTGCAATTCAAGCATGGAGGTGGGCTGGCCTGGGCTTCCTCTCGCTCTATGCCCATGGTGTTCTGCCTGGACTCTTCGCTTTCCCGGCTGGACTCGGCGATATGGCGATCGGGGTCAGCACCCCGTGGATCGTGCTCGGGCTTGTGCGCCACCCATCATTCGCGGCCAGTCAACGGTTTGTGATTTGGAATATCATGGGGATCATTGACCTCGCTGTTGCCGTGTCATTGGGAACGATATGTTCCGGCTTCCTCCGCGGAATCACCGGGAACGTCACCACAGGCCCGATGGCGCAATTGCCTTTGGTTTTCATCCCGGCGTATTTGGTCCCCCTCTTTATCATGTTGCACTTCACCGCTCTTTCCCAGGCGCGACGATTAGTTCGCTCCAAGAAATCCATGTCTGCACAAAACTTTTGAACCTGTCGATCTATTGACCCAAAGCAGTTTTATACGATACTTCCAGTCGAGCTGGATCAACTGAAGTCGGGTCTTGGCAAGCGGCCACCAGCGTGCCGATTTTATCGAAGAATCCTCCAAACGGATTGGTATAACCAGACACTAAATGATTCCTACTTGCGCCATTGATTTTGTGCGCTAGATTCACCTTCGGCAACAGGGAAAGTTGCCAAACCAAAAGTAAATCACATGAATATCAAAGCCCTCGCCGCCTTTGGAGCCAAACAAGCGCTGCAACCCTTTGAATACAGTCCCGGCCCGCTCGGCAGCGAGCAGGTGGAAATCGCCGTGGAAAGCTGCGGCATCTGCCACAGCGATCTCTCGATGCGCGACAACGATTGGGGCATGACGAAATATCCGTTCGTCCCCGGCCACGAGGTCGCCGGCAAAGTCGTCGCGCTTGGCGAACACACGAAGCGTCTGAAAATCGGCGACCGCGTGGGTCTCGGCTGGTTTTCCGGCAGTTGCGGCGAGTGCGCGCAGTGCCTTTCCGGCAATCAAAATCTCTGTCTCAAGGCGGAAGGCACCATCGTCGGCCGGCACGGCGGATTCGCCACGCGCGTGCGGGCGCAGTGGACCTGGGTGAGTCCGCTGCCGGAAGGCATTAATTCGGGCAAGGCTGGCCCGTTGCTCTGCGGCGGCATCACGGTGTTCAATCCCATCATCCAATGCGGCGTCAAACCCACGGACAGCGTGGCCGTCATCGGCATCGGCGGACTCGGTCACATGGCGCTAAAATTTTTCCGCGCGTGGGGCTGCGAGGTCACGGCCTTCACCACCAGCGACTCGAAGCGAGAGGAAGCCTTGCGGCTTGGCGCGCATCGCACCTTGAATTCGCGCAACGCAGACGAATTGGCCAAGGCCGCCAGCACTTTCGATTTTATATTGAACACCACCAACGCCGACCTCGATTGGAACACCTACATCGCCGCGCTGAAACCCAAGGGCCGCCTGCACACCGTCGGCGCCGTGCCTTCGCCGATGGCAATGGCCGCCTTCCCGATGATTGGCGGCCAGAAATCGCTCTCAGGCTCGCCGCTCGGCAGCCCCGCGACCACGGACACCATGCTGCAATTCAGCGCCCGCCACGGCATCGCGCCGACCACGGAAACCTTTCCGATGTCCCGCGCGAACGACGCTTTTGAACATCTCCGCTCCGGCAAGGCGCGTTACCGCATCGTGCTGACGAATGATTTGGGTTAAAATTTATACCTTAAACCCAACTATCAAAATCATCGCCAATTCCGGAATAGTTTAATTTCCTGAAAATTTCTCTTGCATTGCATTTGGCGTTGCGTTAAAACTTAACCATATGGTTAAATGTTCACCGCGATTGTTGAACCGCACGTTTGCCGCGTTGGCCGATCCGACGCGCCGGCGCATTCTGGAGCATCTGGCTCACGGCGACCGTTGCGTCACCGATCTGGCGCGACCGTATTCGATGTCGTTGCCGGCAGTCTCGAAGCATTTGCGCGTGCTGGAAAAGGCTGGCTTGATTCGTCGGCGGAGGAGTGGAAGGGTGCATTCGTTGAAATTGCACGCCGCGCCGATGAAGCAGGCGTCGCAATGGATCGAGGAGTATCGAAAATTTTGGGAAGAAAGTTTTGACCGTTTGGACGAATATCTGAAACAACTACAAACCAAGGAGAAAAAATGAGCACAACAGCAACCATCAAAGAAAACAACATCAAACTTCAACTCACCCGCGTTTTCGACGCGCCGCGCGAACTGGTCTTCAAGGCGTGGACGGACGCGAACCAATTCAAGCAGTGGTTCGGTGCGGCCGCGTGCGACGGAGGGTCGTTGCAATCAACGAAAGTGGACGCGCGCGTCGGCGGCAAATATCGTCTTCAGGTGCGGCGCGCCGACGGCGAATTTTTCACGACCGTCGGAACTTATCGCGAAGTGAAGCCGCCGGAACGTCTGGTCTTCACCTGGGCGTTTGAAAAGGACGGCAGCGGCGATGAATACGGCGAGGTCGAGCCGCCCGAAATGCTGGTGACGATTGAATTTCGCGCGCACGGAAAGCAGACGGAATTGGTTTTGACGCACGAAAAATTTGCGTCGGTTGAAAGCCGCGACCGCCACAACGACGGTTGGACTCGTTGTCTTGATTCGCTCGGAAAATTTGTCGCAAAATAAGATTATGACGACGAAAATCAAAGCGGTGGAAAATTATCTTGGCCGGGAATTTGTTATCACGCGCGAATTCGCCGCACCGCGAGAACTGGTTTTCCAGGCGTGGACGGATTCGAAACATCTGGCGCAATGGTGGGGGCCGCGCGGGTTCACGAATCCGGTTTGCGAATGGGAAGCGCGGCCGGGCCGGGAAATTTACGTCGTCATGCGCGCGCCGAACGGAGCGCGTTATCCGATGGGCGGCGAATTTCGCGAAATTGTCGCGCCGGAAAAACTGGTGTTCACAAGCGGTGCGCTGGATGAAAAAGGCGAAATGATTTTTGAATTTCTGCACACGGCAACATTCACCGAAGCGAATGGCAAAACCAAACTCAACTTGCGCTCGCGCGTCACCAAGACGACCGACGAGGCGAGCAAATACATCGGTGGATTTGAAGCGGGCATGACGTCAAGTCTGGAGAAGCTGGCCGATTTTTTGACAAAAATGTGAGCACTAAAAATATTTCAACCGAAGCGGTGGTTCTTGAACGAACTTTCAGCGCGCCTGTTGCCATTGTTTGGCGGGCGATCACGGATGTTGGCGAAATGCGGCGCTGGCATTTTGATCTGAAAGAATTCAAGCCGCAAAAGGGCTTTGAATTTGCATTCATCGTCGAGCATGAAGGCAACACCTATGATCATCGCTGCAAAGTTGTCGAAGTGATTCCGCAAAAGAAAATTTCTTACACCTGGCGTTATCACGGTCACGAAGGCAATTCGCTGGTGACGTTTGAATTATTTGACGAAGGCGGCAAAACGAAATTAAAACTGACGCATGAAGGTTTGGAGACGTTTCCAAAATTGCCGGCGTTCGCGCGTAAAAATTTTGAGCAGGGCTGGACGCAACTTGTCGGCACATCGCTCAAAGATTTTGTGGAAAAGAAGTCCAAGGCGAAATAAATGCAGAAGCTGTTCGCTTGAGATTCTTCCAAAACCGCGTTAGTGTTTCCGGCGCTGGAACGAATCTCGTCCTGGCGATTGAAAGGAAATTATTTTATGAAACGCAAAGCATCGGCGGTCTGGCGCGGCGATTTGAAAAGCGGCAAGGGCAGCATTTCCACCGAGAGTGGCACGCTCAAGGAAGCGCAATATTCGTTCAGCACGCGCTTCGAGAACGGCGTTGGCACAAATCCCGAGGAACTCATCGCCGCCGCGCACGCGGGCTGTTTCTCGATGGCATTTTCCGCCGAACTTGGCAAGGCAGGTTTCACACCGGAAAAAATTTCCACGACTGCGACCATCACGATGGAAAAAACCGACGCGGGTTTTACCGTCACGGAATCGCATCTGGACATGACGGCGAAAATTCCGAAAATTGATCAGGAAAAATTCACCGCCATCGCGAATGGCGCGAAGGCCGGTTGTCCGATTTCGCGCTTACTCAATGCGAAGGTCTCGTTGGACGCGAAGTTGGAGGCGTAAGCGGAAGTTGACGCGTGCTGGCGGAAATTTTATTCTGCGCGCATGAATTCCAAACGTCTCGTTCTCGCCATAACAACCATTCTGGTTGGAATGGCTGTTAACATTTTCGCCGGCGAATCGCCGGTTTATTTCGGCACATACACGGACGCGAAGAGTAAAGGGATTTATGTTTCTCAATTCGACTCCACGACCGGCAGATTGAGCGCGCCGGAACTTGCCGCCGAAACGAAAAATCCGACGTTTCTTGCCGTTCATCCCAGCGGACGTTATCTCTATGCCGCCAATGAAGTGAACGATGCCAGCGCCGTGAGTGCATTTGCGATTGATGCCAAAAGCGGCAAACTCACTTTGTTGAACCAGCAAACTTTCAGCGGCAGCGGAGCGTGCCATATTTCCGTGGATGCCACTGGCAAGTGCCTTCTCGTCGCGAATTATAATTCCGGCAGCATCGCCGCGTTGCCCATTCATGACGATGGCAGTCTTGGCGAACCGAAGACTATGATTCAGCACACAGGTTCTGGCGCGAATCCCGCGCGCCAGGCCGGGCCACACGCGCATTTCATTTTGCCGTCGCCGGACAATCGCTTCGCGCTCAACTGCGATCTTGGACTGGACAAGATATTCGTCTATCGCCTCGACGCGGATGCGGCAAAACTTTCGCCGGGCGACCCGCCATTTGCGACCGTTGCGCCCGGTTTCGGCCCGCGTCACCTGACTTTTTCTCCCGACGGCAAATTCGTTTATGTCATCAACGAAATGGCTTCCACCATCAACGCATTCGCCTACGACAAAAAAAATGCGACGATGACCGAAGTGCAAACCATTTCCACGCTGCCCGAGAATTTTTCGGGAAACAACACCGCCGCCGAAATTGCCATGCACCCGTCCGGAAAATTTCTCTACGCCTCGAATCGCGGACATGACAGCATTGCCTCGTTCGCAGTAAATAAAAAATCCGGTAAACTCACCTTCATCGAACATCAATCCACGCAAGGCCGGACGCCGCGCCATTTTGCCATTGACCTGACCGGCCACTGGCTCTTTGCGGAAAATCAGGCATCCGATTCAGTCGTCATATTTGCCATCAATTCTCACACAGGCAAATTGAAACCGACGGGACAATCCCTATCCATCGGCTCGCCGGTGTGCGCTGTCTTTGTGAATAAAAAATAAGCGCGCCCAAATTTCCAAGCGTTCTTCCACCGCTGCATTGATCTGAAACAAACGATGAACTTGCCCCTTTGCGCGCCAATGGGCATAGTGAGTGCGTTGGAAAATTGCGCTCGTAGCTCAGATGGATAGAGCATCTGCCTTCTAAGCAGACGGTCGCGCGTTCGACTCGCGCCGAGCGCGCCATTAAATTTCCGATTTCGCCGTGCTAAAACTCGAACAACTCGCCGAACTGCTCGAAAAAAATCGCCGCGCCGCGTCCGCGCGCGTGAAGGAATTTTCCATCGGCGGAAAAAAATTCAATTTCAACTCGCAGCCCGCAATCATGGGCGTCGTGAATTTGTCCGCCGACTCATGGTATCGCGAAAGCGTTTGTTTATCAGCGGAAACTGCAATTCAACGCGGAAAAATTCTGGCGCGGCAAGGTGCTGCGATTGTGGATGTTGGCGCGGAATCCACTTTGGCAAATGCCGCTCGCGCGAATGATGAAGCGCAAAAATCAAAATTCATTCCCGTCATAAAAAAATTGCGCGCGGAAAAAATTCTCGTTTCAGTCGAAACCTATTCGCCAAAAGTCGCGCGCGCCTGTCTCGAAGCCGGAGCGAACATTTTGAATCTGACCGGCAACGCCGATTCAAAAGAAATTTTCAAAATGGTCGCCGCGCACGATGCAGCCGTCATCATTTGTTTTGTTCAAGGCAAAAACGTCCGCGAAGTCGGCGATTTTGATTTGAGCGCCGATCCGATTAAAATGATGCGCCATTATTTTTCGCGCCAAATCGAAATCGCGCAACGCAACGGCGTTGAAAAAATTTTCCTCGATCCCGGCCTTGGCTTTTATTACCGCAATTTGCAGGACAGCGCCGGTCGCGTCCGTCATCAGATAAACATTTTCCTGAACACATTCCGACTGCGCGAGCTTGGATTTCCAATTTGCCACGCGCTGCCGCACGCCTTTGAATTTTTCCGCGACGAAGTCCGCTGTGCCGAGCCATTTTTTGCCGTGCTCGCCGCGCTGGGCAAAACCGATTTGTTTCGCACGCACGAAGTTCCGCGCATCAAGGCCGTGCTGGACACGATGAAAGTTTTTTAACCGCGGATTATGCGGATTTTTTTCTGCGACAAATGAAAACGCCTTCCTCGCCGGATTTTGCAATCCATTGTTCGCAAACTTTTAATTTGTGCCGGGCAAGAATTTTTGCAACGAGTTCCGGCGTTTAACGATAAGAAAAAAAACAAACGGATTTTTCCGCCGGATTTGAAATTGAAACTTTCATTTTCAATTTCAATTTGCCACGCTCGTTTGAAATGAAAATTGGCGGCGAAGCGTTTCAAGCCAAAGTCGCCAGTCGCGATTTCAAACTTTAACCTACCATCGGATTTTTCGATTCCCAAATCAAGCAGGAAAGCCAACAACCAGTCGCGCGTTTGCGGATTGTCGTATTGCGGCAGGATTTCTTTCATTCCGCTGGTGTAATTTTTCCCAGGCGCAAGATTCGCGCCGAACAACAACAAATCTTTCGGGCGAATCAGTGACGCCAGCTTCGGCAAAATTTCCCGCGGCTCGAAATTTGGAATCATGCCGAAGAAAGTGATGATTCGTGATTGGTGATTTGAGATTTGTGATTTGAAAAAAACGGGCAAATCATTTGCCGTTGCCAAATCGCAGACGAACGGAAAACAATTTTG
>DASYAA010000005.1:0-10643 GCA_036501565.1 Verrucomicrobiia bacterium
CCTGATATGGCTTGGCTAAAAAACTATCCGGCTTAACGGACGCATCGGCATAAATACTTTCGTTGACAGTGCCGCTCAATAAAATAATTTTCTGCTGCGGCTGAATCCGCCGGCATTCGCGAATCACATCCAGACCGTTCATCGCGCCCATCGCATAATCTGTCACCACGATTGCCGGGCGCGGATTGGCGGCGGAAAATTCCGCCAGCGCCGCCTGTGGATCGCGGAATGTGCGGACGTTGAAACCTGCTGATTGAAGGACCGCCTCCGCCAGTTCCAGCAGCATCGGTTCGTCATCCACCACGAAAATCGTGGGCAGGATGCTTTTCTTTGCGGACGCATTCATGCCAAAAGCACCGGACATTCAAAACAAAGATGGGATTTTTGGCAAGCTGTTTAAGTATAATGCAAGTTGTTTAAGTATAAGTTATCCACAACATAGCAAAAATTTTACGTTGCATCCTGCTTATTCTCGCGTAGATTTTCATGCGTCGGCCACAAAAGCCTGCTCCAAGGCCAAGGATTTGCGGTTATGAAAACAAAACTAGAATCTGCGCCAATCAAAAAGAAAACTTCCGCGCGAGTCAAATCAACGGAAAACGATGTTACACCCGCCGAAACCGCATTGCTGAAAAAAACAAAATCGCCCCGCACAAAAAAATCTCAGCTTGAAGAAATAACCGACCCTGCAAAAAGTCTTTTGAAACCGAAGCGCGCAAAATCCGCCGAGTCGAAAACCGAAGTCACTGCGGAAACCCGCGTCCGCCGCACTTACACCCGCAGAAAAAAAGTCGAAGTCCCGCCTATTTTGCTCGAAGGCGATTCGCCTGTAACGCCGCCAGTGAGCGGCCCCGGCGAAAAATATTCGCTTGGCGCGACGCCGCCCGCGCAACATTTTCCGGCGACGGAATCCGAACTGCCGGAATCTTACGGCACAAAAAAACTTTTTCTCACCGCGCGCGATCCGCACTGGCTTTACGCGCACTGGGATTTGACGCGCGAGCAGCAATTAAAATTAAATGCACAGTCGTCCGACGGGCATTTGGTTCTGCGGATTTACGCGCACAAAATCGAAGGCCATCCGACCTATGAAATCCACGTTCATCCCGAATCGCGCCACTGGTTTACGCACGTCGAGCGCGCGGGAAATTCCTACGTCGCCGAACTCGGCTACTATTCCGCGCTTGGACGCTGGACGCGCATCTCTGTTTCCAGCGGCACAATGACTCCGCCCGACGCCGTTTCTTCCGAGGCCGACGCCGACTTCGCCACGATTCCATTTGAATTTCCGTTCGCAAAATTGATGGAAATCATCAAGGCCGCCGTCCGCGACAACCTTCCGCTCGCGCAGGCGATCGAGGAATTGCGACGCAACGGCCATCCTGATTTGCCGCGCGTGACGAGCGTGCCGCCCGCGACATGGACGTCGCAGCAGGAACAGGCGCTCTCGAAAGTGGTCAACATTGACAACGTGCGCCGCGTCTGGATGGGTTCGCTCGAAATCACAGAGTTGATTCGCCGCCGCCTCGCGCATGAAATTTCCTCGCTCGGAGTTTCAAGTTTCGGCGTCTCCAGTTTTTCCAGTCCGTTCGGCGGCATGGAAAAATCAAAAGGATTTTGGTTCAACGTCAACGCCGAGTTGATCATTTATGGCGCTACCGAACCGAACGCGAAGGTCACTTTGGGTGGACACGAAATAAAATTGCGTTCCGACGGCACGTTCAGTTTTCGTTTTGCATTGCCGGACGGAAAATATGATTTGCCCGCCGTTGCCGTTTCCGCCGATGGCGACGACGCGCGCGCGGCGGATTTGAAATTCAGCCGCGAGACGGAATATCTCGGCGATGTCGGCGCGCATCCGCAAGACCCGTCGCTCAAGACTCCGTTGCCGGAGAATTTGTGAACTTATGGACGCGCCCGAACGCGGAGCTTTGATGCTTGTTCGTTTTATCGCCATCGCGCTCATTGGCTGGGCGCTGGTTGATTTTGTGTTGTATTGGCTCGTCAGCCAGCACAATGATACGCCGATGAAAATTTTCCCCTGCATTGTGAAATCAATTCCCGCGTTGCTCGGCATCGCCGCCCTGATAAAATCCAAGGCTCTCGCGCAATGGGTTTCGGACAAGCTGGACGAATAATTTAGGGATTCATGCAAGGCTATCTTTCACTCGTCCTGCACGCGCACCTGCCGTTCGTGCGGCATCCCGAACACGAAAAGTTTCTGGAAGAAAGCTGGCTCTTCGAGGCCATCACGGAAACTTACATTCCGCTCGTCCAAATTCTGGAAAACTGGCGGTGCGACGGAATTGATGCAAAACTGACGCTTTCACTTTCGCCGACGCTTTGCACGATGCTCGGCGATTCTTTACTGCGCGCGCGTTACGAGCGGCACTTGAACGGTCTTATCGAACTCGCTGAAAAAGAAATTCATCGCACGCATTGGGACCGCGCGTTCCGCGAACTCGCGTGGATGTATCACCATAAATTTTCCCTCGCGCGCGAAACGTGGCGCTATTACGAAGGCAACCTCGTCAACTGCTTCAAAAGATTTCAGGACGAAGGCCGCATTGAAATCATCACGACCGGCGCGACGCACGGATTGTTGCCGCTGCTCGCAAATCATCCGCCGTCCATCCGTGCGCAGATTCTCACGGCGCGCGACCATTATCGCACTTGCTTCGGGCGCGACCCGCGCGGAATCTGGCTGCCGGAGTGCGCCTACGTTTCCGGCGTCGAGGAGTTTTTGCAGGAGGCCAACATCCGTTGGTTCATTCTTGACACGCACGGAATTTTGCACGCGCGCCCGCGCCCGCGCTACGGGACTTTCGCGCCGGTTTTCACGCCGAACGGAATCGCCGCGTTCGGGCGCGACTACGATTCGTCGCGGCAGGTCTGGAGCAAGCACGAAGGTTATCCCGGCGACGCGCGTTACCGCGATTTTTACCGCGACGTCGGATTCGATTTGGATTTTGATTATGTGAAACCGCATCTGCCGTCGCCGCAGAATCGCGGCTTCACCGGCATGAAATATTACCGCATCACCGGCGGCGCGGCGCAAAAAGAAATTTACCAGCGCGATGTCGCGTTGCAGGCCGCGAGCGAACACGCCACGCATTTTCTCGCCGAGCGCGTCACGCAAATCCAGAAACTCGCCGGGCTTTTGGATCGTCCGCCGCTCGTCGTCGCGCCGTATGATGCGGAATTGTTCGGCCATTGGTGGTATGAAGGCCCGGAGTTTCTTGATTTTTTCGCGCGCAAGGCTTTCAACGAACAGAAAGACATTTCGCTCATCACGCCCGGCGAATATCTCAACCGCCATCCAACGAACCAGATCGCCACGCCCAGCGCGTCGAGCTGGGGCGAGGAAGGTTATTTGCGTGCTTGGCTGAACGAAACGAACGAATGGATTTATCCGCACCTGCAAGTCGCGCAGGAACGCATGAGCGGGCTGGTGAAGAAATTTTCAAAAAGGAAATCCACCACTGCGTTGCAAAAGCGCGCGTTGAAACAGGCTGCGCGCGAACTGCTGCTCGCGCAGGCGAGCGACTGGCCGTTCATTTTGCGCGCCGGCACGAGTCCCGATTATGCGCGCCGCCGCGTGAAAGACCATCTGCTGCGCTTCATTGTGTTGCACGACCAGTTGACGGCGACGAGCGTGGACGAAAAATGGCTGGCCGAAATCGAGTCGCGCGACAATCTTTTCCCCGACGTGGATTGGAATTATTGGAAGTAATGGTTGAGTCGGTTTTTCTGTACAAAAACAATTTTGGCAGATATGACTCGATATTCGGAACTTGACCTTGTATAGGCTTATGTTAAGATTGTTAATCATTCCAGCATGTTCATGACGTAACGATTTTTCCTGCCGACGCATCTTTTCCCAAAGTGAATACAAAAACTCATCGGAGAATTTTAATCCTGACAACCTTGTGCATGATTTTTTGCAGTCGTGCGATCTATGCTCAAGTTATCAATTTCGATGTGCCGGGCGGCGCCGGTGCTGTGAATTATTCGGGCCAAGGTGCCTATTCCGATCCGGGTAATAATTATTGGAATCCGATTGTGGGTGGCGGCACTACACCGGCGACAAGCCTCTTATCCGATGGAATCACGGCCAGTCCGATTACGCTGACGTCTCAATTGGGCGGCACCTACGGGACACAAGGAGCGCAAGGGACTGCGGCTGGATTGCAACAACCTTACGAATACAACAATGGAATTCTTCAGACCGACACACTTAATAATGTTCCTGCCGGAACCTATGATCTTTATCTGTATGGCATAAATAATACCGGCACCCGGGGAACGATTTTTACAGTGTCCACTTCCGTGATGTCTCCACTAACTGAAAGCACCGTTAATTCGCCGGCGAGTTTAACTAATTTCATATCAGGGGCTGATTATGTGGTGTTCAACAATGTAGTTGTAGGCACAGATGGAACAATCACATTCACTTGGGTGGGTAACCCCAATGTCACTCTTTCCGGGAATAACGAAGGCGACCTTAATGCTCTGCAACTCGCATTTGTTTCAACCAACACAATTGTTACCACTCCGGCTCCGAATTTTGGAGGAAGCGTTCTTATATTTGATCCTTCGATGTCCATGGCAACAATTCAAAGTCAGTTAAGCGCGGTTTTTTCACAGCAGCAAAATAGTCAATTTGGTTCGAGCCGGTATGCTTTTTTCTTCAAGCCGGGTCAATACACTAATCTTGACGTGAATCTCGGTTATTACACGCAAGTGATCGGCTTGGGCCAAATGCCGGACGATGTTGTCATTACCGGCAATGTCCACTCTGTGGGAGTTTTGGCTAATGACAACGCGACCACTACTTTTTGGAGATCATGCGAAAACTTGGCCGTAATTCCAACCAGCACAGGAACCAGTCCATTGGAAGCCAACAATACCATGACTTGGGCAGTATCACAAGGCACATCCCTTCGCCGCATGCACATAAAAGGAAGTTTGAATCTGGCCGATACAATAAGCGGAGCCTATTCAAGTGGCGGATTTTTGGCGGATTCCAAGATTGATTCCAAAGTAAGTTCCATAACGCAACAGCAGTGGCTCTCCCGAAACGATATTTGGGGAAGTTGGTCAGGGCAAAATTGGAACATGGTGTTTGTAGGCGTTTCCAATGCGCCTTCTGGAACTTGGCCCGGTTCCAAATACACGATCATCACCAATACACCTTATATTGCCGAAAAGCCTTATCTTTACATTGACACCAACGGCAACTACAACGTGATGGTGCCAGCTCTTACGACCAATGGCATATCAGGAACCACTTGGGCGAGCGGCCCAACGCCCGGAGTTTCAATTCCCATAAGCCAGTTCTATCTGGCGCAACCGGGAGTGGACAATGCCGGAACCATCAACGCCGCGTTAAGCGCGGGAATGAACCTAATTCTTACTCCGGGAATATATAATCTCACAAATAGTATTCTTGTCACGCAACCGGATACCATTGTCCTTGGGCTTGGATACCCGACGTTGATACCAACCAATGGAAATCCCGCCATGGTGATTTCCGATGTTGATGGCGTGAAAGTAACAGGAATTATATTCGATGCTGGAACCACCGCGTCACCATCGCTTTTGGAAGTTGGGACTGCAACCAGTTCTCTTGATCATTCTGCGGATCCCATTGGTCTATACGATATTTGCAGCCGGGTAGGCGGAGAATTCTCCGGAAAAACAACCAACTGCGTTACTATTAACGTCAACAATGTCATAGGTGACAACCTCTGGCTGTGGCGCGCGGATCATGGCAACTCCGGGACAGTAGGCTGGACTAAAAATCCAAGCCAAAGCGGTTTGGTGGTGAATGGCGATAACGTAACCATGTATGGACTTTTCGTGGAGCATCATCAGCAATATCAGACTTTGTGGAATGGCAATTGGGGACGAGTCTATTTTTACCAGTCCGAATTGCCTTATGATGCACCGAACCAGAGTTCATGGACGCATGATAGCGTAAATGGTTATGCATCCTACAAAGTCGCGAATTCCGTCACGAGCCATCAGGCTTATGGCGTTGGCGTCTATGGCGTGTTTCAAACTTCAAATGTAAAATGTTTTAATACCATTGAGACCCCAACCAATTCCCAGCAAGTCAATCTGCATGATATGATAAATGTTCTTATAGAAGTGCAGACCGGCAATGAAATGACCCATATCATCAACGGCACCGGCAGCACGCTTACCACCAGTGTCAACACGGCAACGGCCAATTATTTGTGGCAGAATCCGACATTTAACGTCAGTGCGAGTCTTGATATTACCGGAACGAACATTAACATCACTTTACCTACAGAGTCATGGCACACTTATCAGCTGCAGTATAAAAACAATGTGACCGATCCAAGTTGGTCAAATCTTGGCAGTCTCTTTGGAGGCGACGATGTGCTGGAGACAATCCCCGATTCGGCCTCTACGGACAGTCGTTTTTATCGCATTCAGGCTTATTGATCAAATTTTTGTGATCCAAAAGCCAGTGTTAGTTTCCGCATTTTGCTGAAAGAGCTTTCGCGGCAAAATTGATTTGTAATTTTCGCGGGTTCACCGAGAGCATTCAAATAAATTTTCATGCCGATTTCCAAATCTAAATTTTCATTGAGCGACAAACTGGACAAATCGTCCAACTCATAGCAGAATGAGACAAGTATGAACGACGAATCCATGAGTAATTTTACCCCGCGCGCGCAACAGGTGCTCGCTCTCGCGCGCAAGGAAGCAGACCGCTTCAATCATAATTATCTCGGCACGGAACATATTTTGCTCGGCCTCATCAAATTGGGGCAAGGCGTCGCCGTCAACGTGCTCCAGAAAATGGGACTCGACCTTGAAACCGTCCGCATGGAAGTCGAGAAACAAACCGGCACCGGACCGGATCAAAAAATGATCGGCAACATCCCCTACACGCCGCGCGTGAAAAAAGTCCTCGCGCTCGCGTCGAAGGAGGCAAAAAATTTGAACCACACTTACGTCGGCACGGAGCATATTTTGCTCGGATTATTGCGCGAAGGCGACGGCATCGCCGCGAAGGTTTTGCGGAATCTCGACGTGGACATTGAGCAGACGCGGCAGGAAATTTTGAAGGAACTTGACCCGAATTTTGCCGCCGAGGAATCCTCGATTCCGCAATCCGGCGAAAAAGCTCCGGCTGGCGGAGAAAAAAAAGGCGAAGTCAAAACACCCGCGCTCAAGGCGTTTGGCCGCGACCTCACGGAAATCGCGCGCAAAGGTGACATGGATCCCGTCATCGGTCGCAAAAATGAAATCGAGCGCGTCATACAAATTCTTTGCCGTCGCACGAAAAACAATCCGGTTTTGCTCGGCGAGGCTGGCGTGGGAAAAACCGCGATTGTCGAAGGTCTTGCGCAGGAAATCGCGAAGGGCAACGTGCCGGAAATTTTGTTGAACAAACGCGTTATCACGCTTGATTTGGCGTTGATGGTTGCCGGAACAAAATATCGCGGACAATTTGAAGAACGCATCAAGGCCGTGATGGACGAAATCCGTCGCGCGAAAAACATCGTTCTGTTCATTGACGAATTGCACACGATTGTCGGCGCGGGTTCGGCGGAAGGCACGATGGACGCGAGCAACATCATCAAGCCCGCGCTTTCACGCGGCGAGATGCAATGCGTCGGCGCGACGACATTGAACGAATATCGCAAATACATCGAGAAGGACGCCGCGCTAGAACGCCGTTTCCAATCCGTGAAAGTGGACGCGCCTTCTATTGAAGACGCGATTGAGATTCTCAAAGGCCTTCGCCACAAATACGAAGAGCATCACCACGCCGAGTTCACCGACGCGGCGGTTGAGGCGTCCGTGAAACTTTCCGACCGTTACATTACGGACAGATTTTTGCCGGACAAGGCGATTGACGTTTTGGACGAGGCCGGTTCACGCGCGCGCATCGGCACGATGACGCGCCCGCCGGAATTCAAAACGCTCGAAGCCGAAATCGAAGAAATTAAAACGCAAAAAGAGCGCGCGATCAAAAATCAGGATTTCGAAGGCGCGGCGCAGATGCGCGACAAGGAAAAGCACGCAAAGGAAAAACTCGAAACCGTTTTGCGCGATTGGCGCACGAAGCGCGAAGAAAAATCCATCGTCGTGGACGAAGAGGACATTTTGCACGTCGTCGCGAAATGGACGGGCGTGCCGCTCAAGCGCATGGGTCAGGACGAAATGGCACGGCTGCTCACCGTCGAAAATGAAATGGAAAAAGTCGTCATCGGCCAGCGCGAAGCTGTTTCGGCGATTTGCAAGGCGTTGCGCCGTTCGCGCGCGGATTTGAAAGACCCGAAGCGCCCGATTGGAACTTTTCTTTTGCTCGGCCCGACCGGCGTTGGAAAAACGTTGCTCGCAAAAACGATGGCCGAGCAGATGTTCGGCGATTCCAAATCGCTCATACATCTGGACATGAGCGAATACATGGAGAAATTCAACGTGTCGCGCCTCATCGGTTCGCCGCCCGGCTATGTCGGCTACGAAGAAGGCGGACAGCTCACCGAAAAAGTCCGGCGCAATCCGTATTCCGTCGTGCTGTTCGACGAAATTGAAAAAGCGCACCCGGATGTCTGGAACATTTTGCTGCAGATTCTCGAAGAGGGAAAATTGACGGACAACATGGGTCGCATCATCAATTTCCGTAACACGATTATTTTGATGACCTCGAACGTCGGCTCGGACGTGATCAAACGCCAGTCCACTCTTGGCTTTTCCCCGATCAGCGACCAGAGCACCTACGAAAAAATGCGCGAACGGACTTTGGACGAGGCGAAGAAGACGTTTCGTCCGGAATTTTTGAACCGTTTGGATGATGTGATCGTGTTCCGTTCGTTCACGAAACCGGACTTGATCCAGATTCTCGATTTGGAAGTCGAGAAAGTTATCGCGCGGCTGCGTCACAAAAGCCTGCACCTCGCGCTGGACGAGAAGGCGAAGGAATTTCTCGTCGAGAAAGGCTACGACCCCGAATTCGGCGCGCGACCGATGCGCCGCGCGGTGGAGCGTTTTCTCGAAGACCCGCTCGCCGAGGAAATCCTCAAGGGCGCATTGCAGGAAGTCGAGCCGATCCAAGTCACGCGCGACGGCGACAAACTGGTCTTCAACCAGAAAGCCGCGACTGCGGGCGCAGTGGCGAGTTGAATTTCTGCAACCGAATAAAAGCAGCAAATCCTTTTTATGCGTGACGCACTTCTCTGGGCGCAAACAATTATTCTATTTGTCACCGGAGTAATCGTTGCTTGGTATACTTGGGAAACGCACAAGATTAGAAAGGATGCGGCGGCACAAAACAAACTTATCGCTCGGCAGGTTGAACTCATGCATGAGTCACTTCAATTCGAGCTTACTCGTGAACAACAGGCAAGCGAGCCGATTTTCAAATGGCAAGGTGGAGGTAGCAACCATGCATCGGCCATAAATCGCTTTGACAGACATTGTGACTTTCAAAATGCAGGCGGAGCAGTAACTGACCTCGAAGTGAAGACTGACGGTAGCTTCACGGCATCAATCACTCCCAAAGACCATCTTGATGAAACCCAAAAAGGAACAGTCAATTTTTCTCGGTATGGAGTGTCAACTCTTTCAGATGTTAATTTTGAAATTCACTACACGACCCGACTAAAAAAGCCGTCAAAAAAAAGTTTTTGTCCTTCGCAACAGTCCTGAAGAAATAAAAACGGTCTGACAAAAATTCTTGAGTTAAGTTTCGCATTTCAATTTTCGCACGAAATCTTTACGCTTCTTGCAAATGAAAGGCATCATCCTCGCCGGCGGCGCCGGTTCGCGGCTGTATCCGCTCACGCTCGTCGCGAGCAAACAGCTCCAGCCGGTCTATGACAAGCCGATGGTTTATTATCCGCTCACGACGCTCATCGAGGGCGGCATCCGCGAATTGTGCCTGATCTCCACGCCGCACGATCTGCCGCGCTTCGCGCAACTCCTCGGCGACGGCTCGCGCTTCGGCGTTTCCATCGAATATCGCGAGCAGGCCAGGCCCGCCGGAATCGCGCAGGCATTTCTCATCGCCGAAAGTTTCATCGGCAAGGACAACGTGACGCTGATTTTGGGCGACAACATTTTTTACGGCGGCGAATCTTTTTTGCGCGCGTTTTCGGAATTCAAATCCGGCGAAACGATTTTTGGTTATCACGTTCACGACCCGGAACGCTACGGCGTCGTGGAATTCGACGCGAATGGCTACGCGATTTCCATCGAGGAAAAACCAAAGTCACCCAAAAGCAATTACGCCGTGCCCGGACTTTACATCTGCGACAATCAAGTCGTGGACATCGCGAAAAATCTGAAACCATCGGCGCGCGGCGAACTGGAAATCACGGCGGTGAATGTCGAATATTTGCGGCGCGGCCAACTGCGCGTGCAGCGGCTGACGCGCGGCTTTGCGTGGCTGGACGCTGGCACGAGCAGCAGTTTGCACGAGGCGAGCGCGTATGTGCAGACGATTGAAAAACGTGCGGGCGTCAAAATCGGCTGTCCCGAAGAAGCGGCGTTCCGCAGCGGATTTCTTTCGCTGGAAAAACTGGAAGCGCAAATAGGCAAAATGCCAAATTGCGAGTATCGTGATTACTTGAATGAAGTCGTCGCGGAGTCGAAACGGC
>DASYAA010000006.1:0-11176 GCA_036501565.1 Verrucomicrobiia bacterium
GATGGAATTCCAATAACTATGAGGCGCATCAGTCTGCGTCCACGTTTGGGCAGATGAGGAACCAACAACAGTCAACCAACCGCAGAGAACGGCGATTGTCAGAAGCATGAATTTAACGGATTTCATGGCTTGCCTTTTTACTTGCTGACTTTATAGCAAAACCTCCATTTTTCGTCAAAGCATTTGTCCTCCATGTCTTGGCGCTTCTGCAGTTAAAATTCACTTTTACAAAAACTGTTTTAGCAGTTGTCAATAATGTTTTTCAACGCAATTTCTCCACATGAATTTTCGCCGGGTCATTGACGCCGAGTTGGAGCAGGGCGGCGTTGGCGTAAAGTTCGAGGTTGGGTTTGAAGTCCGGCGCGTCCGTGGCGCGTCGGCGTTTGTCGAGTTCCTTCAGGGCCAGAGTGTCGAGCGCGACGGGATCGCGGCTGAACCAAAGTTGATTCAAGACGGTTGAGTATTGCAACAGGCCGCGGTCGCCGCCTTCGTATTGGCCGATGAGCGCGTCGGTGATGTTGAGCGCGACACGGTCGCCGAGCAGCGGCAGCGCGTAAATTTCCGGCACGGCGGTGGCGAGGCGGTCGGGATCGCCTTCAAAACGGAACGTATTGTCCACGCTGCCGAGCGCAAGGCTGTAAAGATGTCCGCAGGTTCCGGCGTCCTCCTGATTGAGCAGCGGCGCGATGCTGATGATTTTTGTGATTTGGCGGCTGACGAGTTTGGAGACAAAAGATTTTTTTCCAACGTCCGCTCCTTTTTTTCCAAATTCCAAATCGCCCCAGACGAGATTGCCGATGACGGGTGAATCGGGCAGATAAAAATTCGTCGGGTCATAGCCGACATCCGCTGCGCCTGCCGCG
Source organism: Verrucomicrobiia bacterium (assembly GCA_036501565.1). Classification (GTDB taxonomy): domain Bacteria; phylum Verrucomicrobiota; class Verrucomicrobiia; order Limisphaerales; family UBA11358; genus UBA11358. Next base: position 864 of record DASYAA010000006.1, read on the forward strand.
CGAACGCCAAGTTGTGCGGCCAGTTTGAAAAATCCAGCGGCGCGCAAATTGTTCGCGTGACGGTCCCAAATGATGATGTTTGTCGTCGGCAATCCCGCGTCGAGCAATCCATGAACGACTGCGGCAACCACGGCTGGCCGCGTGCCGCTCAACATTCCGGCGGCGGAAAAAACTTTTATGCCGACAACATCGTTCGTGGAAACGAGACTGCGCCACGCTTCGGCGACGGTCGCCTTGCCGGTGAGATTAGTGAGGCCGCGATTGACCATTGATTGGACGATGGCGTCATTGGGTTGGAAATCGAAAATGGCGTTTGAATCTTCAACGGAAACGACGCGCACCACCGTATTGCTGGACAAATTCAGCAATGAATCGGCCAATGCGGGCAAGCTCGCGAGGCAAATCACGCCCGCCGCCACCATTGCTTTTACAAATTGAGTCCGTGCGTTTCTTGACACTTTAGGGCGTGAATGTTACCACCTCCGCCGATGCTGGCCACAAAAAATCGGATTTGCAGCGGCGCGATTATTTTTTGCGCGATCGTCATTTTGGCGGCGGGCTGCTCGCCGCCGGGGTCGAGCGCGTTGCTCAAGGGCAAAAAACTTTTGGAGCGCGGCGATTATGCCGCAGCGGTCGCGGAATTGAAAACGGCGACTTCGCTCCTGACCACAAACGCGCAGGCGTGGAATTATTATGGCGTGGCGTTGCAGCACGCCGGGCAACCCGCCGACGCGGTGCTGGCGTATCAACGCGCGCTCACGCTCGACCGCGATTTGGTCGAGGCGCATTACAATCTCGGCTGCCTGTGGCTGGAACAAAACAAACCCGACGATGCAAGAAGCGAATTCACCGCCTACACTTTGCGTCGCAGCAACACGCCGGAAGGCTGGCTGAAGCTGGGCGCGGCGCAACTGCGCGCGGGCGACGTTTTGTCGGCGGAAAAAAGTTTCAGCACCGCGCTTCATTTCAGCCCGGACGACGCCGAAGCTCTGAATGGTTTGGGACTGGCGCGAATCCAGCGCGGTCGCGCGCGCGAGGCGGCGGAATTTTTTGCCGCAGCGGTTCGCGCGCATCCTGATTACGCACCGGCGATTCTAAATTTGGCGACGGTCGAGCAGCAGTATGTGCACGACGACAAATCAGCGTTGCAACATTATCGCGAGTATCTCGCGCTCGCGCCGCATCCGGCGAACTGGGATGAGGTCAACGCGATTGCAAACAGTTTGGAACAGTCGGCAACCACTGCAAGTCCATCGGATGAAAATGAAATAGCTGCGACTCCAAAAACAAATGTCAGCGCAAAGCGAACGCCCGCGCCGAATCCAGCCCGCACCGCCGCGCCGTCAAACGTCCGCGCCAGTTCAAGTTCGCCTTCAAGTGAATCGCAAACAGAATCGGTGCCGGTTCAACCTGAACCGAATATCATCGGGACGCCAGTCGCTTCCGCGCCGCCGCCGGAATCACCATCGGAATCGGCGAGTCAAAAACAGGGCGCTCTGAATCGGATGAATCCATTGAACTGGTTTCGTTCCCGTTCACAGAATGAAGAGAACGCGGCGACGCCTTTGCCGTCGAAAGCCAATCCCGCGCCAACGGTTGTGCGCAAACCCGTCCGAATTCTTCCGCCGTCGCCGCCGACATATCCGCGTTATTTGTATCTTTCGCCTGCCGCGCCACGCATGGGCGACCATCCGGCTGCCGAACGCGCGTTCACGCGGGCGCGCGAGGCCGAACTGGATTCGCGCTGGAAAGCCGCGATGGAATCTTACGAGCAGGCGGCGCAGTTCGATCCAGGCTGGTTCGAGGCGCAATATAATTACGGCGTGATGGCGTATCGCGCGAAGGAATTCAATCAGTCGCTTGCCGCCTACGAAATGGCGCTGGCCATCCAGCCCGGTTCCATCAACGCGCGATACAATTTTGCGCTGGCGCTCAAAGCGGCGGGTTACGCGCCCGACGCGGTGAATGAATTGGAAAAAATCCTGGCTTCGCACCCCGATGAAGTCCGCGCGCATCTCGCGCTGGGCAATCTTTACGCGCAACAATTCTACGACGCACCGCGCGCGCGACAGCACTATCTGAAAGTGTTGGAACTTGACCCGCGCAATCCGCAGGCGACGGACATCCAGTTCTGGCTCTCGGCGAATCCACCCTGAAATTTCATTTGTATTCGGAATCGGAAGCCATAAGCTTGGCTCGGTGATTGCTTCATCAATACAATCTATGGCTTCAATCGGTCTGCCATTCAACTGGTTCGATGTGGCGGTAATCGTCATACTGGCATTTGGTATTTTTCGCGGCCGCAAAAACGGCATGTCGCGGGAAATGTTGCCGGCCTTGCAATGGTTGGCGGTGGTGCTGGTATGCGGTCTGGGTTATTCGCTGGTCGCGCAGTTGTTTCGCAACGCCACGAGCCTGGATCAACTGACCAGCGATGTGCTGGCCTATCTTTTATTGGCGGCCGTGGTATGGGTGCTCACGAGCATTCCCAAGCACAAATTTTCCGACCGGCTGGCGGTCAGCAATTTTTTTGGCGGCGGCGAGTTTTATCTCGGTATGCTTGTGGGCATGATTCGTTTTGCGTGCATCCTGCTGGCCGTGCTGGCCCTGCTGAACGCGCCGTTTTATAGTGAACAAGAAATCTTGAAGCGGGATAGCTACGACAAAACCAACTATGGCGGCGGATTATATCAGGGCAGCTATTTTCCGCACATCTACACAATTCAAGATGCGGTTTTCATGAAATCATTCATCGGCCCCTGCATTAAAAAATATCTCGGTCCCTTGCTGATCAACACGACGCAGCCGGACGCCAAAAAATCATCCGCGCCACAAACACAGCCGGTGATCCACATCGGCAACTGATCGGCGCGCAGCGCCATTGAACGCGCATGGCTGGTTTTTCCCAAGCAATTCTCGAACGCATCCGCGCCGCCAGCGACATCGTGGACATCATCGGCGGCTATTTGCCATTGAAAAAAGCCGGCGCGAATTTCACCGCGCTCTGCCCGTTCCACAAAGAAAAAACGCCGAGCTTCAACGTCAATCCGCACAAGCAGATTTTTCATTGTTTCGGTTGCCACAAAGGCGGCGACGTTTTCACCTTCGTCAAAGAATACGAAAACATAGGCTTCGTGGACGCCGTCCGTCGTCTCGCCGAGCGCGCAAAAATTCCGCTCGAATCTGAAAACAATCCCGCCGCGCAGGAAACACGTCATCTCAAGGACCAGCTTTTGGAAATCCACGAAAAAATTGCGCAGCGCTGGCAAAATTGTTTGCTCAACGAAGCCGCCGGCGAAACCGCGCGAAATTATTTGGCCAAACGCGGCGTTTCCGCCGAGGCGATACAATTATTTCGGCTTGGCGCCGCGCCGGAACTTTGGGACGACACGGTCAATTGGGCTAAAAGCAAAAATTTTGATTTAGCGACTGTCGAAAAAGCCGGGTTAATCATTCGCAAAGAAGAAACTGGAAATTATTACGACCGTTTTCGCGGGCGGCTGATGTTTCCGATCTGTGATGAGCAAGGCCGCGTCATCGGTTTTAGCGGACGCATTTTATCCGGCGATGAGAAGACGGCGAAATATGTCAACTCGCCCGAAACGCCGATTTTCACCAAAAGCAAAATTTTCTTTGGCCTCGACAAATCCAAACGCGCAATCCTCGACTCCGGCTTTGCCATCATTTGCGAAGGCCAGCTCGATTTGATTGCCTGCTTCATGGCTGGCGTGCAAAACGTCGTCGCGCCGCAAGGCACCGCCTTCACCGACCAGCACGCGCGCATTTTGAAACGCTATGTGAACGAAGTTGTTCTCTGTTTCGATTCCGATGAAGCCGGACAAAACGCCGCCGTGCGTTCGCTCGACCATTTGCTCGCGTCGGGATTGGCCGTGCGAGTCGCCGTCGTGCCCGCGCCGAACGATCCCGATAGTTTCATCAAAAATTTCGGCGGCGAAAAATTCCGCGAACTGATTTCCAAAGCCGAAGGGTTTTTCGATTATTATTTGAATCGCCTTTGCAAACAAAATGACGCCAACAGCGACAAAGGCCGCATTTCCATTTTGCGCGCGATGGCCGAGGCCGTTCATAAAACTGGCAGCGCGGTTTTGATTGACACTTACGCGCAAAAAACCGCGTTGCGATTGGGGGTTTCGTCCGAAGCTGTCCGCGCTGAATTCAAAAAAATTCCTACGGCAAAAACTATTGTAACGGAAACCGAAACTGAAACAGTTTCTTCTGAAACAGAAAACTCACAACCGTCACCTAATGAATTCACATTTATAAAACTTCTTTTGGAACGTGACGATTTAATTAAATGGCTATCTAAAAATGTTAACTCCGACTGGATTCCGTCAAAAAGTGCAAGGTCGGTCTTTATGCGACGCATGGAGTTGGACGAGAAAAATACTTGGAGAGGAATTCCAGAATTTGTTGCAGACTTTAATGACCAGATAATGCAATCGTTTATCGGCGAATGTTTAACTCGGCCTTTAATTACAAATACGGATGGATCTAAAATGACTCGGAAAACCGAACTGCCAAACCCCGAAATGCAACTAACCGACGTGACGCTAAAATTACGGAATCAATTTCTTGAACGTCAGATTGCCGCGCTGGCTCAAAAGGCAAGTCAGCCGGAAATTTCCGATTCGGAAAAAATCGAATTGTTGCAAAAGCAGCAAAAATTGCGCGAACAAAAACGCGCGTCGCTTTAATCCGCATAATCCGCGGTTTTATTTCGCACCCTGATCAATCCACGCGCGAATCAAACCGATTTGTTCGTCCGAAAGTTTTTTGGCGTTTTTGCCTTTCGGCATGAAAAGCATTGGGTCGTCGCCGACATGCGCGATGCTCAAAACCAAATCGCTGTGCGCGCTGTCGCCGGGCGTGATGACTTTGCCGTCGCGGTCGCCCTTCAAAACGCCGTCAAGCGTGTTGAGCGATAACTTCGCGCCCTGTTTTGGTTTCGTGCTGTCATGACATTTTATGCACGCCGCGTCAAAAATCGGCTTGATGTCGGCGGCGTAAGTCACGCCGATTTTTGTCGAGGCAGGCGGCAAAGTTGCGGTGACTTTTGCGTCGTCGGCTGAAACGACCAGCGCGGTTCCGAACGCGAGCAGCGTGAGGGCAAAGATTTTCTTCATTGTTTTTGAATTGGCTGTTGTGCCTGCAATTGCGATATATGACGCCCGAAACGCCGAAAAGTTTCAACTAAAAAAACTTTGGGAAGCGCAACTTGCGAGCCAATGGCAATTGCGCCAATCTGGACGCGTGAAGGTTGAAAATTTTTCCGACGCCGCGCTCGTTATGCTTGGCCACGGAACGGAATTGAACGAAAATTCCGCCTCGCCGGTTTTTCAGCACGCGGCGGAATTGCGCCGCCGGAAGATTTTCGCCGAAGTCCGCGAGGCATTTTGGAAACAGGAGCCGCAAATCAAAAAGGTCCTGGCGGAAATTTCCGCGCCAAGAATTTTCATTGCGCCATTATTTATCAGCGAAGGTTATTTTGCCGCCGACAAAATCCCGAAGGAACTTGGTTTTGATTTCCCTAAAAATCTTAAACTGAAAACTGAAGGCTCGGAAATTTTTTATTGCAAACCAATCGGTTCGCACGATTTCATGATCAAAGTTATTTTGTCGCGCGCCGATGAAGTTGTAAAAAAATTTCCATTTCCGCGCTCGCCAAAAAATTCCGACATCACGCTTTTCATCGCCGGGCACGGCACGGAGAAAAATGAAAATTCGCGCAGCCCTATTGAACGGCAGGTCGAATTGATCCGTGCGCAAAAAATCTATGCGAAAGTTCGCGCGATTTTTCTCGAGGAATCGCCGAGCATTTCGGATTGCTATTTGCTCGCAAAAACAAAAAATCTGGTCGTCGTGCCGTTTTTCATCAGCGACGGATTGCACACGCAGGAAGATATTCCAGTTTTGCTTGGCGAAACAAAAAAGAATGTCGAACGGAGAATTTCTTCCGGCCAGCCGGCTTGGAGAAATCCGACGGAAAAAAACGGCAAGCTTGTCTGGTATTCGTCCGCCGTCGGTTCCGCGCCGGAAATGGCGGATGTTATTTTGGAACGTGTAAATGAAGCGGCAAAAAATTTATGAAAAAACTTCGGATTGGATTTTTAAGCACGGCCAAAATCGGCAGGAAAAATTGGAAGGCGATTGCCGCTTCCAAAAATTGCATCGTTTCCGCCGTCGCCAGCCGCGATTTGGCGCGCAGCCGGAAGTTCATTTCCGATTGCCAGCACGAAACGCCGCTTGAAAAATCGCCGGAAGCATTCGGCAATTACGACGAACTGCTCGCGTCAAAAAATGTGGACGCGGTTTATATTCCGCTGCCGACCGGTTTGCGAAAAGAATTTGTCGTTCGCGCCGCGCAAAACGGCAAGCACGTTCTTTGCGAAAAACCATGCGCGCTGAACGAAAAGGATTTGCGCGAAATGATTTCCGTATGCAAAAAAAATTCCGTGCAATTCATGGACGGCGTGATGTTCATGCACAATCGCCGTCTTGAAAAAATTCGCGCCGCGTTCGACGACAAAAATTCCATCGGCCAGATCAAACGCATCACGTCGCAATTCAGTTTTTGCGGTTCGGAAGATTTTCTGCGCGGAAACATCCGCGTGAGCAACGAACTCGAACCGCTCGGCTGCCTCGGCGATCTCGGCTGGTATTGCATCCGCTTTGCGCTTTGGACGATGAACTGGCAGATGCCAAACCGCGTTGAAGGGAAAATGATTTCCCGCGCGGGAAATAATTCTTCCGGCGTGCCGCTGGAATTTTCCGCCGAACTTTTTTTCGACGGCGGCGTTTCCGCGAGTTTCTACTGCACGTTTCTCGCCGCCTACCGTCAATGGGCCGACATCACTGGGACGCAAGGCCATTTGCGCGTGCCGGATTTTGTTTTGCCGACGCCGGGCAGTGACATTGCCTTTGAACTCAACAACCGCAACGTGGAAATCGAAGCTGGTTCAATCGCGCAGGGAGTAAATATGTTCCGTAACTTCGCGGGCCAAATTTTTTCCGGAAAATTGAACGACGACTGGCCGATGTGGGCATTCAAAACGCAGCAGGTTATGGACGCATGTTTTCATTCCGCGTTAAATCGTTGAACTGTTAAATCGGCTTCATGATTTAACCATTTAACAATTCTACAAATCTCGTTATTCTGCGCCCGTGCAATTTCGGAAAATCACCATCATCGGCGTCGGTTTGCTCGGCGGCTCAATCGGGCTGGCCGCGCGAAAATTCCGGGTCGCCGGAGAAATCGCCGGATTCGTTCGCAGTAAAAAAAGCATTTCCGACTGCGAAAAATTTGGCGCAACGGATTTTGCCACGACAGACTTGCTCGCCGCCGTTTCCAATTCCGATTTGATAATTCTCTGCACGCCGCTCGCGCAAATGCTTCCGATCACAAAACAATTTCTGCCCGCGCTCAAACGCGGCACGATTGTCACCGATGTTGGCAGCGTGAAAGCTGGCATCGTGCGCGAACTCGAATTGCTCGTCAAAAAATTTGGGGCGCATTTTGTCGGCGGTCATCCGATGGCCGGAGCGGAAAAAACTGGCGTTGCCGCTGCTCGCGCAGATTTGTTTCAAAATGCCGTCTGCGTTTTGACGCCGACAAAAAAATCCAATGCGAACGCCGTTCGTAAACTGGAACAATTCTGGAAATCGCTCGGCGCGCGCGTTTTGAAACTGGACGCCGCGCAACATGATTTGCTCGTCAGCCGTTCCAGCCATTTGCCGCACGTCGTCGCGGCGACGCTGGCGAATTTGGTTTTGAATCCGAAAAATCCAAAAATGCAATCGCAATTGTGCGCCAATGGTTTTCGCGATACGACGCGCATCGCGTCCGGCTCGCCGGAAATGTGGCGCGACATCGCGCTTTCAAATCGGAAAAATTTGGCGCGTTCGCTCGACGCTTTCATTTCCGAATTGCAAAAATTCCAGCGCACTTTGAAAAGCGCTGATGCCAAAGCAATTTCCAAATTTTTTGAAACCGCCAAAGCACGCCGAGATTCGTGGCGCACAAAATCATCTTCAGTTTCTTTAGAATGAATCTCAGCCACAGATTGACACAGATGAAACACAGATTTTTTATCCGCAGATTACGCCGATTTTCGCAGATTGGGTTTGCGGCAAAATTATCTGCGTACATCTGTGAAATCTGCGGACGCTTTTATCTGTGTTCAATCTGTGGCTAAATAAAAATGGCTTTACCCGAACTCATCGAAATCGTTCCGCTCGACAAACCTGTGCGCGCGGAAATCACCGTGCCCGGCTCCAAGAGCATCACGAACCGCGCGCTGATCCTCGCCGCGCTCGTGGACGGCGAAGTTACGCTCACCGGCGCGCTGTGGAGCGAGGACACGCAGATCATGGTCGAGTGCTTGCAGAAATTGGGATTTGAGATCCGCGTCGAAAATGATTCGGAAGAATTTTGCAATCGCACGATCACGGTCAAAGGACTTGGCGGAAAAATTCCGAACGCGGACACGATTGAAAAACCGCAGGAACTGTTTGTTGGCAACGCGGGAACGGCGGCGCGATTTTTGTCGGCGTTCGTTTGTCTGGGCAATGGCGTTTATCGTTTGAGCGGTGTGCCGCGAATGCACGAACGTCCGCAGGCGGCGTTGTTTCAGGCGTTGCGCGAACTTGGCTACCGCGTCGAATCGGAAAATGGAAATGACAAATTGCCAGCTCGGATTTTTGGGAAGCATAATTTTCAATTTCTTCAAAAGGTGATTGGTAAAAAGAATTGTAAAGTCAGCATCGAAGAAAGTTCACAATTTGCGTCGGCGTTGTTGTTGTGCGCGAAAGTTGGTGGATGGAAAATTGAAGTCATTGGCGAAAATGAGGAAGAGTCACCTTATGTGGCCATGACTTCAAAAATGCTTGAAACGTTTCCGAATAGCGGCGGAAAATTTCAAATTGAGCCGGATGCTTCGAGCGGTAGTTATATTTTGGCAGCAGCTTGGCTTCAGATAGAGGAGCAGAGCAAGGAGCGAATGCTTTTGGCACGAAAGCTCATAAAGCCAAATATTTGGACGAATTTGAAAGAACTTACCTTGATTGAAGTAAGAAACTGGCCAAAGAGCGGTTGGCAACGTGATGAAGATTTTACGATTTATTTTAAACCATTCAGTGGCGCGATACCGGCTGAAATCTCACGAAATCATGATTTAGCCGACAGCATTATGACTGCAATTGTTCTCGCACCGCTTAATAGTGATAATTGCAAATTTGTAAAATTCACCGACCTTGGTCGCCTGCGCGTCCAAGAAACCGAGCGCGTCATCGCGTTGCGGACGGAATTGACCAAGTGTGGCGCGAAAGTGGTCGAGGAAGGCGACACGCTGACAGTCTGGCCGTCGCAGCTTCACGGCGCAGAGATTGAAACCTACAACGATCATCGCATGGCAATGTGCTTTGCGATTCTGGGATTGAAAATTCCTGGCATAAAAATTAAAAATCCGGCCTGCGTGAAAAAGACTTTCCCTAATTTCTTTCAGAAACTTGTCGCGTCGCCACCGCTCGGTTTGGGCGCGACGATTTTGGATGTGAAATCAGGGCGGAAACTAGAATTCAAAGAGTTATTTGCGTTTTGATTTTAATTTGATGAAACAACCGATTGTCATTGCGATTGACGGCACGAGCGCGAGCGGCAAGAGCACGAACGCGAAGCTCGTCGCCAAGGCCTTCGGCTACGTTTATGTGGACACCGGCGCGATGTATCGCATGTTGGCGTGGTATTGCCTGAAAAATAAAATTGATCCGCACGATGCTAAAGCTGTCGCTGCACTTTGCCGCAAATGGAAAACGAAATTGGAATGTGTTGAGAAAAATAATCTGCGCGTTGTGCATTTGCTCGTGGACAGTTATTTTCCTGAAAAAGAAATGCGCACGGCCGAGACGAGCGCGGCGGTTTCGCACGTGGCCGCCGTTCCAAAAGTGCGCGAGTGGATGAAGAAAAAACAGCGCGAATGCATCCAGTTCGGGAATCTTGTGATGGAAGGCCGTGACATCGGCACGAATGTTTTTCCGGAAACGGATTACAAATTTTATCTCGACGCGCAACTGGAGGAGCGTTCGCGCCGCCGCGCGGCCGATGGCGTGAACGAAAACCTTGCCATGCGCGACCAGCGCGACAGCCAGCGGGCGAGCGCGCCGCTGATGATTGCGCTCGGCGCGAAGGTCATCAATAATTCGCACATGACTTCAGATCAGACGAGCGGACTTTTGATTGCTGAAATTCAGAAACGGCTTGGAGAGAAAAAATGAATTTTCTCTATCGTTGCGGCTGG
>DASYAA010000007.1:0-6124 GCA_036501565.1 Verrucomicrobiia bacterium
CCGGCGAAGCATGGTCGGTGAGCGTAAAATTTTCCTCGCTGGTTTCGATTAAATGCACCGGACGATATAATCCTCCATACACGGAAAAATCTCCGCTTAACGGGGCAATGTCCGGCTGCCACGCGTTGTTGACGCGCACCGCGAGCAGATTTGTGCCGCTATCAGACAATTGTTTTGTGATTTCAAAACAAAACGCGCCAAATCCGCCGAGATGCTCGCTCACAAATTTTCCGTTCAGATAAACGTCGGCGACCAAACTCGCCGCCTCGAACCGCAGAAAATATCGTTTGCCCGGCTGCGGCGCGCCGATGTTCAAATCACGCCGATACCACCCCGGCCCGCGATAATAATCCTTTCCCTGTTGCGCGTCTTCCCAGCCCCAATTGTGCGGAATGGAAACCGCCTGCCACTGGCTGTCGTCGAAATTAGTTTTTTCCGCGTCGGCGATTTCACCCAGTTTGAATTTCCAATCCGAATCGAGCAGCGTGCTTTCGCGGGCAAATGAGTTGAATGAAAAAACTAGCGCGAGAGCGAAAATAAAAAATTTGTGCATGAACTGAATCGTGCCAAAAATCAAGCTGGCGGCAAGCGTAACGTTGAATCCAGCGGCTGGATGTCCGCCAGTTCTTTTTCCGGCGCGGTGCCGCCAAGTTCCGTCAATTTCTCGCCCGCCGGACGGATGCGCGATTGATAACTCGATGTCGCGCGATTGAACGCCTCGTTCGCCTTCGACAAACCTTCGCGGATTTTTTCAAAATGTTCGGTGAAAATGCAGACGCGCGAAAATAATTCCCGCGCCGCTTCAGCGATTTTCTGCGCGTTCTCGGTTTGCTTGTGCTGCTGCCAGCTCACGCTCACCGAGCGCAGCAGCGCGATCAACGACGCCGGCGTCGCCAGCAAAATTCTTTTTTCCGCCGCCCACACGATCAAATCATGGTCGCCTTCGAGCGCGGCGCTGAACAACGATTCGGCGGGCAGGAATAAAACGACATAATCCAAGGCGTTCGAAAACTGGCCGGGATAATTTTTTTCGCCGAGCGCCTTGATGGTCGCCTTCAATTTCATCGCGTGCGCCGCCAGCGCTTCCGCGCGTTTTGTTTCGTCCGCAGATTCCAGCGCGTTGAGAAAATCAAAATCAGGAACTTTCGCGTCCACGATGATGACGCGTTCGCCCGGCAATTTCACAATCAAGTCAGGACGATTTTCGCCCGCCGTCGTCTGCTCGGTGAAATCGCAATGCGCGCTCATGCCCGCCGCTTCCACGACGCGCCGCAAAGTTTCCTCGCCCCATCGTCCGCGCGCCTGATTCGATTTCAAAACCATCCGGAACTGCTGTGTTTCGCTTGCGAGCGACTGGCTTTGTTGCGAAAGCAATTCCAACTGCTTTTTTACCTCGCCGAGTGTCGAAGATTGCGCACTTTCGCTTTGCTGCAAACGTTTCTGATAAACTTCCAATTGTTGTTTCAGCGGTTCGACCAGAGTTTTGATTGCTTCCTGCCGTTGCGCCAAATCACCTTTGGCCGTTTCCTGAAACTTGCCGAATGACTGTTCCGCCAGCCGCAAAAATTCCGGCGCGGATTGTTTCAACGCATCCGCGCTTAACGCCTTGAACGTGTCGCGCAAATCGTTCAAAGCCTTCGCCTGTAAACCGCGCTGTTCGGCCGATAAATTTTCTGCCGCGCTTTGTTTGGCTTCTGCCGCCGCACGCGCATTACCTGCTTCGGAAAATTGCCCGCGCAATTTTTCCAATTCCGATTCGCGCTGCTTGATTTGTTCCCGCAATTCATTTTCCAGTCGCAAATCGGAACGCTTGCCAGCCCATTTAAGCCAGCCAAAGAGAATTCCGAACGCGCCGCCGATGACCAGCGCGACTAAAAGTTGAATTCCGACAGGCATGATTAAAAATGCGCGACGACTTCAATCTCCACGTTCGCGCCTTTGGGCAGTGCGGCCACTTGAATCGTCGAGCGCGCTGGAAAATTTTCCGTGAAATACTTCGAATAAATTTCATTCATTCCGCCCAAATCGCCGAGATTTGTCAAAAACACCGTGGATTTCACAACGTTCGCAAACGTCAGTTTCTGGTCATCCAAAATCGCCTTCACATTTTCCAGCGCGCGCTCGGTTTGCGCTTTGATGTCGCCGGAAATCAGGTTGCCGTCTTTCGGATCAATCGGAATTTGTCCGGCGCAAAAAAGCAGGTCGCCGATTCGCACGGCATGATTATACGGGCCGACTGCGGCGGGAGATTTCGCGGGTTTGATGATTTGTTTGGTTGGCATAAATTAAAATTGCAAAACGAGTCTGTCGCTTTTGTCCGCCAGCGTCAAGGTGCGGCGGTTTGCTTTTCGTTCGCCCGATGGGAACGTGGCTGCTATCTTGCGCGTCCGAAAGAAATGTCCGCTCATCAAAACAACAACGGCGATGCTGGGAAAGCCGCCGCGCAATTGAAGGCCGCCGCCGAGATTTTGGAAAAGGCCGTCGGCAACCGCGCGCTGCTCGCGGAGCTTTCGGAAGACGAGCGGACGCGATTGCTCACGGCGGCGGGCGCGATTTATTGTCCCGACGTGAATGAGCGTAGGCGTTTGGTAAAAGCGACTGTGCGGCGACGCAAAGCGGAGAAAATCCAGCGCGACCAGTCCAAGTTGAACGAGACTGGAATTCGCAAGCTGCGCCGCGAAAAAGTTTTCACCACGCCGAACGTGATTCCGCCAAAAAATTTCGAGCAGCAGGAAGTCACGGACAACTCCGATTTCCGGGAAGTCGTCGAGCCGCAAAATTGTTACATCTGCAAAAAGGATTATTCCACGATTCATCATTTCTACGACCAGCTTTGCCCGAAGTGCGCGGAATTGAATTGGGTCAAGCGAACGGAAACGGCGGATTTGCGCGGACGCGTCGCGCTGCTCACCGGTGGCCGTGTAAAGATTGGCTATCAGGCCGGAATCAAATTGCTGCGCGCCGGAGCGCATTTGATTGTCAGCACCAGATTTCCGCGCGACTCGGCGATGCGCTATTCGCAAGAGCCTGATTTTGAAAATTGGAAAAATCGCCTTGAAATTTTCGGACTCGATTTGCGCCACACGCCAAGCGTCGAGGCGTTTTGCAAACATTTGCTGACGACACGAAACCGTTTAGACTTCATCATCAACAATGCCTGCCAGACCGTGCGACGTCCGCCGGATTTTTACACGCACATGATGGAATCGGAAACCGGCTCGTTGGAAAAAATGCCGGAGGCCGCGCGCAAATTGCTTGGCGCTTACGAAGGCTTGCGCGGGTATCATTTGTTGCCGGAAGGCAATGCTGTTGTAGGACAGGCTTCCAGCCTGTCTCCATCTGAAAAGGAAAAATTAGAGACAGGCAAGATGCCTGTCCTACCCGGACTCACGCACGCCGCCGCCTTGTCGCAAGTGCCGCTGTTGCCGGAGGAACTTGAGGCGCAGAAAAGTTTGTTTCCCCAAGGCAAGCTGGATCAGGATTTGCAGCAGATTGATTTGCGCAAAAAAAATTCCTGGCGATTGCTCATGGCGGAAGTGCCGGCGGTTGAATTACTGGAAGTTCAACTCGTCAACGCCATCGCGCCGTTCATTTTGAATGCGCGGCTCAAGCCACTCATGCTCCGCACGCCCGAACGCGACAAACACATCGTCAACGTCTCGGCGGTGGAAGGGCAGTTTTACCGGAAGTTCAAGACCACGCGGCATCCGCATACGAACATGGCCAAGGCCGCGCTCAACATGATGACGCGCACGGCGGCGGCGGATTATCACGCCGACGACATCCACATGAACGCCGTTGACACCGGCTGGGTGACGGACGAAGACCCCGCGCACATCGCCGAGCGCAAGGTGGCGGAGCATCGCTTCCATCCGCCGCTGGACATCGTGGACGGTGCGGCGCGCATCGTGGACCCGATCATTGCGGGCGTGAACACCGGTGAACACATCTGGGGGAAATTTCTGAAAGACTACCGCGAGACGGATTGGTAAAATTATTCCACACCGAGAATTTCCATCGCGCGGATTTCGCCGCCGAGTTTCAATTGCAGTTTGTCACCGGATTTTTTGCCCATGAGTTGCTCGCCGAGCGGCGATTGCGAGGTGATGACGAGGATTTCTTTTTTATCGTGCAAAATTTCCGTGCCGCCGGCGCGCGGGCCGATGAAATAAAGTAAATGTTCGCCGCCGTGTTCCAGTTCCACCAGCGCGCCGAGGTCAATCGGTTCATCCACGCCAAAATTTCGAACGGCCAGTTTTTCAAACTCGGCGATGGCCGATTCGATTTCCGCCGCCTGCTTGGACTGGCCGCGCGCGAGGTAGGAGGCTTCGAGGCCGCGCGTGTCGTATTTGCTCTCGGCCTTGCTGGATTCGTGCGTGGCCTCGGCGCGGGAGAATTTTGCGGCGCGGAAATAAATGTCCAGTTCGCTCGTGAGCTTGGCGGTGATTTTCTTGATGATGGCGCGTTTGTTCATTCGGTAAAAAATTGCCACAGAGACACAGAGCGCACAGAGGCGGCTGCGCCGCGAAAACTGTTCTTTCAAATCAGATTTTTCTCTGTGTCCTCGGCGACTCTGTGGCTATTCCATCGGGTATTAAAGATACTTCGCCAAGATTGGTTTCGATTGAGCCACGGTTTTCTTCGACCAGAATTTTTTGTCGGTCAGGAATGAGTTTTTCAGCGAGGAATGGCAATGCCAGTTCGGTTCAGCCGGAATTTTTGAGATTGCCTGCGCGACGATTTTTTTCGCCGTGTCGGCGTTGCGGTGCAGGTTGGCGATGACGATTTCGAGCGTGACGTGTGCCTCGTCCGTTTTCCAGCAATCGTAGTCGGTCGCCATCGCCATCGTCGCGTAGGCGATCTCCGCTTCGCGCGCGCATTTGGCCTCGCCGAGATTCGTCATGCCGATCACGTCGTAACCGGAAGCATGGTTCGCCAGCGATTCGGCGCGTGTGCTGAATGCCGGGCCTTCCATGCAAACATAAGTGCCGCCGTCGTGAACGATCGCTTTAGCTTCGCGCGCGGTTTGCAAAATAATCTGCCTCAATTCTTCGCAAATCGGATCGGCGAACGCAATGTGCGCGACGATGCCGCGCCCGAAGAAAGTGTGGTTGAGCGATTGTTTGGTGCGGTCAATAAATTGATCAATGAGGACAATATCACACGGCTTGTATTTTTCCTGCAACGAGCCGACGGCGCTGACGCTGATGATCCACGCGACACCGAGTTTTTTCATCGCCCAGATGTTCGCGCGATGATTTAACTCGCTCGGCAAAATTTTGTGGCTGCGTCCGTGTCGCGGCAGGAAAACGACGTCGCGCCCGGCGATTTTTCCTGTGAGCAAATCGTCGGACGGTTTGCCGAACGGCGTTTTGACTTTCATCCATTTCTGGTTCGTGAAGCCTTCGATGTTGTAAAGTCCGGTTCCGCCGATGATTCCGATTCGATGTTTTCCCATACGCGATTTTATAACATTTGCGCGGGAAAAGTCGCCACTGTTTTCTCGGCTGGCGCAGTCGCAATAATTTGTTAATTTGCGGGCATGGAATTATTTCATCGCATTCTAAAAACGGCTGTCGAGGGTGGCGCGTCAGACATCCACTTGAAAATCGCCACGCCGGTCATTTTTCGCATCAATCGCGAACTGGTCGCCGTGGAAAGTCCGCAACCGGCGGCAGACTGGATGAACAAAATTGTTGAAACCATCACGCCGGTGCATTTGAAAAAGCGCTTGGAAGAGGAACGTGAAATTGATTTTTCGTGTTTTATCCCTGAAATCGGACGCTTCCGCACGAATCTTTTTCAACAACGCGGCCAATGGTGTCTGGCCATGCGTTTCGTCAAAACGCGCGTGCCAAGTTTTGAAGAACTTGGTTTGTTGCCACAAATCAAGAAAATCGCCGAGTCGCCACGCGGCATCGTCCTTCTGGCCGGTTCAACCGGCTGCGGCAAATCTACCACGCTTGCGGCGATGGTCGAGCACATCAATAATAATTTCAAAAAGCATCTGATCACACTCGAAGACCCGATTGAATACGTTTTTGAAGACAATCAATCGGTGATTGAACAGCGTGAAGTCGGCCTTGACACATTGTCTTTTCATCACGCGCTGAAACACGTTTTG
>DASYAA010000008.1:0-18792 GCA_036501565.1 Verrucomicrobiia bacterium
TTCCAAGTCTGATTAGTTCCTGCGAAAAACTGTCGAGAGCGGCTTCGTCAGTCGCGCGTTGCTTGAGCAATGCGTTACGCGCGCGGACGGTGTGCATGTAACGCTGAAGCAACGGCAAATAAATCGGATTCGTTTGCGCGAGCAGCAAATCCAAGAATCTGCGCCGCGTCCGCGCCGCGCCTTTGACGAGCTGCAAATCTTCCGTGCAAAAAACCACCGTCCGCAGCGCGCCGAAATAATCCGCGAGTTTTTTCACCGGCTGTCCGTCGAGCGACAGGTTCCGTTCGCGCGCCGACCAGAACATTTTGATTTCGCGCTCGCCCGCGCCGACGATTTTTCCGCCGACGAAATAGCCGCGTGCGCCGTGGCGAATCATTTGCGCGCCGCCCACGCCGCGAAACGAGCGGAGCGTGGCCATCAAATAAATTGCTTCCAAAATATTTGTTTTGCCCTGCGCGTTGTCGCCAAGCAGCAAATGAAAGCCGGGCGAAAAATTTGCATCCAACCGCGCGTAATTGCGGAAGTCGCGAAGTCGCAGATGAGTCAAATGCACGGCGACAAAATGAATTGGAAAGGAAATTGCAGCGAGTTTTTTCGGCAACGCAAATCAAGGTTTTTCATTCGCCTCTTTTCCACCGCACCGGATCAACGCGTCTTTTCGCCCGAAAAAGTCAGACGCGTCAAGTTTGGAAAAATGTTGAGCGACGACGAGGGCGCAATCTATAATTCAAATCGTCGTGGAAACGAAAAATCCAACTTCGCCTGAAAGCGGTCTTTTCAGGCAACGGCTCATCTGTGTCGTAGTGATTGACCAGCCGGACGATGCAGTTCCGCTCGCAGAGGCATTGTTGGCCGGAGGATTGAACGTCATGGAAGTCACCTTTCGCACGGCGGGCGCGGCGGAATCCATCGCCGCCATCCGCGAAAAAATTCCGCAAATCTCTGTTGGCGCGGGAACTTTGCTGACTTCCGAACAAGTGAAACAAGCCATCGGCGCGGGAGCGCAATTTGGCGTGTCGCCGGGCTTGAGCGAATCGGTCATGGAAATCGCTAACGAGCGCGATTTCCCCATTTATCCCGGCGTCATCACGCCGACGGAAGTGATGCGCGCGATTGATTTGGGCGCGAAACATCTGAAATTTTTTCCTTCGGAAACTTTTGGCGGCGTGAATGCGCTGAAAGCGCTAGCCGGGCCGTTCGGCCACACAAGCGTGAAATTTATTCCGACCGGCGGCATCACGGCGGCGACGCTGCCGAATTATCTGGCGATTCCGCAAGTCGCGGCCATCGGCGGTTCGTGGATGGCCGAGCGAAAACTCGTCACGGAAAAATCGTGGAGCAAAATCACGTCGCTCACAGCAGAGGCGATGAAAATAATTTCGCAGACGAAAGTTTAATTTCCAACTGTCACTTGCAACGGCTGGTCGCGGCGTTCGGCGAAGCGGCGGATGTAATCGTTCCATGATTTTGCGTCGGGAAAATCTCCGCTCTCGCTCCAGCCCGCGCCGAAATAATAAACGAACGGTTTGCCG
This sequence comes from Verrucomicrobiia bacterium, assembly GCA_036501565.1. Classification (GTDB taxonomy): domain Bacteria; phylum Verrucomicrobiota; class Verrucomicrobiia; order Limisphaerales; family UBA11358; genus UBA11358. The sequence continues at coordinate 1,533 of DASYAA010000008.1, forward strand.
ATTTTAGCCGGCGCGATGGCGAGTTGATTGCGAATCGCCGGCTGGCCTTCTGTAACTGTTTTTGTTGGCGGAGCAAATTTACTGGTGGGAAGATTTGGAAGATCATTGGTAAAAGTTTCAACGCTGCCTTTCGGCAACACGATGGCGACGGCAGTCACACCTTTCGTGAAATCCTGCGGCTGCCAGTAAGTCATCCAGCCTTCGTCTTGATTTTGCACGACGAGACCTTTGGCCAGACTGGTTTGCCATGAATCAATTTCCTGCGACCCATCTGGCACGATGACATTTTCCCCCGGCCGTTCCGCCAAACCGACGCCGATTTGCAACGGCGATTTGTCGTCGCTGCTGAAAACGCTTTCGACGCGGCTTAAATTGGAACCGGCGTCAATGCTAATGCGTTTTGTCTCGGAAATTTTTTGTCCGCCCGCGTCCCACGCGTCGTAAGTCAGTTCAAATTCCGAACGGATCGGTCCGGTCGTGATGACTTTGTAACTGCGCCAATTTTTTGAAACGTAAAGTTTTCCGTCCTTCCAGATTCCCAGTCCGCCGTCGCCGCGCGTCTTGCCGACTTTGAAATCGTCCTGCGCCGGGCCGTTCGTGTCGAACAGATTCATCGTGCGATACATGTCGTTGATGATGAGATTGCGCGTGCGTTTGACCCAGACATCAATGCCGCTGCTGGTGAGCGGCTCGGCCTGCCACGTTTCCAGCGCCGGGCCATACATGCGGTGCGCGATGCGGTCGCTTTCCCATGCGAAATCGTCATGCCGCTCCGGCACGTAGCGCGCGAAGGTTTTCACAATGGACGGCGGCACGGCGGCCAAAGCGGAAGCGTCCAAAATGTAAAACGTCCGCGTCTCGCCCGGCGCAAGGTCAACTTGGAAAAGTAATTGTCTGTGCGTAACTCCATTCTGTTCATAAGTATAATCTTGTGAAGCCAATATCCGAGATGAAAGACCATCCATTACCGCAACATCTATGGCAACATTATTTGACGCATTAAGATAAAAATCACCGAGACGATTAAAATCCAATTCAACGGTTTCACAATCTCTGTAAAAACTAATTGGATTAGCAATTTTGACTGACAATGGCGCAACCGGAGTGGAATGGTCTACCCAGAGGTGAATTTCCGGCCCAGTGTGTTGGCCATTCATCTTTTGAATATCAGGTGAAAATAGAGATGCTCCACGAAGAGATAAAACCGCCATCCGATAAACTTCACTGCCCGCGAGCAAAAATGCGCCGACGCCGTAAGTTTCGGTTGAATCGGCGGCAAAATTTTTCGGGTCGGCGCCGATGGGTTGAACGTGCGTCAATTTTCCGTCCGCATCCACGCAACCGACGAGCGCCGTCCATGCCTTGCGGATGGCCGGTTCAAATTTCGCGCGGTCGAGCAGGCTTTGATTCACGCCCCATGCGAGCGCGTAGGTGAAAAAACCGGAGCCGCTGGTTTCCTTCGCCGAATAACTCGCCGGGTCGAGTAGGCTCGCGCGCCAAAGTCCATCCGGTTGCTGGCACGACAAAACTTTTTCCGCCATGTCCTTGAACAATTGCTCGAAGCGCGGATGGTCGGGATGATTCATCGGCAGAAATTGCAGCATCCGCACGAGTCCGCCCATCACCCAGCCGTTGCCGCGACTCCAGAAAACTTTTTTGCCATTCGGCTCGGTCTTCGTGAAATAAGTGCTGTCGCGGAAATAAAGATGCTCGTCCTTGTCGTAAAGATAATCCGTCGTGCGCCACCAATTGCTGACGGCAAAATTCAGGTAACGTTCATCGCCCGTCGCGGCGTAAAGGCGAATCCATGTCGGCGGCGCCATGAAGAGCGAATCGCACCAAGACCAATTTTCCTGGCCGTGGCCGGGCTGCGAAAAATCGAGGCTTGGGTTCGCGGGCGGATTGGCGAGGATCGCGTCAAATTTTTCGCGCATCGGCGCAATCATTTTCGGGTCGCGATAAAGAAAATAAAGTTCCGCATACATTTGTCCGACGCATTGGTCGTCGGCCATGTATTTTCGCTCGCCGAGTTGCCAATTATTTTTTTCTGCAATGGCGAGTGCGGCGGCGCGATATTTTTCGTCGCTGGAAATTCCCACGAGTGCCATGAGTCCCGCGTCGCCCGCGCCTTGCGTCCAATCGGTTGGTTCATGCGAAGAAGGATTTGCCAATTGCCAATCGGCGACACGTTGCATGACGTTGAGAATTGCCTGCGGCGTAAAATCATTTGTTTGCGCGCATAGTTGAAAATTAACGGCAAAAAAAATAAATGCCGCAATGAAATAAATTTGGCGCGACAAAATGGATTTCATGAGAAGAAAATTGCCGTCAAAATCCGGTTGAAGCAATTGAATAAATGTTCAGGAAATTATCTTTGACCGCGCGCGGCGGAAATTTAGACTGTTGCGATGTTTGAAGATTCCATCCGCCGAATGCCACGTCCGCAAGACATCGCGCGGATGACCACGCAGGAACTGCGAGAGACATTTCTCATTTCAAATCTGTTCACGCCGGGGGAATTGCGCGGACATTTCACCGATTTGGATCGGCTCGTTGTCGGTGGCGTGATGCCGACGAACAAAACAATTGAACTGGCAAATCACAAGGAAACCGGGCGCGCCTTTTTTCTCGAACGCCGCGAGCTTGGCGCAATCAATGTCGGTGGCGCGGGAAAAGTCGTTGCCGACGGAAAAGCATTTGCGCTCGAAAGATTGGACTGCGTTTATTTGCCGATGGGAACGAAATCGGTTTCGTTTGAAAGCGCCGACGCAAAAACTCCCGCGAAATTTTATTTCTTAAGTTGCCCTGCGCATTCGATGCATCCGGCGGCGATGATGAAATCGAAAGATGCGACGCCCGTGAATCTCGGCGCGCAGGAAACGGGCAACAAGCGCAGGATTTATAAATTCATCCATCAGGGCGGTATCCAAAGCTGCCAATTGGTCATGGGCTTGACCGCGCTGGACGACGGCAGCGTTTGGAATTCTTTTCCGCCGCACACACACTGGCGGCGCACGGAAATTTATTTCTATTTTGATCTTGGCGAAAAGATTTTGGCGCATTTCATGGGTGAACCGCAGGCGACACGCCATTTGTTTTTGCACAACGAAGACGTCGCGCTGTCGCCAAATTGGTCCATGCACTTCGGCGTCGGCAGCGGCAATTATAAATTCATCTGGGGCATGGCTGGCGAAAATCAGGTGTTCGACGACATGGACGCTGTGAAGCCGTCTGATTTAAGGTAGCCAGTTTTCCGACACGCGCTGGATTTTAATCGCGTTGCCGCCGGCTTCATCAATTTCAATCACCACGCCGTGAAGCAGCACGCGGTTGCGCGCCACTTCAAATCGTTGCGGCATTTGCGTGAGAAATTTTTTAATGATGGGTTTAATTTCGCGGCCCAAAACGCTTTCGTGTGGGCCGGTGAAGCCGGCGTCGGTCAGATACGCCGTGCCGCCGGGAAAAATCTGCTCGTCCGCCGTTTGCACGTGCGTGTGCGTGCCGATGACCGCGCTGACCTGTCCGTCCAACATCCGCGCGAACGCAATTTTTTCGGAAGTTGCCTCCGCGTGAAAATCCACAAAGATGATTTTCGTTTGCTCGCGCAATTTTTTGACTTCTTCGAGCGCGAGCGTGAAAGGATTTTCCAGCGGCGGCATGAACGTGCGACCTTGCAGATTCATCACGGCAATTTTTAATTTTGAATTCGAGACTTCGAAAATGCCGCTGCCGTTTCCAGGAACATCGGCGGGATAATTGAGCGGACGTAAAAATCTTCTTTCATTCGCGAGCAGTTGCATGACTTCCTTTTGATCCCACAAATGGTCGCCGCTTGTGATGACATCCACACCTGCCAAAAAAATTTCTTCAGCGAGCTTGGGCGTGATGCCGGAACCGCCGGCGGAATTTTCGCCATTGGCGATGACGAAATCGAGCGCATGCTGTTCGCGCAGTTTCGGCAAAAGTGTTTTGACCGCTTTGCGTCCCGGTTCGCCCACGATGTCGCCGATGAAAAGAATTTTCACGCGAAAAAATTAACCGCGAAGCACGCGAAAGACACGAAAGAATTTACAACACGGCGAGGACGCCGATCATCAAGGCCACCAGCCAAATCAACAGCACGGCGTGCGCGCGGCTCAAACCTTGTCGGGTGAGCCAGTGCGAAAGATGGTTCGTATCGCCGATCCAAAACGCCTTGCCGTGAAGCGTCCGCCAGATGACAACTTGCGCCAAATCAATCAATGGAATTGCCAAAACGAGCAGCGGCGAAAGCACGGCGAGCGGATGCGGATTTTGTTTGGTGTAAAAATGCGGCAGGATTGCCATGACCGCGAGCAGATAGCCGACAAGATGACTGCCTGCGTCGCCGAGAAACGCGCGGGCGTTCGGGAAATTCCACGGCAGAAAACCGATCAGCGCGCCGCACATGAGAAAGCCGGTAATGGCGACGAGATATTCGCCGTTCGTCGCGGCGATGAGCGCGAAGATGAACGCGCCGATTGCGCCAAGCCCGGCGCAAAGACCATTCATGTTGTCCATGAAATTGAACGCGTTGATGACCGTCAACAGCCACAGAATCGTGATGACATAACTGAACGCGACGCTCGGAACGAAAAGTGTAATACGTTTGCAGGCGACGGCGACGAGCAGCGCGATTAAAAATTGTCCGGCAAATTTTGGCAGCGGTTTCAATTCGTATTTGTCATCGAGCCAGCCGAGAAAAGTGACTGCAACTGCGCCGATCAAAATTGCCGCAAGTTCAAGGCCGCGCCGTTCCAAACCATGTGCAATTAAATTTGTGGAAGAAATTTTTACGATTCCAAATTGGACAAAGCTCGCGCCAACAATCAGAGGCATCAAAATTCCGGTCAGCACGGCGAATCCGCCGGCGAGCGGCATGGCGCCGCTGTGAATTTTCTGCGCGTCATAATTTTTCCCGTCGCGCGGATCGTCCAAAAGATTTGTGCGCAGGCACCATTTGCGCCACAGCGGCAGCGTGAGCAGCGTCGTGAGAAACGCGCCCGCAAATGCAGCCAGATAAAAATTAAAGGGAAAAGTCACAAATGGATTCCGCGTCCGGTGGCCAGTTTCAGGTAAAGATTGTAAATGGAGTCAATCATTTGCTCGACTGGAAAATTTTCGCGGACAAATTCTTGGCCGTTTTGCCCGAGCCGTTTTCGCAATTCAGAGTCATTAGCCAGTTGAAATAATTTTTGCGCGACGGTTGCCACGTCGCCGGTGCGAACTAAAAAGCCGGTTTTGGCGTTCAGGCAGATTTCATCCGCGCCGTCGAAATCGTAGGCGACAACGGGCTTGCCGGCAGCGAGCGCTTGCGGCAGCGCGCGGGAAAGTGCTTCGCGCGAGGACAAATGCGCGAGGCAGTCCATGATGCCGACGTAGCGCGGAACTTCGTTTGGTGGAACGACGCCGGTGAAAATGATTTTGTTCGCGAGATTCATTTCGCGCGCGCGATTTTCCAAATGCGTTCGCAGCGAGCCGTCGCCGACCAAAAGCAATCGCGCGTTCGGGCATTGTGGCAACAATTTCTGAAATGCGGCGAACAAATCTTCGTGGCCTTTGAGTTTGAAAAGTCGCGCGATTTTGCCGATGACAAATGCGTCGGCGGGAATTCCAAGTTTTTCGCGTAACGCCAAATCGTTCTGGGCTTCGAGAAACGGTTTGAGGTGAAAGCCGCTGAAAATGCGCGTGAACATTTCGGGTTTTCCAATTCCGGCGGCGAGATAAATCCGCGTCATGGCTTGCGCGGAACAAATGAAGTGTGTGGTGACTCTGGCGGCGCGACGTTCGGCGGTCGTGAAAATGAAATTGGCGATTGCATTTTGAAAATTTCCGAATGACGGGCCGTGAATGTGATGAATGATGACGGGAACGCCCGCGCGTTTGGCGGCGAGGCGACCGAGAATTCCGGCCTTGCCGCTGTGCGTGTGAACGATGTCGGGTTTTTGTTCGCGCAAAATTTTCTCCAATCGCCGCAACGCGAGAAAATCCTTTAGTGGATGAACTGGACGAACGAGACTTGGCACAATCGTCAAAAGTCCCGGAATTTTTTTGACTTCCGGTTCGAGCGAGCCTTCGGGACCAATCGTCGGCCCGGAAATCAAATTGACTTCGATGCCGGATTTTTGGCGCAGGCCAAGAACGGTGGCGACGGTATTTTCCTGCGCGCCGCCGATGACGAGCCGCGTGATGATGTGGGTGACTTTCAAATCGTTGAATGGTTAAATAGTTAAATTGTTGAATCGTTTCAACAGGTTTAACAATTCAATGCTTCAACGAATTCAATCGTTCAAGAACAGCTTTTGCCTCGGGAGCGTTGGTGTTCACGCTGGCGAGAAAAATTCCGTAATTTTTGATCGCCTCGTTGGTGTCGTGTTTGCGCCATGCGATTTCGCCAAGGCCGTAGGCAACTTGAAATGAATTAGTGAATGAGTTTTGCAATGTTTCGTAATCGGCGCGCGCGGCGTCGAGCTTGTTGTCCGCAAGATAGGCGTTGGCGCGAAAATAAAGCGCCTGGCTGTTGGTCGTTTGGAGGACAAGCACGCGGTTCAACGCGGCGATGGAATCGTCATAATCCTTGAGTTCGAGGCAAACGCGACCCCTGGCCAAAAGCCATGCGGGATCGTCTGGCGAAAATTTTAATTTGCGATCAATGACGGCCAGCGCGTTGGTGAACAGGCCGCGCGCCGTATAAATCTGCGCGGCGGCGGCAAGCACATCGTCATTGGTGGGATGGCTGGAAATTTGCGCTTCGAGCAGTTGCGTTCCGCGCGCCGAATCATTTTTTTGAAAATAAGCCGTGGCTTCGATGAAAGCGAGTTGCATTTCATTGGTGCCGGTCAATGAAAATTTTTCCGGCTGTTCGCGAATGTTCCGAACCGTCGCCAGCGCGCGGTCTGGCAAACGATTGGCGATGTAAAGCTGGCCGAGCCAGAGCCGGCTGTTCAAATCGTCCGGCACAAGCTGCTGAACTCGATCAAACGGCGCGACGGCCTGACGCAAAAGGCCGCCGCGTGCGAAGACAAGTCCTTCCTCGAAACAATAACTTGGCTCGTCGAACGGCCCATCGGCTTCAAGCACTTCGCTCCACGAGCGGAATTTGCCGAACTGGTCGAGCGTCACCTTTGTCAAATCCAATGATGCGGGCGTGCCCGCGCGCAACTGTTGGTTGAAGTCCAGATTGATTCCGGCGACGACGTTCTCGGGATTCAATTTTTGCGCCCGCTCAAAATTTGTGGCGGCTTTGTCCAATTCGCCCGCGCGTTGCAATTGCACACCCCAAAAATCCAGACTGCGCGAATAAAGATTTCCAGCGGCTACGGCGTTCTGATTCGTTTCGCGTTCGAGATACAATTGCGCGAGCAGTTCTTGCCGAAACGACTGCGGCGCATTCGGGTCGGTCGGTGCCAGTTCGCGTTCAATCGGATCAAAGGCGGTTTTTTCCGCCTGCGCCCAAAAATTTTCATTTTCTGCGATTTGATTTTTGTCCGGCAACGGCGGCAATAATGTGTCGTTGGGCAACGTTTGCAATTTGTAAACCAGGCCGTGCGGTTCCGGATAAAATTCCTCGAAGTAATAGCCAAAACTTGGATGCAAATAGTAAAGCTCGTTGGTTTTGGCGAGCATCGCCAACAGTCCGATCAAATGCCGTGGGCCGACGCCGTTGGTTTGCTCGCCGGCGGTGACAGTGTCCGGCCATATTTGCGGAAATTTGTCATGCAAAAATTTGTGATAAAAAGGATATTTCAGCGAAGCCGTTTCGAGCGGCACAAAATTCTTTGCACGCCCTTCGCGTGCCAGCGCCGCCTGCAAAAGAGTGAGCCGCAAGGGTTCGTCGCTCAACAAAATACAACCCTTGCGCGGCAGATTTTTTTCCAGGAGCGCGGTATATTTTTGAAAAGTATCGTCATTGGCGGCGCGAATCTGCGGCACGCTTTTATAAATGAGTCCCGCCATTGCCAGGATGGACAGCAGCCAAACGGCGGCGACAATCGGAAGGTTCAAAAATTCAAACCGCGACGGCATCAACCGCCTTGAACGGTCCTCGGCGGCTTTCGATCCGAACACGAGCAGAAAATATCCGCTGTAATAACCAACGCTCAACGCGCCGAGATAATAAAACGTCAGAAACGGCAGTCCCAAACCGAGATGCCGCGGACTGAACGGAGGATCAAACGCGACCCAAAGGCCTACCACAAGAAAAACCGCGTGAATCAAATGAAACATGAAGCTCGTCAGCGCCATTCCTGTCACACTGTTGTCGCCGAAGGAAGTCTTCCAGCGGATGGACATTACAAAAACCGGCAGCAGCGAAGTCAGTGACAAAAGCCCGACGGCCTGCCGCAATTGCGCGCCCATGAAAAATGCCCGCACCACGTTGAACTGCGACGACAGATTAAATTTCAGCGCCTGCCAGAAAGTGATCGGCATTTTGTGCGAAAAAATTGCCAGCGTTGGCAGCAACAGATAAAATAAAACTCCCAGCAAACCGAACAGCATCATTCGCGTGAGAAATCGCGCGTTAAAAAAACTCAAGCCGCGAATCCAGACAATGGCTCCAATGAACAGCGGAAAAAAACCGACCATCGCCCAATTGTTTGCCATGCCCGCGCCATAAACGATGGCGGCCAAAAACAGTCTTCCTTCGCGTTCGTCCAGCCGGTATTCCAGCAGCGACCAGATCACGAATGCAAACAACAGCAGGTCAAACATTTCACCCGAGTAATTCGTCGCCAGTTCCCAAAATGTTATTTGCCAGCCGCAAACTACCACCGCCAGAACCGGCGGCAACCACGCGCTTTTAATTGTCAGAAACGAAAAAACGCTCCGTTCGCGCGCGCGTTGCGCGTCCGTGCGGTCACGCGGCAGAATGGCGACCGAACGCGCAAGCAGTCCGAGTGTGAGCGCGGCGCACGCGGCGGAAAAAATGTCCAGTGCAACGGGAATTTGCGCCACTGGCAGCCAGTGAAACGGATAAGTGACCAAAAAGGAAATCGGATTCGTGACTTCCGGCTGCCATGTCCAGCCGGAAATTTTGGCGACGGCATTAAGATTGAAAAGAGACACCCAGCGGTTCAATGTCAGCCAGTAAACCGCAAACGCCGCCACCGCCAGCAACCACGGCAAAATGCGCGGCGCAAATTTTTTTCGCGGGTCGATCCGCTGTTCGTTCGCCATTGGATTTATTCAGTTGAAACTATATTTTACGGCTTGGCAAGTTTTGTCCCGCCCGCAAATCCGCCACGCACTCGACGTGCTGCGTCTGCGGAAACATGTCCAGCGGCTGCACGCGCGCCAGTTCAAAGACACCGTCCGCGCACAAAATGTTCAAATCCCGCGCCATCGTCGCCGGATGACAGGAAACATAAATCACCTGCGCGGGTTTTGTTTCGCGCAACAACCGCAATGTTTCCGGCAAACAACCTTTGCGCGGCGGATCGAGAATCACCGCAGTTTTTTCCGGCGAAAACTTTTTGAGCAATTCAGGCAAAGCCTCCTCGACCTTCGCAGAAATGAATTCGCCGTTGGAAATTTTTCTTGAAACAATATTTTTTTGCGCCGATTTGATTGCCAGCCGGTCGTATTCGACACCAACAAACGATTCAACCAAATCCGCCAGTTCAATCCCGAAAAATCCGACGCCGCAATACAAATCTACCAAATGCTTCGCGCCGCTGGATTTTAGAAAGTCGCGAACCGTTTCAACCAATTTCGGCAGCAGGAAAAAATTGTTCTGGAAAAATGAATCCGGCGGCACGTCCCAGTTTTCCGGCGGAATCCGCAACACGATTTTGATTCCACCCTTCGGCGGCGGATTGGCACGCACAGTTTTAATTTGTTCGCTGATGGCCGGCTCGGCGATTTTGCATTCCTCGATGTCCTCGACGAAATTGTTGTCCGCGCGGATGAAGCCGATGACGAGTTTTTTGGCTGGGCCGTTCCACTGGCTGCGGATCATGATGCGGTTGCGATAGCCGTAAGGCTGCGGACTCGGGATCACCGGCGCGATTTTGTCCGCCGGAATTTTCCCGACGCGCTCGAACAAATCCGAAATCTGCTTGTGCTTCAACCGCAACTGCGTCGCGTAGGCGATGTGCTGATACTGGCAGCCGCCGCACGCGCCGAAGTAACGGCATTCCGGCGCGACGCGTTCCGGCGAGGATTTTTCCACGCGCAACAATTTCGCACGCGCAAAATTCTTTTTGACCTCAGTGATTTCGACTTCAACGATTTCACCGACGATAACGAACGGCACGAACACGACAAAATCATCAATCCGTCCGACGCCTTCGCCGCCGAACGCGATGTCGTGGATGGTCAGGGAAATTTTATCGCCTGTTTTGAGTGGCATTTGGAAAAAATCAAACGTGTGAAATCAACTCTGCGAATTCACGCGGAGTCACAATGTTGATGTCGTTAAATTGTTTTAGCATCAGCAAATCGTTGTCGCCCGTGACCAGATGCGAACAATCGCCATCGAGTGCGGCGGCTAAAATTCGGTTGTCGTCCGGATCACGGCAAACTTGGATTGCGGTCGTGACATTGACCGCATGGGTCTGCCGCTCCACAAACAAAACCATCAAACGCGCGTGTCGTGGACTGAATTCAAACTTTTGCCGGAGTTTCTCTTCAATTTCATCGAGTATGTCCTGTGAGGTAATGACAGCGCAATCGCGCCGGACCTTTTTCCACATTCGGCGGCAAAAACCGTCGGTGGTGAGAATGGCCAGCCAGACGTTGCTATCAAGAATGATGCGCACGCGGCAGGGCGAGAGTTTCTTCTTCGGTCAGGCGGATTTTTCGCGGCAGACGGTCAAACACGGCAAGCAGGCGGTCCAATTCACGTTCGGCGGAAAAAAGATATTCATAAACTTCTTCCGCCTGCTCGTTGGAAAGCTGCTTTATTTTGTCAATCACTTCGCTGGTCTGCATATTCGGAATATAACAGCTTAATCTGCCGATTCAATTCTTTTTCAAATCGGCAAGCCGCCGCCGATTTTGAGAGACACGCACAAGTTTAGAAAATAAAGCGCGCGCGAAAAGTTTATTCGCCGTGTTGGAAGAAAATGCAACAAATTAGGGCAATCCCAATTTTGCGAGAACGGTTCAGTGACTAGAATTTAATGACTGCAATCCTTTATTTGCACTAAATCTCATACGCTCGTCAGAACTCTGGGCAGCTTGTTTTAATACTTCAACAACTTCAGTGTCATTCGAGTTCGCAATGTGACCGAGAGAATCAGCCGCAAACCATCCGGTATCTTCATCCGGGTATTTCTGGACGGCTTTTATCAAATCCGGGATTGCACGCCGAGCCGCAGGGCAAATTTCACCAAGACTCGCCGCAGCTTCCCTGCCACTAAAAAGGGCGTTTTCGTTTAATGCATCTATTAACGCATCAACACCTGGTTCAGCTCTATTCTTCAATTGGCCTAAAGTTACAATAGCTGCGGTTCGTTCGAACGAGTTTTTAGAAGAATGCGTCAAATTTATTAACTCATTCAAAGCTTCTTTGTCTGGTGGATTTGCCATTACACGATTTTGAAGAGCAACCATGTGCTTGTTGATCCGATCAGGACGGTCAAGTATACAAACTTTATAGACCAACGTGAATGCACACATCAAAATGAACACGGCAAGAATGGTTATTACAAATATTTTCAATACTTTCATACAAACAATGTTACTGCAATGATGGTGGTAATTGCGAACGCCAAGGGTTTCGAGTCGTTCCGGTAAAGTGTCAGTCCCAGTATTGATACAATTGATATAAAATCACCGTCAATTCTTTTTCAAACCGGCAATCGCCGCTTTCATTTCCGCAAGGTGAACGTCGGGATTGCCCGTGTCGGTGACGTGGACGATTTTTCCGTCGAGGCCGATGAGAAAGCTCACGCGGTGATCCATTTTCATGTGATCCATCCGCACGCCGTAAGTGTCCGCGATTTTTCCGTCCGTGTCGGCGAGCAGGGTGAAATTCAATTTGTATTTGGCGATGAATTGCAGATGGCTGTCGGCGGAATCAAAACTGACGCCGACGATCTCGACGTTGTTCGTGGCGAAATCCTCAAAGCCGTCGCGGAAACTGCACGCTTCCTTGGTGCAGCCGCCGGTGAAATCCTTCGGATAAAAATACAGCAGCACGATTTTTTTGCCGACGAGGTCGGCGAGTTTGAAATCCTTGCCGTTTTGGTCCGTACCGGTGACGAGCGGCGCGGTGTCGCCGGCTTTTGGCATGGCGGCAAAAGTGGTTGCGGCAGAAAAAATAATTCCGGCGGTGACGAGCAGTGTTTTGAACCAATTTGTTTTCATAAGTATTTATTTTTGTGGAATTATTTTCGCACACGCGGCGAGCGGCGCAATCCATTTTGCAGCCAGAGTCGCCAGACCATCGGAAACGCCTCGCGGATGATTGCGCCGGTGATTTTGGATTGGCCATGCACGCGTTCGGTGAAAATAATAGGAACTTCGACAATCTTCATTCCCTGTCGCCAGAGTTTGTGAGTCATTTCAATCTGGAAGCTGTAACCATTTGAGCGGACGGCGTCGAGATTGATGGCCTGAAGCGCGCGGCGTCGAAAACATTTGTAGCCGCCGGTCGGGTCGGTGAAAGGCATTCCGGTGATGGCCTTGACGTATTTTCCCGCGCAACGGCTCAACATCAGCCGGCTCAACGGCCAGTTGATGACACGGATGCCGCCGACGTAACGCGAACCGAGCACGAGGTCGGCGTTTTTTGCCGCTTCAAGAAACGTCGGAATGTCGTCGGGATTATGTGAAAAATCGCTGTCCATCTCGAAAATAAATTCATAGCTTCGCTCCAGCGCCCATTTGAATCCGGCGATGTAGGCGCGTCCCAAACCATTTTTTTCCGCGCGATGCAAAACATGAATTTGCGGATGTTTGGCCGCAAATTCGTCCGCAATTTTTCCCGTGCCATCGGGCGAATTGTCGTCCACGACGAGCAAATCCAACGCGACCGGCAGCGACAAAAGTTTTTGCGCCATGCGCGGGAGATTTTCCCGCTCATTGTAAGTCGGCATGATGATGAGTGTTCCGTTCACGCGAAGTGCAAATTGTTAAAGACAATTGACCGCGAAAACAAGCGGACAGTTCAATTTAGCTTCCGCAAAGGCTTAATTTTCTCCATGCTATGCCAGTGTCAAATCTCATCGCCATTGTCGGACGGCCAAACGTCGGCAAATCCGCGCTCTTCAATCGCATCGTCAAAAAACGGATCGCGATTGTCCACGACCAGCCCGGCGTCACGCGCGACCGCGTCAGCGTCGAGGCCGAATGGAACGGAAAATCCTTCACGCTTGTGGACACCGGCGGCATCGGTTTGTTGCGCCGCGAAAAATCCGACGACGTGATTGCCAAAGCCGCGCTCGAACAAGTTGAAATTGCGATTGAAGCGGGGAGTGCGATTATTTTAGTCGTCAATGTGCAGGAAGGCATCGTGCCGCTTGACCGCGAAGTCGCGCAAAAATTACGCGGCAGCGGCAAACCCATTTTGGTCGCAGTCAACAAGGTGGACACGCACCGGCTTGAAGGCGCGGTGACGGAATTTTCACGGCTCGGCTTCGAGAAAATTTTTCCCGTGAGTGCGATTCACGGCGAGGGCATTCAAAATTTGATGGACGCAGCGACGGCATTTTTGCCTGCCGCAATTCCCGAAACGGAAATTCCCGACGCGGAAGTTTTGGAAACGACCGATGAAGCCGTTGAGCAAGCCCCTCGCAAAAATGGTCCGTTACGGCTGGCGATTGTGGGTCGCCCGAACGTCGGAAAATCTTCCATCATCAACGCGCTCACAAAATCCGAGCGCGTCATCGTTAGCCCGATTCCCGGCACGACGCGCGACGCGGTGGACGTGCCGTTTGAAGTCGAGACCGATGGCGTGCGCGAAAGATATATGCTCGTGGACACGGCGGGAATCCGCAAAACGCGCAAGATTGACGATTCAGTCGAATTTTTCAGCGTCCAGCGTTCGGAAGAATCCATCGCCCGCTGCGACATCGCTATTTTGGTTTTGGATGCCGAGGCCGGAATTTTGGAACAGGACAAAAAAATCGCCGACCGGATTGTGGAAAGCCGCCGCGCCTGCATTTTGGTCGTGAACAAATGGGATTTGTTCGAGGAAAAAATTCGCGAGAAGCGAAAAGAGGAAATTATCGCGCGCGAAAAAAAAGAAAATCGCGGCGCGCCAAAAATCATGACGACACTCGGCGAATTCGGCGCGTGGGTTCAGGAAAAATTATTTTTTCTCGATTACGCGCCCGTGATTTTCACGTCTGCGAAATCCGGTTTTCATCTGGATCGCTTGCTCGAAGCCGTTCGTTACGTCGCCGCACAATTGCAGCAAAAAATTCCGACGGCGATTTTGAACCGCACGTTGCGCGATTCCGTCGAAAAACGCCAGCCGATCACGCCGCAAGGCCATCGCCTGAAATTTTTTTACGCAACTCAAGTCAGACAAGCGCCGCCGACGTTTTTGCTTTTCGTCAATCGCGACGAGATTTTTTCCGATCAATACAAAAAATATCTCGGCGGCGAAATGCGGCGCGCGTTTGGCTACGAAGGCTGCCCGATTGTAATCGTGCCCAAAGCGCGCCCGAAAACGATTGAGCCGATCCGAAAATTCAAACTATCGCAAAACAAAAAATCGGGACGAGCGGACGCACACCGGGCAGCGCGGCACGAAAGATATTCCCGCAAGCCGAAGAAAAAATCGCGTTGAAACTTGTTCACAGCGGCGGATAAGTTTTATTTTTTGAGCAGTGACGCGGAAATTCTCTTGATTTCATTTGCGAATATCATTTGTGTAACTTTTTTTGAAAAATTTTCTTGCAACCACAACATATTGTGTTTAGAGTTTCGTTGTTGCCCACTAAATGGGGTTTCGTTCAAAATTAAGCGGTTGACGAAAACCAGGAAAGTAGGCTGAAAATCCGATTTTCCCGACCGATCTTCTGTTTTGAGACGGTCGGGTGATTTGTCTGAAAAAGAAATTTCAACCGCTTCGAAAGGGAAATCATGATTGACGCTCGCGAGGAAATTTTGGCTCCGGCTCCGAAAGCCGCTCATCGTCGCACCTCGAAAGTTTCGGCGGCGCGGGAAACAAACCCCCAAAAGAATCCGGCGAAAAAATCACTGCCTATCGAGCGCATTTTCAGCGACTCAAAGATCAAGCCGTTCGAGCAAATCGAATGGGACAAACGCACTGCGGAAATCACCGACGACGCGGGCAAGGTCATTTTCAAACAGGAAAATGTCGAGGCGCCCAAGTCGTGGTCTGTGCTCGCCACAAAAGTCGTCGTCTCAAAATATTTTTACGGCGAACAAAACACGAGCGAGCGCGAGACTTCCGTGCGCCAGTTGATTCACCGTATTTCGCGGACGATTGCGGACTGGGGAATGGCCGACGGTTATTTCAGCAAGGCGGACGGCGAAGTTTTTTACGAGGAGTTGACGTGGCTTTGCCTGAATCAATACGGCGCGTTCAATTCGCCGGTGTGGTTCAATGTCGGACTTTTCCACGAATACGGCGTCGGCAAAAAATCCGGCAAAGGTAATTGGTTTTACAATCGCAAGACCGGCGAAGCCGAACGCGCGCCGTCGCAATACGAATATCCGCAAGGCAGCGCGTGCTTCATCCAGTCGGTCGAGGACAACATGGAAGACATCATGCGCCTCGCCTCGAGTGAAGCGATGCTTTTCAAATATGGTTCCGGCACCGGCACGGATTTGTCGCCGTTGCGTTCGAGCAAGGAAAAATTAAGCGGCGGCGGGCGTCCGAGCGGCCCGATGAGTTTTCTCAAAGTTTATGACCAGGTTGCCAATGTTGTGAAGTCCGGCGGCAAAACACGTCGCGCCGCGAAAATGAATACGCTCCGCGACTGGCACGGCGACATCGAAGAATTTATTGATGCCAAGCAGAAAGAAGAAAAAAAGGCGTGGGCGCTCATTGAGCAAGGCTACGACGGTTCTTACAACGGCGATGCTTACGGCAGCGTGATGTATCAGAACGAAAATCTTTCAGTGCGCGCGAGCGATGAATTCATGCAGGCTGCGCTCGCCGGAAAAGAATGGTGGACGCGCAGCATCACCAATGGCGGCAAACCGCTCGAAAAAAAGGACGCGGCCAAATTGCTGATGAAGATTGCCGAAGGCACGCACATTTGCGGCGATCCCGGAATGCAATACGACGGCGCGATCCAGAAATGGCACACGTGCAAAGGCACCGAGCCGATCCATTCGACGAATCCGTGTAGCGAATACGTTTTCATAAACAATACCGCGTGCAATCTCGCGTCGCTGAACTTGATGAAATTCAAACGCGAAGATGGAATTTTTGACGTGGAAAGATTCAAGGCCGCCGTGCGGATTTTCATCACCGCGCAGGAAATTCTCGTGGACAACGCAAGTTATCCGACAAAAGACATCGCCGAAAATTCCCACATTTTCCGCACGCTCGGACTTGGCTTTGCGAATCTCGGCTCGCTTTGCATGAGCTACGGTTTACCTTACGATTCCGACGAAGGCCGCGCGCTTGCTGGCGCGATCACTTCGATCATGACCGGTCACGCTTACGAACAGAGCGCGGAAATTGCCGCGAACGTCGGCGCTTTCAAAGGTTATCACGACGCGCGTTGCGCGGGCGTGGAAAAAACCGTCGCCAAGGACAACGTTGAGTCCATGCTCGGCGTCATCCAATTGCACCGCGACGCCGTTGAAGAAATTCAGCCGAGCGCGGAATTTAATTATTTGAAAATTGAAGCGCGCAAAACGTGGGACGGCGCGCTGGCCAAAGGAAAACAATTTGGCTATCGCAACGCGCAAGTCACCGTGCTCGCGCCGACGGGAACGATTGCGTTTCTGATGGACTGCGACACAACGGGCGTCGAGCCGGACATCGCGCTCGTGAAATACAAATTGCTCGCAGGCGGCGGCATGTTGAAAATTGTCAATCGCGGCGTGCCGGACGCGCTTCGTCGTCTCGGCTACAACGAAACTGAAATTAAAAATATCATCGCGCACGTCGAGAAGCACGACACGATTGAAGACGTTGAGGAAAACGGCGAAACGATCCGCAGCGGCCTCAAGCCCGGGCATTTGTCCGTATTCGATTGCGCGTTCAAGCCGCACAAAGGCAAGCGCAGCATTCAATATATGGCGCACCTGAAAATGATGGGCGCAGCGCAGCCGTTCATCAGCGGCGCGATTTCCAAAACCGTCAACA
>DASYAA010000009.1:0-6676 GCA_036501565.1 Verrucomicrobiia bacterium
CCGCTCAATTTCATGTTTTCCGACTGATCTTTTTCCAGCACCACAAGATTCAGCGCGTCATGCAATTGCAGATTCGTGTGCTGGCGATGCGTGCGGTGCGCTTCCAGATCGTAAATTTCCGTGAACACGCGGCCCAGCCCGCCGATATAAATCGGCTGCTGCTTCAATTTCCCCTCGCGCATGAGCAGTGCAAGCAACGCAAGAATTTCCTGTGTGCGACCCAATGCGAACGCCGGAATCAAAACACAACCTTTGCGTTTGAGCGCGTTATGAATTGCCGCGACCAGCCGTTCAATCTCACTTTCGCGCGTGAAATTTTTCGGCACTTCACGATTGCCGCGCGTCGTTTCCATAATGAGCACGTCCGCTTTTACGTCTTCAAACCGCGCGCTCCGCAAAATAGTCTGGTCGTGAAAACAAACGTCGCCCGTGTAAAATAGTGTTTCCTTTTTTCCGCGAATCATAATGCCCGCCGAACCCAGCGTGTGGCCGGCGTCAAAAAATTCCAACGTCGGCGATGGCACGCCCGCGCGCGATTTGTTGAACGATGCCCACTCGATTTCACGATTATATTTGAAGCCTTGAAATCGCGGCGCGATGTCGTCCACTTCGTCGTGCGTGTAGAGCGGATATTCGCGGATGCCCAGTTCGTCGCGCTGGCGCGTCATCACGTTGACCGAATTATGCAACACGCGCTCGACGATGAAATAGCTCAACTCACTCATCAAAACGTGCGCCTTGGGAAAATGCCGCAACGCCACCGGCAGCGAGCCGACGTGATCGTGATGGCAATGCGAAATCGCAATCGCATCCACCTCGACCTGACCGGCCTTGCCGAACAATGGCAAAGCGTCGCGGCCTTCGCGCTTCGGGTGCATTCCCGCGTCGAGCAAAATGCGATGGTCCTCCATCTCGACCAGCCACGCGCTCGCGCCAATGTCAGCGTCGGGATTTTGGTTGGTGATTTTCACGAAAAAATGAGCGGCGCAGAAACAAAGCAGTTTACGGATGATGTCGCAATCAAAATTGTCTTGAAAACAAGTCTGCTAAAATGGATTTCCATTACGACGGAAATTCATTTATGTTCGGTTTTGCGGGCCCGTAGCTCAGCGGTTAGAGCAGGCGACTCATAATCGCTTGGTCCTCGGTTCAAATCCGAGCGGGCCCACCAATTCCAAAACAATTCACTGCGGCTGTGAATTTGCGGCGCGCTGTTGAAGTTGTCTTTCCAGATAAGTGTCCTCCGGCGCGTCGAGCCACGCCGTCAACCAAATGTCGCCGAGCATTTGACCGGCTTTCACAAGCTGACCGTCAAGAAACGGCAGACCTTCCATGCCTTTCTCGCCTTCGCCGGTCAATTGGCCGTTCTTTTCCATTTCATAAAGCGGCTCGACGAATTTATTTTGCGCGACAAGATAAGCGACAATGTTGCGGAACATTGCCTCCGCGTCGTTCGCATTTGCGATGCGCGTGGCGGGCCGGATTTTTCCGACGAG
The DNA here is from genome assembly GCA_036501565.1 of Verrucomicrobiia bacterium. Taxonomy (GTDB): domain Bacteria; phylum Verrucomicrobiota; class Verrucomicrobiia; order Limisphaerales; family UBA11358; genus UBA11358. The sequence continues at coordinate 1,497 of DASYAA010000009.1, forward strand.
CGTTTCAACTTTTATTCCGCCGGTCTTTCTAAAATAGCCGCCGTCAATCCAAGCATGAAAAGTCTGTCTCGTCGTGTAACCTTTTGGGTTGGGGCCGACCCAGCCGTTGAAATGCACCGACGTGTGCAGCGGCTGCGAGCCGTCGCCGACAAAATGTCCCATCACGCCCATCACATAAACGATGTCCGCCTCCGCGTTGGCGATTTCTTGCGGCGTGCCGCCGTATTGCCGAAGCGCATTGAGCGTGCTGAAATCCGATTTTAATTTTTCAAAATATTCATTGATCGCCCACGGCAGAAAACCATCCAGTTCGCGCGTGTGATCGGCATTTTTATCCGGATCAATCGCCGGAAATCTTTTCGGATGCGCCGCGCGCGCCAGCGTGATGATCTCGACAAAATCATACCGCATTATCGGCAGCGTTTCCGGCGTCAGCCCGAATAATTTCAAATCCTCCAAATCAATGTAATGATCCGGCCCGTTCACATGCTTCAACGGAAGATCGCTGGTGTTGCGCCAGCGATCCGGCTCGCCCGCGAGAAACGCGATGCGATTCTTCAACGCGGGCGTCAGTTCAAATCCGCCAAAATCCGCAGGCAACGACGCCAGCGCCAATTCGTTGACCGCGCGATGTCCTTCATAATCCCATGCACCGGCGTTGAAAACGAACACGCCGAGCATGAACGCAACTGCAAAAAAATTTCGTTTCATATCGCGTGAGTTTAACAAAACAATTCCGATTGCCGACAAAATTAGTGACGCTTTGTGTAAATTCGTGGTTAAATTTTTTTGTGACCATCATCACTGATGAAAAGTGCGCCGACTATTCACGTTATGGACATCCCGAACGTCCCGCGCGAATCACCGCCACAATTGAACGATTGAAAAATCAAAATGAAATCTCAATTGAATGGACTGCTCCGACAAAGGCAACCGACCAGCAAATTCTCCGCGCGCATTCGCCCGAAATACTCGCGCGACTGAAAATTCCGCAAGACTTCGACGCCGACACGCCATTTTATGAAAACATCTCCGATTACGCCCGGGCATCCGTCGCCGCCGCGCTCGACGCTTTGAAATTTACGTTCGGCGGCAAAAATGTTTTCAGCCTCATGCGCCCGCCCGGACATCACGCCACACGCGATCACTCAATGGGTTTTTGTTACTTGAACAACATCGCCATCGCCGTGCTTGAAGCTGCGGCCACGGGTTCAAAGCGCGTCGCCATTTTCGATTTCGACGTGCATCACGGCAACGGCACGGAAGATATTTTGCTCAATCGCGAAGGCGTCGCGTTTTTTTCCATTCACCAATTTCCGGCATATCCCGGCACGGGTGAAAAAAACGCCGATAAAAATTGTTTCAATTATCCCGTTGCGCCATCCGCACCACGCGAAATTTATCTGGCCACGCTTGCCCGCACGCTGGACGATTTGAAAAATTTCCAGCCCGAACTTATTGCCGTGTCCGCAGGATTTGACGCTTATGTGCGTGACCCGCTCGCCGACGGCACATTGCGCGCGGAAGATTTTCACTGGCTCGGCAAGAAATTGCGCGCGTTAAAAATTCCGTTTTTCAGTTTGCTCGAAGGCGGTTACAGCCGTGATTTGCCGGAACTGATTTTTGCCTACCTTAAAGGTGTTGAAGGAAAATAATTTTATTCCTAAATGAAAAGCAATTCCTCTGGACAATCGGAATTGAAAATTTAATCTCCGCGCATGTCGTCCAAGACAATCGTTCCCATTCTTTTAGTGTGTCTCATCGCTTGGAGAATGTATCGCCGTGTGCGCCGCAACATCGGCAGGCAAAATTTGCATCCGCGCCGCGCCATCAGTTCCATCGTCATTCTTTCCCTCGTCAGCTTGCTGATTATCGGCACGTCATTGCAAAACACGAATTTGTTGCTCGGTTTCGGCGGCGGCCTGTTGCTCGGCGCACTGCTGGGTTTTGTCGGACTGCGACTCACGCGTTTTGAAACGACGGACACAGGTCATTTTTACACACCCAACACACATATCGGCGTTGCGCTTTCATTGCTGTTGATTGGAAGAATGGTTTATCGCTTCTGGATACTCCGCGACATCTCGACGGCACCCAATCATCCACCGCCAATGCAGAGTCCGCTGACTTTTTTCATCATCGCGCTGACCGTTGGCTATTACATCGTTTATCAAACCGGTTTGTTCATTCACAGCCGCGACAAAAATGTTTCCGGCCAAAAAATTGAGCCGGGCAATTCCAATCAAGACTCCTCGCATGACCGTTCTTGAAGCGATTCGGAAGAATACGGAATTTTGAATCACGCTGCCGTGACGACGCTGGAATCCATCGGCAGAGAAACGCGGACGACTCCGTGCTGGCCGGTTTGCGGCGGGACAATTTCAAGTTTGCCGTGATGCGTCTCGATGATTTTCCGGCTCACGGTCAGGCCGAGGCCAAGGCCGACGTTGCGCGTGGTGAAAAATGGCGACGGCACTTTCTGCGCAGTCTCGGCGGTGAAGCCGGAGCCGTTGTCCTCGATTTCAATCTGCAAATCCTGTTTTCCGTCTTTGTTCGCGGCGGTGTTTAGGCGCACGCCAACCGTCGGCTTCTTCGGATTGGCCTGCATCGCGTTGAGCATGATTTCGGCGAAGGCGTGCTTGAGCGCGGCACGGTCACCGGTGATGACGACGGGCTTGCCGCCGTTTTCGTATTGCAATTGCGGAGTTTCGACCGGTTGATGTTTGCGCGCTTCCTGATAAGCCTCTTGAATCACTTTCTCGACTGCGAATGCCTCCGGTTCAAGTTGGCCTTCGCGCGCGAGGAACCGCATCTGGTTGATCAACCGCGTGACGCGCTTGACGCCGTCGGCGAGCGCGTGGTCGAGCGATTGCCGGAATTCGGCGTCCTTGTATTTTTCCGCGAGCAATTGCTGGTGCGTCGAAAGCGGGACCATCGTGTTGCCGATTTCGTGCGCCATGCGGTCGGCCATGGTTTTGACGAGGCGCAGGTTTGCGGCCTCGACTTCCAACTTGCGCAATTGCTCCGTCTGCGTGAGGTCGTCGGCGGTGAGCAGCGCGGAGACCGGCACGCTGGAATTCCCGCGTTGGAACGGGATGATGCTGATGTTGTAAACGGTGCCGGGTGAATTTTCAGGTTCGTAGCGATACGGCCCCATCGCCGCGCCGGTTTTAAGCACTTGATAAATTTTCGCGCCGAGCGCCTGCGGCAAATCGCTAAATTCCAGTTCGCCGGTGCGTTTGTTCTTCTGGCCAAAATGCCGGCGCGCAGATTTGTTTGCATGCAATATTTTCAGGTCGCGCCCGACGACAATGCACGCGCTGCTCAATTCACGCAGCACATCAGTCATCATCTCGTTGTTGTCCGCGAGCTGGTCGTGCAGCCAGATGTTGCGGAGCGCGAGGCCGACCTGTTCGAGCAGGTGAAAAATCAATTCCAATTCGACGTTCACGAGCGGTTCGCCGGTGACTCGCCCGTCGAAAACGGCAAGACCGATGATTCCGTCACGGTCGGGAATCGGCACGGTCACTTGCGCGCCAAGCAGTTCAAATTCCTTTTGCGTCTCTGTGTCAGCGCGGACTTCATCGCTGTCCCGGCGCAAAATTCTTCCCAATTTTGAAAGTTGCCCGCCGATGCCGGAGTCGAGCGACAATTCAAAATGTTCGAGCAGGCCCGGCGAAAGTCCGATGGCGGCGGCGGAACGCAGGCGGCGGCTGTCGTCCGGCGAAAAACCTTCAATCATCGGCGAACACGGACGATTCAAAAAAATTGCGGCGCGGTTGACGCTCAAAATTTCGCGCAGGAACAATAAAAATTGTTTCAGCATCGCCTCGGCGTTCAGTGAATGCGTGAGGATGGACGAGAAATCGCGCAACACGTTGAGCGTTTGCGCTGTTTTGACGAAACGGTCGGCGGCATCCGGGTCAGCCGTGGCGCGTGCGAAAATCGCGGTGTTGCCCGCCGGGACGCTGACCGTGGCGCGCGGCATTGTCGGCGGAAGCAACAAACGCTCAAGCAATGAGCTTAAAAGTCTCGTGCGGACGGGTTTGGTTAGAACGTGTGTAATGCCGTGAAGGAACGCCTCTTCTTCCCATGCCGATTCACTTTCAACAGTGTAGGCGATGATGGGACATTTGGCATCGCGGCGGCGAAGACGTTCGACAACCCAGACAATTTCGACATCCATCAAATCAACGTCGAGAATGCACGCGCTCACCAGCCCATGCACCAGCAGCGGTTCGGCCTCATCCACGCCGAGACGGTGAACGATGCGGTATTGTCCGGGGTTCAGCCCTGCGCGAATCGTCTCCGCGAAGTCAGGATGATTCGACAATACCAGAATGGTTTTCATCGCGCACCAAACAAATTACAACTGTGCCCGGTTACCTTCACTGCGCGTGTATTTTCCACAGGTCAGGCTTCAAGGTCAATGGAAACTTGCAACTCGATGCAAAATTTTGCCGGAACGTGTAGTGAAATGAATTACCCGACGGTCAGCAATTTCTCCCAGAGACCTTCATTTAATAGTGCTTTTTGAAGAAATGCACCGTCGTCAAGCGATGACGATGCAGCGCGTTCAGGTTGCAACGGCAGTCGGATGATGAATGTTGTGCCGTGACCAGCCCGGCTCTTGGCTTCAATTTTCCCGCCGTGATGATGAACGATAAAAAAACAGGCCATCAGATTTATGCCATATTCAGATGGCACGCTGCCTTGCACGACGAATGGATCGAAGATGACCCGCAACGCTTCCTCTGGCAAACCCGGACCATTGTCGCTGATATGCAAAACAATTTCCGGCTTTGCGCTTTCATTTTGCAATTCCGCCTTCAACGAAATCCTGCTGCCCGCCGGCAACGTCGCCAGTTCATCCTTGAACAGCAATTCAAACAGCCGTTGAAATTTCAATTTGTCGCGCTCGGTCTGCACGATAAAGAATTCCAAACCGTGCTTGAGGGTTTCCTCGAGTTGCGGCGGATCCCAGGGTTTGGAAACGTACTTGTAAATCGCCCCGCTGTTCACGGCAGCGATGGCCGCGTCCATGTCCGCGTAGGCGGTTGCAAGCACGCGAATGATCCGGGGACGCAGCTTCCGCGCGCGTTCCAAAAGCCATACGCCCTTTTCGCCGGGCATCCGCTGGTCGGTCATGAGCAGGCCGATCTCATCCTTATGAGTTTCCA
>DASYAA010000010.1:0-3059 GCA_036501565.1 Verrucomicrobiia bacterium
AGTAAATCAGCCGGATGCGGATGACCGACAGCAGCATCGTCAGCGACGCCCGCACGAGCGCGACTTTTGTGCCCGCTTTATCCGTCCATTCCGTCGGCACTTCCAAAATTTTGAAACCGGCGCGCTTAATCGAGTAAAGCAAATTGATGTCGAACGCCATGTCGGCAATCAAAAGGCTGTCATGAATTTTTTCCACCGCCTCGCGCTTCATCACTTTCGCGCCGCATTGCGTGTCGCGGATGTTCATCCAAAACAATAATTGCACGATGAAATGGAAAACGCGGCTGGCGAACTGGCGGTTGTTTGTTTGCGACTGATGAATAACTGCGCCGGGCATCCAGCGCGAGCCGATGACGCAATCAGCTCCGTTTATTTTTCTGACCAAATCCAGAAACGCGCGCGGCGGCGTCGCGCCGTCGGCATCCACGTAACCGATCAAATCGCCGAGCGACGCGAGCCGGAGACCTTCGATGAGTGCGCCACCCTTGCCGATGGCCGAGCGGAATTCCAGCGCGCGCACCTCGGGAAAATCCGCCGCGACGCGCTTGACCACGCCGAGCGTGTCGTCCGTGCAGCCGTTGAGGACGACGAAGATGCGGAACTTGCCGGAATAATTCTGCTGGAAAAACTGCGCGTAATCGCGCAGCACCGGTTCGATGCGCGCTTCTTCGTTGTAAGCCGGGATCAGGATGAGCAGGCTCGGGTCGGGCACGCGGATTCAGTAACAGAAAGCGATAGGGCAATCAATCTTGGGAAATTGTTGTTTTCCGCCGCGCAAAACAAATATAGAGAGCCAATGCGGCAAATCCTACAACACTTGTGCATATTGATAAGAAAATTTCAGATGGAAGAAACAACGCATCATCTCCACTGCCAAATAACCCCGTGCATGCTGCCACAATGGGCGGGAAAATTATACTTATTATCAATGAGGTTGCTATAAGGCTTACGGCTCGACCTTTACCAAGACCGTAAGAGCGCACATTAACAATTGCAAAAGTTCCGACCGCAATTAGTGTAGCAACAGTTACGCCGAAAGCTGCCAATCCGATAGCGTCGTGAATCGCATTGCTCCAATAAAATCTGTCCCCATAGACGACATTCCCGCCAGTGTAGAATCCATAGCCTGTAAATAGCGCAATTACCACGAGCCAAAAAATAAATAATTTTAGCCGTAAACTGTGCAGCTTATTTAATTTCATATCACCATTATTTCGCCTTGAAATTTTTTGTCCAGCGCGAAACAATTCTTGCCGCCACGTCCGGCGCTTGACAGTTTTCAAAATAAATCCTATTGTCTGACACATGGCTGACACAATCGAAGTCAACACGCGCAAGTTCGTCCGGGACTTCACCAAGATGAAGCATCTCACCGCGTCCGGCGCGTCCGTGCGCGTCGTCGAGAACGGCCTGTCGTGGATTTTCACGCTGGACAGCCACAAGGACGGTTTTCTCGGCTGCACCAAAGGCACGCTCAAGCATCAGGCCGGACTGAAAGAACTGTTTTCCACCGGCGAAACTTGGGACGCGGAAAAATGACCAACCTCTGGGACACCCACGCACTGATCTGGGCAATGGAAGACGATCCGCATCTGCCGGCGGCCGTCCGCAAAGTGGCGCAGCAATCCGGCGAAAATGCGGTCTGCGGCATTTCACTTTGGGAAGTCGCCTGCCTCGTGGACAAAAAGCGGATCAAACTTTCAATTCCTTTGACGGACTGGATGGACAAGGTTGTGGAACGGCTGCCGGTCTTGAACATCACTGGAAATATCGCGGCAAAAAGTTATGCGCTGGGAAAATTTCACGGCGATCCGGCGGACAGGATTATTGTCGCGACCGCGCTCGTCCACAGATTGACGATTGTGACGAAGGATGAGAAAATCTCCAAGCATACCGGCGTGAAAACGATTTGGGATTAAAACTTGCCAGCCAGCACTTGAAACTTTTTAATCCGGCATGGATTCCCGCGAAGCCTTCATCGCGTTGAACATGATCGAGCACGTCGGGCCGGTGCGCGCCCGCACGTTGTTCGAGCATTTCGGCGACGCGCCAAAAATCCTCGTCGCCTCCAAATCCGAACTGCTCCGCGTCCGCAACATCGGCGACGAAACCGCCGAGGCGATTTCCAATTGGGAAAAATCCGTTGACCTCGCGGGAGAATTGAAACGCATTTCGGATTTCGGCTGCCACGTTTTGATTTCTGCGGATGAAAATTATCCCGCGCTGCTCCGCGAGATTTACGATCCCCCGCTCGTGCTTTACGTCAAGGGCGCGCTGACCGCGAAGGACAAAAACGCCGTGGCGATGGTCGGCTCGCGGCAGACGACGCATTACGGCATCGAGACCGCGCGCAAGCTGGCGTATCAGCTCGCCTACGTCGGCGTGACGGTGGTGAGCGGCGGCGCGCGCGGCATTGACACGGCGGCGCACCAAGGCGCGTTGAGCGCGAAAGGAAGAACGATTTGCGTTTTGGGAACGGGAATAAATTTGGTTTTCCCGACGGAGAACGCGGAATTGTTTCAACGCATTTCGGAAAATGGCGCAGTCATCACGCAATTTCCGTTCAACCGTCCGGCGGATAAACAAACATTTCCGATCCGCAACCGCATCGTCGCTGGCATGACTCTGGGAACGGTCGTCGTCGAAGCAAATACAACGAGCGGCGCGCTCATCACGGCGAACATGGCGGTGGAAGCTGGACGGCAAGTTTTCGCAGTTCCCGGACGGATTGATTCGCCGCGCAGCAAGGGTTGTCACGACTTGATAAAAAAGGGCGCGAAACTGTGCGAAGGGGCGGAAGATATTTTGAGCGAGTTCGAGTATTTGTTTCCCGCGAGCAACCGTCCGCCGTCGCCGGGTGAAACGGGAGTTTTGCCTGCGCTTGAACTTTCGGAGAACGAGCAAAAAGTTTTCGACGCGCTGAAAACTGACGATGAGTTGACGATTGACGAAGTGATCCGCAAAAGCGGATTGCCGAGTTCGGCGGTTTCGGTTTCACTTTTGAGCCTGGAGATGAAGCGCGTGGTGAAACAGTTGCCGGGGAAAATGTTTGTGCGGAA
>DASYAA010000011.1:0-14381 GCA_036501565.1 Verrucomicrobiia bacterium
GGACACGCAAAACGACAAAAAACCGATCCCCTCAATCTTTTCTTTCGAAAATCTGAAGGGCTACCGGCTAAATTGTTATTTTACGGACTACCGACTTCGACAAATTATAAAATCATCAAACTTCTGTCAACAGCTTTTCTAAAAAAAATTATTTGCTGATTCCGCGTTCGCTTGTCCGGACAAATTGAATCAAGTCCCGAACTTCCCACAATGATGGCAATTCCTGTTCGATTCTCACCAATGCGTTTGAAATAGAAAGCCCTTCGCGGAACAAAATTTTGTAGGCCTGCCGCAACGCACCTTGAGCTTCTTCAGAAATATTATTGCGCTCCATGCCGACCTTGTTGATTGTGCGCGTCTCCGCCGGATTTCCGTCGGCAATCATAAACGGCGGCACGTCCTGCACGACTTTCGAACAGCCGCCGATCATCGCCAGCTTTCCAATGCGACAAAATTGATGAATCGCCGCCAGTCCGCCAATCACCGCAAAATCTTCCACCGTCACATGGCCCGCGAGCGTCGCGACGTTCGACATGATGATTTTGTCGCCGAGCGCGCAATTGTGCGCGATGTGACAATACGCAAGGATATGATTATCCGAACCGACGCGTGTAATTTCGCCTTCGCCCGTCGCGCTGTGAATCGTGACATATTCGCGAAACGTATTTCTGTCCCCAATTTCCGTTCGCGTGATTCCGCCTTTCCATTTCAAATCCTGCGTCTTCAATCCAATGCTTGCGAACGGAAAAATTTCATTTCCTTTTCCCACTTTCGTGCGTCCGTCAATGACAATATGCGAATGCAATTTGCACCTCTCGCCGAGCATGACGTGTTCGCCGATGACGCAATACGGTCCGATTTCGCAGCCCGAACCAATCTGCGCCTTCGGATGAATGACTGCTGAAGGATGGACCAAAGTCATAATTTATTCCGGGCGCAACATGAAAGTCACTTCCGCCTCGCTGACAATTTCATCATCCACTTTGCAAACGCCTTTGGCTTTGCCCAGTTTGCCGCGTGTTTTTGTCATTTCCACTTCGATGACCAGAATGTCGCCGGGCAAAACCGGCTTGCGCCACTTTACATTTTCCGCCGCCATAAAGTAGGCGATTTGTCCCGCGTTTTCCGCTTGCCGCAGCATCAAAATCCCCGCCGTCTGCGCGATGGCTTCCAGTTGCAGCACGCCGGGCATGATGGGATGACCCGGAAAATGCCCCTGAAAATACGGCTCATTGATGGTGACATTTTTGAACGTGGTGATTTTGTTGCCGTCAATTTTAGAAACGCCGTCCAAAAACAAAAATGGATACCGATGCGGAAGAATTTGCATCACCTGCTCGACATTCAATTCGGCGTTTTGCTCCATTTGTTTCAGCAGCGCGGATTTTTTTCCTTCGTCCCTTTGTGCGACCGGCGGCGGCCCGAACGCCTGCGCCGCTCGCAATGGCTTGTTCATCTGCGCTTGAATTAATTTTGCAAATTCGCAATTTGCAGTGTGGCTCGGCTTGATGGCGATCAAATGTCCGCGAATCGGTTTTCCGAGCAATGATAAATCGCCGACGATGTCGAGCATCTTGTGCCGCACAAATTCTTCAGGATAACGCAACGGCTCGGTCGTGAGAACCGCGTCGTCACGAATCACAATCGCATTTTCCAGACTGCCGCCCTTGATAAGATTATTTTTGATGAGATGTTCGATCTCCTCGTAAAAACAAAAAGTCCGCGCATGCGACAATTCTTTTTCCCACGTTTTCGGCGTGACTTCGGTGCTGTAAAATTGCGTGAAACGACCTTTCTTGTCCGCGCTCGTGCAAGTAATTTTGAAACCGTCGTCGGGAAACAACGTCATCACCGTTTCGCCCAATTGCATTTCAATCGGCTCGGATGGCGAATAAAATTCTTTTTTCTCAACCTGCGGCGCTATTTCAGCCGCTTCAATCACTTTGCAAAACTCGCGCGAACTGCCGTCCGCAATCGGCGGCTCATTCGCATCCAGTTCAATCACTGCATTATCAATCCCAAAACCCGCGAGCGCGGCGAGGACGTGCTCGACCGTGTGGATTTTTACATTTCCTTTTGCGAGCGTCGTGGAACGATTCGTTTCCGAAACATTTTCCACGCGCGCCTCGATTTCCGGCTTGCCTTCAAGATCAACACGGCGAAACCGCACGCCGGAATTCGCAGGCGCGGGCAGGATGGTCATGTTGACCCGGTTGCCGCTGTGCAAGCCGATGCCGGAAAAACTGGCGGCGCGATTGAGCGTCTGCTGATTGAGCACACAAGGATTAGACAAAACGCGAGGGAAATTGGCAAGGTTGCACTTGTTGGTGTTTTTGAATTAAGCTGTCACCGTGTCTTGGTTCACTGACAGGCATTTCTTTTTGCTCGCCGTCGCGCTTTACGGTTTGAGCGCGGTTTATTCGGTTTTCCTCTGGCGAAAAGGTTTTCGCACGGACGACCGCGCGAATTATTTTCTGCTGCTCGCCGCGTTCGCGTTGCACACGGTCGCCATGTTCCTGCGCGGCTTCAATTTCAAACAATGCCCCGTCAACAATCTTTACGAAGCCACGACCTTCATCGCATGGACAATCGTCGCCGCATTTCTGGTCATTGGAATTTCCCATCGCCTCCGATTTCTCGGCGCGTTCGCATCGCCGGTTCTTTTCGCGATGGGCGTTTTCGCGCTCATGCCCGCGCTTGACCCGCCGCACAGTTTGCATCCGGATTTTTCAAACGGGCTGACGAGTCTGCACGCCACATTAATTCTTCTGGCCATCGGCGCGTTCGGATTGAGCGCCGTCGCCGCGCTGATGTTTCTCACGGAAGAACATGATTTGAAATTCCACAAACTGCGCGCCATTTTTTCCATGCTGCCGCCGATCCAACGCCTCGAACGCGTGATGAGCGGCCTTTTGCTCGGCGGAATTTTTTTGCTCACAGCGGGACTCGCGTTCAGTCCGTTTTTGCTCAAACAAAAATTCGGCGTCTATTTCAAAAATGATCCGTTGCTTGATTACTCGATTTTCATCTGGGCATTTTATCTCGCGCTGTTGATCGCGCGCTGGAAATTCGGCCAAGGCGGACGCCGCTTCGCATGGAGCACGGTCGGAAGTTTTGCGTTCATTCTGCTCACATTCTGGGGATTTCTTTTGCTCTCTCCGATTCATCATCCATGAATGTAATCGTCATCGGCTTGAGCCACCACACGTCGCCCGTCGAACTGCGGGAACGATTCGCTTTTGCGGACGCGAAAATTCCCGGCGCGCTCAAATCACTGCGAAAATCCGGCATCGCCAGCGAAGCCGTGATTCTCTCAACCTGCAATCGCGTGGAGATTTATGCCGCGACTTCGCTTGAGCCGTCGAAAGCATTTTCTGAATTAAAACAATTCCTCAAAACCGTCCATGATTTTGAAAATCCGCTTGGCGAGGAAATTTACACGCTCGCCGAGCCGCAAAGTTTGCAACATCTGTTCAAAGTCGCCAGCGGCCTCGACTCAATGATTCTGGGCGAAACGGAAATCCTCGGCCAACTCAAGGACGCCTACAAACTCGCGCACGCGCACGAACACACCGGCGCGCGCTTGAACAAAATTTTCCAGCGCGCCTTTCACGTCGCCAAACACATTCGCACGCACACGAACATTCAGCGCGGCAGTGTTTCGGTCGCATCCGTCGCCGTCGAACTCGCGGAAAAAATTTTCAGCTCGCTCGCCGAGCGCGACGTGCTCGTCATCGGCGCGGGCGACACGAGCGAAAAAGTCGCGCGCGCTTTGCTTTCGCGCGGCGCAAAAAGCATCATCGTCGCCAGCCGCTCATTTGAACGCGCGGAAATTTTGGCGAAAGAATTTTCCGGGCGCGCCGTGCAATTCGATGATTGGGCGGCGGAGTTTGAAAAAATTGACATCGCCATCAGCAGCACGTCCGCGCCGCATCACATTTTGGATCGCGCCAAACTTGAGCCGTTGATGAAGGCGCGCAAAAATCGTCCGCTGCTGCTCATTGACATCGCCGTGCCGCGCGACATTGATCCCGCCGTGAATTTTCTGGAGAATGTTTATCTCTACAACATTGACGACTTGCAATCCATCGCCGACGACTATTTGAAATTGCGCAAAGAGGAAATTGTCCGCTGCGAGGAAATCATCGCGGAAAAAGTTAAGCCATTGCTTGTCGCGCATAAAACAAGTCTTCCGCTAAATCTGCAAACAGCTTTCGCCACGAATGAGAGACAGAATTAACAAAATTATCAGAATTATTTTTTCAATTCTGTGAATTCTGTTAATCCTGTCTAAAGATGCCGGTTGAACGTCCAATTGTAATCGCCACGCGCGGCAGCGCGCTCGCGCTCGCGCAGGCAAATTTAATTGCGGAACAATGCCGCAAAATTTTTCCGCGCCTGCGCTTTGAATTGAAAATTGTCAAAACAACTGGCGACAAATTGCAAAAATCGTCGCTTGTCGAAGGTGGTTTGCCAAAAGGTTTGTTCACGAAGGAACTTGAAATCGCGTTGCTTAAAAACAAGGCCGACCTTGCCGTTCACAGCCTGAAAGATTTGCCGACGGAAATTCCCGCAGGTTTGATTCTTGCCGCCACGCCCAAGCGCGCGGACGTGCGCGACGTTTTGATTTACCGCGACGCGGATTTTTTGAAAAAACGCGCGACGGAAAAATCCGATGAATGGTCGCCCGGCCAGAATGAACTGCGTGGCTTCAAAGCAGGAATGATGCTGAAGGATTTTCCGAAAGGCGCGACGATTGCCACCAGCAGCACGCGGCGAAAAATGTCATTGCTTGCCGCGCGACCGGATTTCAAAATCGTCGAGATTCGCGGCAATGTGCCGACGCGAATGCAAAAAGTCGCCGAGCGCGGCGAATTGGACGCGACGGTTCTCGCGCTCGCAGGTTTAACTCGATTGAATTTTGAAATCAAGCCGGATGGAAAACTCGCGGGCGACGCCGTGCCGGATGGTTTGCTCGCAACGGTTTTGGATTTGGACGCGATGCTGCCGTGCGTCGGGCAAGGCGCCATTGGCATTGAGATTCGCGCGGACGACGAACGCATCGTAAAAATTTGCGAGCGTCTGAATCATTTCAACACGTTTCATTGCACGAGCGCCGAGCGTGCTTTTTTACGCGCGATGGGCGGCGGCTGCCAGAGTCCGGTCGCGGCGTTCGCGGAAATTGTTGGCGACAAAATTTCCATGCGAGCGGTTTCGTTTCGAGACGAACAAGTGAAACGCGGCGAAGCGAAACGCCCGGTTGCAGAAGCAATCGCGCTTGGCGAAGAATTGGCGGCGCAATTAAAATAATTTCAATTTCCCTCGTTCGTTTTCCCGTTGCATTTTTCTAAAAAATTTTGCGCGTGTAACCATGCAAAAATCCACATTAAAATTGCAAACTGCCATCTTAAAAAGTTGAAAAAATAAAAATGGAACGCCGAAACAGATTCATTTTTGCGGAAATTGACGCGAAAACGCGGCTTCAATCGGTTGGTATGATTACAGCTTAAGCTACTTCTGATGGAGAACGGGTTTGGAACATTAGTAAATTTCAAGCCGTGAGCAATTTCGCAATAAAAAAATGAAAGAGGATGACGCCAAGGAAAAATGTTTTGCATCGGGTGAAGTAAGGAAGCGTTTCAATTTTCGCGAACGCGATGCGGTGAATGATGCAGTTCACGTTGTATTTGGAAAAGATAATTATTCCAGCGCCCGTTGTGATTTTTCCGCAAGAATTTTAACAAAATTTCCGATTTTATGAATACGCTTTTAGAAATTTCCGGTAAAAAGCCGGGCTTCGCGCCGGTTCGCATTCTTGTAGCCGAAGACGATCACGTCGTGAGGCGGTTCAATGCCATTGCGTTGTCCGACTCGGGTTATCAGGTGGATTTGGCAGAGGATGGCGCGGCAGCGTGGGACGCGATTCAAACAAATCATTATGACCTCTTGATCACCGACAACAAAATGCCGAGGCTTTCAGGCATCGAGTTGATTGAACGATTGCATTCGATGAATGTTGACGTGCCCATTATTTTGGCATCTGGAATCTCGCCTGCGGAATTAAAGCAAAGCCTTCAGCCAGTCACGGTATTGCAAAAACCTTTTGCGATGGATGAATTGCTGGGCACGGTTAAAACCGTCCTGCGCCCACCAAAAAAATCTGCGGAGATGGAAACATTTTTAGTTAAGCGCTACACTTCCGACCGGAAAGAGGAATGGGATGACTTAGTCAGCAAAGCCAAAAACGCGACTTTTCTTTTTTATCGCGATTACATGGAATATCACCGCGACCGATTCACCGACTATTCGCTGATGATTTATGATGGCAACAAATTGATCGGCCTCCTGCCCGCCAATCTGGCTGCGGATGGAAATCTCATCAGCCATGAAGGTTTGACTTATGGCGGCCTCGTTGTGTCCCGCGACGCAACGCTCAAAAATGTTTTGGCCTGTTTCCACGCTGTTTTGAAATATTTGAATCAGGAAGAAATTTCCAAAATTTTTTATAGAAAAATTCCCGCTATTTACAACACATTGCCCGACGACGACGTGGCCTACGCCTTGTTCCTGCTCGAAGCAAAATTGTATCGGCGGGATTGCGCCACGACCGTTTCGGAAGAGGACCGGCTGCCGTTCCGCAGAACCCGCAAAAATCTCATCAAGAAAGCGACCGATCTTGGAGTGCGCGTCGTTCAGGAAAAAAACTTTCAACCGTTTTGGGAACGTGCGCTGGTTCCGCAACTGGCGGCTCGTCACGGAGCCAAGCCGGTTCATACTCTTGAGGAAATCACATTGCTCGCCTCGCACTTCCCGGAACACATCAAACAATTTTCGGCTTATCACAAAGACGAAATTATTGCAGGCGTGACTATTTATGAAACGCCCACGGTCGCTCACGCGCAATATGCCGCTGTGACGGAAAAAGGGCGGGAAATGGGCGCGCAGGCGTATTTGTTCGGCTGGTTGATCGAGGATTACAAGGAAAAGCGGTTTTTTGATTTTGGCACTTGCAATGAAAACGAAGGACGCGCGTTGAATCATGGGTTGCTGGATTGGAAGGAAGGTTTTGGCGCGCGCTGTTTCACGCACGATTTTTACGAAATTTCAACGGCGAATTACACAAAGCTTGAAGCGCTTTTGCAGGGGGAGTTGGAAATTATTTTGCCGCCTGAAAAAACATCTTTGGCTTCCGCCAACGGAAACCGCGCCAATTTTATCCATCCAAAAGCGATTGTTGACGAAGGAGCCGTGATTGGAAAAGAAACGCGCGTGTGGGCGTTCGCGCACATTGTCGGCGGCGCGACCATCGGAGAAGATTGCAATATTTGCGACCACACTTTTATCGAAGGCGGCGTGCGCGTGGGAAATCGCGTCACCGTCAAATGCGGGGTTTTTCTCTGGAATGGTTTGACCGTTGAGGATGAAGTTTTCATCGGTCCGAACGCAGTTTTCACAAATGATTATCGTCCGCGCAGCAAAAAATATTTGCCGCAACCGGGCCGGACTTTGTTGAAAGAAGGCTGCACGCTGGGCGCCCACACAATAACGTTGCCCGGCATCACTGTCGGACGCTGGGCAATGGTTGGCGCAGGCTCGGTGGTCACGCACGATGTCCCGGACTTTGGTTTGGTGGTGGGCAGTCCGGCGCGTTTGCGCGGCTGGGTTTGCCGTTGCGGAGAAAAACTTTCGTATGCGTCCGGCCAATTGTTGACGTGCAGTTGCGGCCGATTTTATGAGCAAATTTCCGAGAACGAAATGAAGGAATCCAATGACCCATCCTCTGTGGTCTATGAATTGGATTTTCACCGCATTCGTTAATTAAAACTTTTCAACAACTTTGATTTTATGCAATCCAAGACATATTCCATTTTTGAAAACTTATTGGCGAAGAAAAATCCCGTCAACGGCCTGCCGCTTTGTAAACGCATTTTGGACTGTGCGATTATTTTGAGTTTATCTCCAGCGTTGGTCGTGGTCGGAATCGCCGTGGCTTTATTGATCAAGTGCGGTTCGCGCGGGCCAGTGCTTTTTAAGCAGCAACGGGTCGGCTACAAAGGACGGATATTTCTGTGTTACAAATTCCGAACGATGCGGGTGGGCGCAAAAACAGATTTGCACCAAAACTACACGCGCGAGTTGATTTGCGGCGACATGCCCATGACGAAGCTGGACGCAACCGGCGATCCGCGACTCATTCCGTTTGGAGCGCTGTTGCGCGTCACCGGCCTCGACGAGCTTCCGCAATTGATCAACGTGTTGTTCGGAGAAATGAGCATTGTCGGGCCGCGTCCGTGTATTCCTTACGAATATGAACTTTATGAATCCTGGCAGCGGCAGCGGCTCAATGCAGTTCCCGGACTTACCGGACTCTGGCAGGTCAGCGGCAAAAACCGCACCACGTTCAACCAGATGATTCGCTTCGACATCGAGTATTCCGAGCGTTCCAGTCTTTGGCTGGATTTAAAAATCATCGCCAAAACTTTGCCCGCACTTTGGGTGCAATGCGCCGACGCGCGTTCATTGAAAACAAATGCAGCCGCAACTGTGAACATTGGAAAACCCGTTCAATCATACAATTTATAAAACAGCGAGCCTTTCCAAAACGCCAAGAGGTGCAGTTGTAAATACAAAAAAACGGCGCGAACTTTCGTCCGCGCCGTTTTCCCAGTTCCTCCACTGGATTCCCCAAAGAACCGTAATTATTTTTTGCCTTTTTTGCCGCCGCCTTTCGAAACGGTGGCAATGGTCTGCAAAATACGTCCCGCAATCTTATAGGGGTCGCCTTGCGAATTCGGTCGGCGATCTTCCAAATAGCCGCGATAGCCGTCGGGAATGAAACTTTGCGGCAAGCGCACGGACGCGCCGCGGTTGCCGACGCCGTAATTGAATTTGTCAATGGACTGCGTTTCATGCAGGCCGGTCAGGCGCAGATGATTGTCCGGTCCATAAACGGCGATATGTTCGTTTTTGTATTTGTCGAACGCGGCCATGAGTGCCTCAAAATAATCTTTGCCGCCCACTTCGCGCATTTGCGTCGTGGAGAAGTTGGTGTGCATGCCGGAGCCGTTCCAGTCCACGTCCTTGCCGAGCGGCTTGCAATGCCAGTTCACGTCCACGCCATATTTTTCGCAGAGGCGCATGAGCAGGTAACGCGCGACCCACATCTGGTCGGCGGCGTTTTTGGAGCCTTTGCCGAATATCTGGAATTCCCATTGCCCCTTTGCAACTTCGGAATTGATGCCTTCGTGGTTGATGCCGGCGTCGAGGCAGAGTTGGAGATGCGTGTCCACAATCTCGCGCGCGATGCAGCCGACGTTTTTGTAGCCGACAGCGGTATAGTATTCACCTTGCGGCGGAGGAAAACCGCCGCCGGGCGGAAAGCCAAGCGGTGCGCCGCCTTTATAGAGAAAATATTCCTGCTCGAAACCGAACCATGCGCCGGGATCATCGGGAATCGTCGCGCGGGCGTTGCTCGGATGCGGCGTTTTCTTGTCGGGCATGAACACTTCGCACATAACAATGGCGCCGTTAATTTTGGTGGTGTCGGGATAAACGGCGACGGGTTTAAGGAAGCAATCGGAAGTGCGGCCTTCGGCCTGGCGCGTCGAGCTGCCGTCGAAGTTCCACCAGGGAAGCTCTTCAAGTTTTGGAAACTTCGCAAATTCCTTAAGGGTGGTTTTGCCGCGGATGTTGGCAACGGGTTCGTAACCGTCGAGCCAGAGATATTCTAATTTATATTTTGCCATGTGCGTGATTGGTGTTTGTTGTTGTCTGTGCAAATACAGCAGCTCAATCCAACTGCGCCGAAGCTTTCAGTTGAACCTGTGGCTGGACTTTTTAGCAGGGAGAATGCCACGTCGCAAGAACTTTGCGGCAAGTTCTGAAAAACGCGTTTTCAACCTCATCAAATAAGGGTTTTTTGAAAAAATAACTTATTCACAGAAGAAAACCATTTTCAAAATGCCTGTTGAATTTTTATCGCGCTGCGCAAATTGTTTCTGTTTTTGCAAAGCGCTTTCCAACGCGCTCGCAATGGGCAATAGTGAGGCGAAGAGATGTTGACGGTTAAAAATACTTTGCGCGCAACCGTCCGTTTGAGTTTCGACGGGCGCGTGTTCAAAACTTATCATGGCCCGAACGCCAAAGAGAGATTTGAAAATGAAACGCGCGTCCTGAAATTTCTCGAAGCGCGCGGATGCAATTTCGTCCCGCGACTGCTTGAAGCGGATGAAAAGAAACTGCAAATTGTGACGACCAATTGCGGTTCGCGCGTCGAACGAATTGATGAGCAGCGCATAAAAGAATTGTTCGCCGAGTTGGAAAAATTTGGCGTGCGGCATGATGACGCCGATCCGCGCAATGTGACCTACCGTTCTTCCGATGGACGCTTTTGTTTGATTGATTTTGAATTTGCGACCATTCTTCCCGATTCCAAGCAATGATTAAAAAACTGCCGCGCAAAAAATTGCCTGCATTGAAATGGTCCGGCTGGACTGATCGCGGCAAAGTTCGCCCGAACAATGAGGATTCTTTTCTCGGATTGCAATTTGACGCGAAGGAAGTTTTCCGACTCGGAAAATTTGGCGAGGCGTCTCTGGAAAAAATGGATTTCACGTTCGCCGTGAGCGACGGCATGGGCGGCGCGCAAGCGGGAGAATTTGCCAGCCGCATCGCCGTTGAAAAAATCACGATGCTGCTGCCGCGCGCGTTTCAACATTCCGCGCTTGGATTGCAACCCGGATTTTCCGACGTGCTAATGGAGTTGTTCGATCAGATTCATCGCGCGCTCGTTTTTGTCGGCGGCAGCTACGAGGAGACCGAGGGAATGCAGGCGACGTTGAGCCTCTGCTGGTTCACGCCCGGCTGGATGTATTTTGGCCATGTCGGTGACAGCCGGATTTATCATCTGCCGAAACGAAAAAAAATCATCAGGCAACTTACGCACGACGACACACACGTCGGCTGGCTTTTGCGAACAGGACAAATCAATGAACGCGCGGCGCGCACGCATCCGCGCCGTAACGCATTGCAAAAGGCGCTCGGAGGAACTAATCAGTTTGTTGACCCGCAAGTCGGCGCAATTGCCTGCGAGCGGGGCGACATTTTTTTACTTTGCACGGACGGCTTGGTGGAAGGACTTTATGACAGCCAATTGGCCGAACTTTTGCGCGAACCTCAATCTTCAAAAAAAATTTCCAATCCGGCGCAATTGCTTGTGGAAGCTTCGGTGAAAAATTCCGGTCGAGACAACACGACGGCATTGGTGATTCAGGTTGTATAAAAATAAAAACGGCGGGCAACTTGCGTCGCCCGCCGTGTCGTTTCCTCCAATTTTAGTTTAGCTATGGTAGCCCTCTTCGCCGTGTTCAGGAATGTCAAGACCGGCGATTTCGACTTCTTCAGATACACGCAAGCCGACGAGCATCTTGGTGATGTAGGCAATTACAATCGTGCCCACGATGAACAACACCAGCGAGACGGCAACGGTCTTCAACTGCTCAATCAATTGCGGTTGGAAGATTTTGTCGGTGACGTAAGCCTTGAGGTTCGTTGCCAGGTTCGGGTTGGCCGCGTTGCGAGCAAACATGCCGGTCATGATAGCGCCGCACATTCCACCGATGCCGTGAACGCTCCACGCATCCAACGAGTCATCCATGCCAAGCCAGCCTTTGACTTTGTAGCAGAAGAACCACGGAATGGTTCCAGCCGCGATGCCAATCCACATTGCGCCGGAAGGCAACACATAACCGCAAGCCGGAGTGATGAGCACCAAGCCCGCCACCGCGCCGGAGCAGAAACCGAGCACGCTCGGCTTGCCTTTGACAATCCATTCCCACATTGGCCACACGAATGAACCGACGGCAGTGGCAAGGGTCGTGGTGGTAAAGGCGTTGGCCGCAAGGATGTCACCGGCGACTGCGCTGCCGGAATTGAATCCATACCAACCGACCCAGAGCATCGAAGCACCGATGTAAGTCAGCACGATGCTGTGCGGCGTGAAGTTTTCTTTGCCGAAGCCAAGGCGCTTGCCGAGAATAATGCACAACACCAAGCCCGACCAACCGGAAGACATATGCACGACCGTGCCGCCGGCGAAGTCGAGACCGTGAATCTTCGCGTTGGCGTTCCAGCAGCCATTCATGAGACCGTTGATGCCCCAAACCATGTGACCTTGCGTGTTATACACGATCAATATCCATAAGGTCATGAATACGAGAATGGCTTTGAATTTCATGCGTTCAGCAATCGAACCGATGATGAGCGCCGGAGTAATGATGGCAAACATCAATTGAAACATTGACAACACGTTTTCCGAAACCCAGTAAGAATAATTTCCATTGGGAGCGGAAGTAACGCCTTTGAACATCCAGCAAATTCCCGGATTGCCAACGATACCGGTAATCCAATCTTCCTTTGCTGCGTTGCCAGTACCGCCAAAAATCATTCCGTAACTACAAATATACCACAAAATTGTGGTCAAACCTGTGATCAGGAAACATTGAGCGAGCACAGACAGGATGTTCTTTTTGCGGACGAGACCGCCGTAGAACAGCGCCAGACCAGGCAGGGTCATAAACAACACCAACGCCGTGCTGGTCAACAGCCAGGCGTTGTGACCAGGACCGGGATAATTGACCGTCGCGCCAGTGCTGTTCTGTAGTCCGGTGTTAATAATCGGCGAAGTGACCGCGAGATTGCCATTCGTGTCTTTCAGCGGAGCCGTCGGGTCGCCGTTTGAAATATAAGCTTCGAGCGATTCGAGGCGCTGTTCAACAGATGCCGCTGGCAATGCAGCCGGAGCCGCGTTTGTTGCCGTAGCCGTGGTATTCGTGTCATCCGCGCGCGACGAGCAAACACTTAAGGCGGTGATTCCAATCAAGGCGAGAGTTAAAAAATATCGTTTCATGATTTTTATTTGAATGAGGTTCAAGTTGTTTGGGTTTCTCAAACTGCAGAATCGCCTTTTTCTTCGGTGCGAATGCGTATGGCCTGTTCAATGCTGGAAACAAAAACTTTTCCATCGCCGATTTTCCCGGTCTTGGCCGCTTTGATGATGGCACCAACCGCCGCATCTACTTGATTGTCGGCGATGACAAGTTCTATTTTTATTTTCGGCAGAAAATCCACGGTGTATTCGCTGCCGCGATAAATTTCGGTGTGGCCTTTTTGGCGGCCAAACCCCTTGACCTCGCTCACGGTCATGCCTTCGATGCCGAGTTCGCTGAGGGCGTCCTTCACTTCTTCGAGTTTGAATGGTTTGATGATCGCGTCGATTTTCTTCATATTTCTTTCATGGGTGGTTTATTGTTCGCCGCCCAATCCCACGCCTGACTCGCCCGGCCTGCGGGCGTATGCAATACGGCTGTGCATGGCTGTGATTGGCGCACGCAGCTTTAGCAACGGCAATGCCAATTAGAAAAATTGCATGAGGAAAATTGAAAACCTTTGGATTTACAAGCGTTTCAGTGAAATGAAAAAAAATTATGCGCGAACGCAAAAATAATTCCCTGTTTCCTTTTGCGCACCCAATAAAATTTTCGCCAACTCAAGATAGACGTAAACTTGTTAATAACTAAAACTGGCCTTCAAGCAAACTGGGCGTATTTTTTCTACTGTGCAGTCGAAAGAAAAATTAAGTGGAAAACAAGCCGGGCAGATTTTAGTGGTGGACGACGAACCTGCTGTTTGCGACACCATTAAGATGGTGCTTGAACATGACGGGCACAAAGTCCAGACGGCCAACAACGGCAGGGAAGCTCTCGTCTTGCTGGAGCAACGCAAGTTCGATTTGGTCACAACGGATTTTTCCATGCCGGGAATGAAGGGCGACGAACTCGCCACCACCATTAAACAACGTTTGCCCAATCAACCGGTCCTGATGATTTCGGCCAATGGCGCACTTGCGAAGTCTTCTGACAATCTGCTTCCCGGCGCAGACATGGTGATCAGCAAACCATTTTTATTGGAAGATTTGCGCAAGGCGGTTGACTATTTTGTGAGCAAGCGACCGCACAATAAATAAATCCTTGAGGTAAAATTTAATTAGGCGGAAAAAATGGTCGGGGCGGCGAGATTTGAACTCGCGACCTCCTGCGCCCAAGGCAGGCGCGCTAGCCAGGCTACGCTACGCCCCGATCCGCCCCATCATCCCATGTTTTGTGTCCCGCGCAATGAAATTTCAAATCTTAATCTTAATCGTTCCATCAGTTTGCGATTAGGATTATGATTGCGAAGTTGCTAGACGCTCGCTCGCGTCGTGTTAAATTATTCCCGTCATGTCAACGGAAACGCCGGTCGCACAAAAAAAAATCAACCTTCGCCGCCCCGACATCATGGAAGCGGTGCAGGCACAAGTGCTGTCGCATTATCGCAGCGAAATT
>DASYAA010000012.1:0-10611 GCA_036501565.1 Verrucomicrobiia bacterium
CGCAGCGACAGCGTCGGGCTGTCGGCTGTTTCGGCGTGGCCGACGCGAACATTTTCAGCGACAAATCCGCGCACAAAATCCAGATGCAACCGGGAAAATTCCAATTCGATTCCGTGCGCGCGCAAATTTTCAACCAGTCGCGTTTTCAAAAAGTCCGGCAGGCCGACGCGATTGAGTCTGACGACGAAACACAAGCTCACCAACACCAGCAAAAGGACGCTGATGCGGCACCAGCGGAAACAGACGCGGCATTTGCGCCAAAAACCGGGTCGCATATTACGGAATGTTCGCCGGAATGGTGAGATAAGTCACGACGAACTGGTAAAGCACCGGCGGAAAAACGAACGCCCAGCGTTCCCCGTCAAGCGTCACGGCGGCCAGCGCGGTCTGGTTGGAAATTGGCGCGCCAAAATCCACGGACAATTTTTCGCCGCTCTTGAGTTCGACGGTAATTTGCAAATTGCCCGGCTTGAAGCCGTATTTTTCCGGCGCGGCAATGTTGCGCCCGACCCAGCCGGTGGCGGTCAATTCGCCGAGGCGATGCGCCGTTTCCTCAATGGCGGGCGGATTGATAATGCCCTGCGAACCCGCCGCGAGCGACCATTTGTTCGGTCCGTCATGAATCATCGTCCGCGATTTTCCATTTTGATGCAGCGTGATTTGCGCGACGTCGTTTTCGGTGAAATGCCAGATGCGCCGATCGCGAAATTCCCAACCTGCTTCCGGCAGCCGGTTGAAATCTTCCGGCGTGATGGAATAAATAAAATCCTCGTCCGTGCGCCGGACGAAAATTCCATTGGTCTGGACGGCGAAAGCAAGCTGCACGATGACGCTGTTGGTGTCGCCTGCGATTGAAAGCATAGTAATCTGGCGCGTCGGCGTGGCGAGTCCGTAAGCCTGCAAATCAGGCGCGGTCACGACATCCTTCACGAATCCGGCGACGCGCAATCGGGCCAAAAGCTCGATGAATGCCTGCGCGTTTTCCGCGTCCGCCGGAAATTTTTCGCCGACGATTTTCCAGTCATTCGTGCCGTGCCGCTGCAACGTGAAATTATCCGCGCCGTTCGTGCCGCGCACTTCGATTTCGTTCACGGGCGAGGTCAATTCGAGCAGATGCGGATCGCGAAAATCATTCACCGAACCGCGCCAGGGCGAAAACGGTTCCTTGGCAGTCGTGACAATGGCGTTCCAGCCTTCGCGTTTGGCATAAATTTGCGTCGAGTCATTCGTCGGACTTTTGCCGAGGTGAATGCCGGTGACAAAATTTGTGCCGTGACCGAGCCATAAATCAAGATCGGCAGGTTGCAATCCAAATACGCCCAAGTCCGCGTTCGGATCATCGGTGAAAAATTGAGTGATGCGCGCGGATTGCAATTGTTGCAGCGCGTTAATAATCCGTTCGCTGTCGGCGCGCGCCTGCAATGGCCGCGTCATTCGCCACAGATGGTTGGTCGCGTCGCGGTGAAGTTCAATGGCTTTCGTGCCATTGGTCAGCACAATGGCGTCAAAATTATTTTCACTTGCGTTCACGAGCGATGTGTCGCGCCAGTCGTTGGCCGAGGGTGGAATGAATTTCAACCAGCCGGCATCGGTCACGAATGCGCCGTCCAGGCCGACAACGCGGAGAAAAACCTGGTCGCCGGGCGCGGTTTTGTTGCCGATCAACAATTGCCAGCGCTGGCCGCCTGCTTCGATAACGAGGGAAATTTGCGGCGGTTCAAAACCAAATTCCGCGTCTGCGCCGTGATGCTCTTTCAATTCGCCCGCGCCGATGTGTGTGGCGGGCGTGAGTTTTTTGAGCGCATCGAGCAGCGTTTCGATGGCTGCAGCCTGCGCCGGATAAACCATCGGCTTGGATAAAAACCAATTTTCATTTGTCCGGTCGACCCGGATTTCAAGCGCGCCGGCGGGAATGACTTGAACGCTTGTGACGGCGGACGGTTGAAAACCGGCCAGAATGTTCGAATTTCCAGTCGCCGCGTTCCAATGCCGCTGAAAAAAGAAAATGAACGCGAACAGTATCACGGCAATCACGAACCAAATTCCTGTCGTTTTTGAATTCATTATTTTCTCCGTGCGAGCCAGACACATCCGCCGAGCAGAAGCACCGCGCCGGGCAATGCGCCGAGCAGAAGCCAACGAACATCTTGCTGCTGCTCATGCGTCATCAGCAATCGAAATTCTGTCACCGGATGCGGGCCAATTCCTTCGAGCAATGTCGTCCGGTCAAGCAGCCAGTTGACGGCGTAACTGACAAAATCACGATTTGCGCCGCCTTCGATGTAATAATTGCCCAGAAAAATCGAATCGCCCGCGACAATGATGCGCGTGTTACCGCGCAAAGTGGCGGCACCGGCAACGGGTTTTTGTTCAACGGCGGCGATGACCGGATAACTGCGCGGCGTGCCGGCGGGGTCGCCCGCAAGGGTGGAATCGGGACCTGAAAAAGCAAGTTCAGTGACTTGCGGCGCATTTGCCGGCGGATTTTGCCAGTTCACACTTTCGACAGGCCTCGGCAAAATCATTTGCAACGAATGTTGTGCGAGCGCATTGACGGCGGGATGCTGCGCGAAACGGCGGACTTTCAAATCCTGCCCCGTCATGGTATCGTGCGGGTCTTTGAGAATATCGGCGACGACGTTGATTCCCCAATGCTGCAAAATTGGTTCGAGTCCGGTCGGTTGTTTGACAGAGGCATAATTAAAAAGGACGAACAGCCGTCCGCCTTGCTGCAGATAATCGCCGATTTTTTGCAATTCATTTTCCGAAAGCGCGTCGGTCGGCGCGGCGATGATCAACAGATTGCAATCCATCGGCACGCCGCTGTCGCCGTTCAATTCCAGATTCGTAACGGTGATGTAATTTTGCGCGAGCGTCGTGGCGAATTTAAGATAACCAAAATTGCCCGAATCGTCGAGCCCGCCTTCGCCGTGACCCTGTAAAAAATATGCCTTGAGCGGATGCGGATTTTCCAGCGCGAGCAACGCGGACGTGAACGTCATTTCGCCGTTGAAAGCGACGGGCTTGCGGCGGAATTCGTGTTCCTTTTCATTCGGAACTTGTTGGAGCGTCGTTTGGACAAGTTGGTCGCCGGGAATAATTTTGACGTGATTGTTGCCCGCGTCGAAAATGATCAAATCCTTGTCGTCTGCGGCGTTTAATTTGTATTGCTCCTTGATTTTCTCCGCCTCGCCGGCGTCAAGGACATAGTCCACGACTTTGACGGAAATTTTCGGAGTCGCCGACTTGTATTCATTCAACAGCGCGACAATGGTGGGATAAAATTCATCGCTCGTGTCGTAATAGAGCGTCACGGCGACTTGATTCGTCATCGAATGAAGCACGCTCAAAGTGCGCGAGGACAATTCCTCGCTCGTATGTGAACTCAAATAAAATCGCTCGAAGAATCGCGCGCCGAGAAAATTCGCCATCACCACAACGGCCAAAACCAGAAGTGTTCGCGCGAAAATGTCAAAGCCGATTCTCCAATGGCGGCGCGGCGAGAAGCTGGGTTGAGTTTGGGTTGCCATTTTATCTCCAACGGCGGCTTTCCACCGCGCGCAAGGTCAGGAACAAAAAGAAAAATGTGAGGCTCGCATAAAAAAACACGGCGCGCGTGTCCACCACGCCGCGCGCAAAATCATTCATTTGGTCGAACAAACTGAAATAGGACAACGCCTGCGTCTGCCATTGTCCCGTCGGAGGAATTGATTTTGCCAGATACCCAAGTGAAAACAAACTCACGCCCAGGACAAAGCTGATCATCGCCGCCGCCATCTGGTTTCGCGAAATGGCCGAGGCAAAACAGCCCAGCGACAAAAACAGGCAACCCACCAGAAAAATTCCAAGATACATCCCGCCCACAGTGCCCGCGTCCAGTGCGCCCGCCTGATCCGTGAAATGCCGCACGATGAACAGGCACGCCAGCATCGGCAGCCACGCCACCATGTAAAAAACAATTGCCGCAGTGAATTTCGCCGCGATCACCTGCAAATCGCCCGCCGACGTCGTCATCAAAGTTTCAAACGTGCCGGTGAATTTTTCCAGCGCGAACAGCCGCATTGTGATCACCGGCGTCGCCAGCAGGACGACCAGCCAGAAATAGAACGTGCTGTAAAACATTTCCGTCACTTGCGCGGTAAAGGGATTTTCGCCAAGCGCCGCCAACAGCACGACAAAACCCAGACCGCTCAACAGCGTCACCGCCGCGATGATAATATAGCCCGCGACGGAAAAGAAAAACGACGCCAATTCGCGGCGCAACAATGTAAAAAAAATTCTCACAATCAAATTTCTTCCTCTTCGTTCGGTTTTGTCACCTGAACGTAAATGTCCTCGAGCGAATGGCGGCTGCGCGTCAGTTCGCGCAAGGTCCAGCCGCGCTCGCGCGCCAGCGCAAAAATCAGCGGGCGCAAATCGCAGCCGTCATGCGGCGACAGCACGCAGCGTTGAAAATCTCCGTCGCCCTGCGACATGTCAAAACTGTCAATGCCGGGCAATTGCGACAAAACGTCCTGCAATTCTGCGGCAGGCGCGGCGATTTCCGCCACAATCCTGCTGCTGCCCGCCATGAGCCGCTGCAAATTTTCCGGCGTGTCCGCCGCCAGGATCTTTCCGCCAAACATGATCAGCATCCGGCTGCACATCATTTCCGCCTCCGGCAGAATGTGGGTCGAAATCAGAACCGTGTGTTTTCCCGCGAGGCTCTTTATCAATTGCCGCACCGACCGGATTTGATGCGGATCAAGACCAATCGTCGGCTCATCCAGAATGATCAATTCCGGTTCGTGAACGAGCGCGTCCGCCAATCCGACACGCTGGCGGTAACCTTTTGAAAGTTGTCCGATAATCCGCCGGCTCACATCCGTCAAACCACATTGCTCCATCACCATATCCACACGCTCACGCGAACGTCGCCAGCCCAAACTTTTGAGCCGCGCACGAAATTTCAAATACTCCCGCACGCGCATGTCGGGATACAGCGGATTATTTTCCGGCATAAAACCAATCCGCCGGCGCACTTCATCCGACTGATGAAAAACGTCGAAACCCGCCACGCGCACGGTGCCGCTCGTCCCCGGCATGAATCCCGACAAAATCCGCATCGTCGTGCTCTTGCCCGCGCCATTCGGGCCGAGCAGGCCTACGATTTCGCCGCGCGCCACCGAAAATGAAATGTCGTTGACCGCCGTTCGGCCCGCGTAACGCTTCGTCAAATTGGAAACTTCAATCATTGCGCTTTATCAAAAAATCTGGCGGAGTTTAGCTGAAAAAATCCCGCGCGGGCAATGCCCATTTCATTTAACAGGCAAAGCCGCCGTTTGATTCAAAGAAAATTTTCGCCGCGAACTTGACTTTGCAACATCAAAATAGCAAAAAGCAACTTCGAGTGACGTTGTTTTCTAAAAAATTTTACGCGCAATGGCGCGCGCAAACCGTCGCAGCAAATTATTTGCGCGATGAACATTTCCCGACCGAGCGATTATTGCAAACCATTTGGCAGCATCAACGGCTCAAACGCGGCGAATTGAAAACCGCCGGCGGAAAAGCTGTCCGCGTTTTTCATCCGGGTTTTGCAAGTCTCGAAGGCGGACCGGATTTTTGCAACGCCGTTTTGCAAATCGGCGACGAACCGCCGCGCTCCGGCGACGTGGAAATTGATTTGCGTGCAAGCGGCTGGCGTGCGCACGGCCACGACAAAAATAAAAATTTTCAGAATGTTCTGCTCCACGTTGTTTGGGATGGAGAAGTCCAAAGCCAAAAGCCCAATGTCCAAAGCCCGACGATTTTGATTTTACAAAATATTCTCGACGCGCCGCTGGCGGAATTAAGTTTGTCCCTTGAAAATGAATCGCCGCGCTCGCTGCCGGAAAACCTGCGCGGCAAATGCTGCGCGCCTTTGCGTGAACTGGATGAAATGAAATTGACAGAACTTTTGCGGCAAGCCGCGCGAGTTCGTTTTGAAAACAAGGCCGCGCAATTTCGCGCTCGTGCGAAAATTGTCGGATGGGAGCAGACGTTTTGGGAAAATTTGTTTCGCACGCTCGGCTACAAACACAATGTTTGGCCGATGCAAAATCTTGCGGAAACAAAATCACTTTGGGCGCGTGGCGCAAGTTCGGCGTTTGAATTTCAAGCGCGATTGCTCGGCGTCAGCGGTCTGCTTCCGGCGGAATTAACACGCGCACAAAAAAGTTCAGACACTTATCTGCGCCGTGCCTGGGATTTCTGGTGGCGCGAGCGTGACGGATTTGAAAATTGCATTTTGCCGCGCGCGGTCTGGAAATTTCACGGCTTGCGCCCGGCAAATCATCCGCAACGACGGCTCGCGCTGGCGTCGCACTGGCTCGCGGATAAAAATTTTGTTTCCAAAATTGAAAAATGGAGCGCGACGGAAATTTCCGACAAAAAACTTTTGAGTTCGCTGCTCGAAATTTTCCAGGTTGGGCGCGATGAATTCTGGTCGTGGCACTGGACGTTCAAATCCGCGCGAGTGAAGAAACCTCAGCCGTTGCTCGGCGATTCGCGCGTGACGGATTTGGCCGTGAACGTCATTTTGCCGTGGCTTTGGATTCGAGCCAAAGAAGGCGGCAGCGAAAAAATTCAAAATGAAATCGAGCGAAGACTTTTTGCGTGGCCGACGGCAGAAGATAATTCGGTTTTGAAACTCGCGCGCCAGCGTTTGCTTGGGATTTCAAACGCGAAAATTTTTAGAACTGCCGCGACGCAGCAGGGTTTGATGCAAATCGTCCGCGATTTTTGCGAGCATTCAAATGCGGTTTGCGATGATTGCAGATTTCCAGAATTGGTTCGTGGCTGGAAGCTTGAATTGTAGCCGCGCCTCGTCAGAACGCAGCTACGGCTTCACTTCCAATTTTGCGAATGCGTCGTTGAGGCCGTTAGATTGCGGTTCGCCGGAAACTGGAATTTTATTTTTCGACGGCATTGGCGCGGAATTGTTTTCGTGATGATTTTTTCCCGGCGCGCCGTCGTTTTGATTTTCAACCTGATTTGGATTTTTGGCGCGTTTGTTTCTCGGCAGCGGACTGATCATGACGTTGATGCCACGGCCAATCAGTTTTGGCGGAAAATCGGGATGGCCGTAAGGCGCTATGTCGGCAAGAAATTTATTGATGACGGCAAAGCCGACTTCGGTGTGCGCCATTTCACGTCCGCGAAATTTCAGCGCGATTTTCACCTTCATGTCTTCGCAAAGAAAATCTATGGCGTGCGTCAATTTGATGCCGAGGTCGTGCGGGTCAATGCGCGGGCTTAATTGCACTTCCTTGACGATTGAGGCGTGGTTGTGTTTCTTGGTTTCCTTTTCCTTCTTGGCGATTTCGTAACGGTATTTCCCAAAATCCACGAGCCGGCAAACGGGCGGCACGGCGGCGGCGGCGATTTCGACAAGGTCAACGCCGTGCTGTCGCGCGAGGTTCAGTGCCTCGGTGAGCGGAATGACGCCAAGCTGCCTGCCGTCCACTGCGATGACGCGTACTTCGCGGGCGCGGATTTTGCCGTTGACCCGGACGAACGAGGCAGGAGAAGAATTACGTGGAGAAAAAGGGTGGCTCAAGACACCCTCGTCGGTTGTGGCATAAATCTAAAATTTCGCATCAAACGAATTGGCACGGCCAATTCAAATTCCGTCACCTAAATTAAGTGTTTGCCGCCTTTTGTGCAAGAAAAAACTAGGCATTAAGATAAGTCAATCGTGATGGCGGAACAGGCGTTTCCGGTTTGCAAGCAGATACCAGACGATCAGGATATTGAACGCCAGCACGCCGACAATATACCAATTCGGATGCCGCACCAGTTCGCGCACTTCGATGGGGATAAAAAATGCCGATTCGCCAATGGCCAGCCAGCCGGCCCACGGTGCGCGAAAAATCAAACCAACGCCCTCGACAAGCGAAAACAGGCTATAAATAAACGTGCCGAGTGCGACCCAGCGGATGTTGGCTGCGGTGATTTGGTCAAGACGGTCGCTGGTTTCAGAGAGAAAACGATTTTCCGGGTCAAGATGGACCCACAGCACCAGCCGGTTGAATAAATCTGGCAAATCTTTGTCCGCCAATTTCAAAATGCCGAACGCCAGCGCCAAGGCCAGGACGCCTTTGATCAATTTGGCGACGATGATGAAATACAGCGTCGGCGCGCGGTTTTTCGATTTTGGAATGACTTTTGTATCAGGCATCAGCGGATTTTTGGCAAAAGCCAGTTTAATAGTTCTCCAATCGCGATTCGTTCCTGTTTTCCGTCATCGCGATGGCGAATCGTCACCGTGTCTTTCAAATTCAATTCCGGTTTTTCGCCGAGCGTGTCGAAATCAATCGTCACGCAGAACGGCGTGCCGGCTTCATCTTGCCGCGCATAGCGTTTGCCGATGGAACCACCTTCATCGTAATAAACATTCATCCACGGACGTAGCAAGTCACGAACCTCCTGCGCTTTTTTGACAAGCTCCGGTTTATTTTTCAGCAACGGAAAAATGCCCGCCTTGAATGGCGCGACGCGCGGATGAAATTTCATTGTCACGCGCGTTTCGGATTTTCCTTTGTCGTCCGTTTCGGTCACCTCGGAATAGGCATTCGCGATCAGCGCAAGGATCAAACGGTCCACGCCCGCGCTCGGCTCGATGACGTGCGGGATATATTGGCCTTTCGCCAAACCATTCGCATCGTCGGTCGCCTGCTTGGAAATTTGCTCCGCCGTTTCGTCCGGCTTGGCAGATTTCGTCAGATAATTTTTGCGATGTTCAAAATAGCGATCTGAAAGTTCTTTCTTTTTTTCTTCGGAAAGTTTTCCCCACGCGGCGCGCAACTCGTCGTCGAACACGCCCATCGGCTTGCCGGAAAAACGCTGGTGCTGGCTCAAGTCAAAATCGCTGCGCGCGGCAATGCCTTCCAGTTCGTCGCCGGCCACATTTCCGTTTTCATCTTTTTTGCTGAACGGAAATTTGAATAAAATATCCGTGCAGGCGCGCGCGTAATGCGCGAGTTCTTCTTTTGTCTGAATATGAAAACCGAGCGTCTCGCGTGACAAGCCGATGCCTTCGTAAAAGCGCACGCGCTCCTCGACCCAGTATTTGTGCCACGCCTGCCAGCCCCAGTTTGGTTCGGGAGATTGGAGTTGGGAGTTGGGAGTTGGGATGGCGACAGTGCCGTGAATGGCCTCGATAACTTCATCCGGCTTGATGAAAAATTCCAGTTCCATCTGCTCGAACTCGCGCGAGCGGAAGGTATAATTGCGCGGCGTGATTTCATTGCGGAACGCCTTGCCAACCTGCGCAATGCCGAATGGAACTTTCTGACGCGACGTTTCCAAAACATTTTTGAATTGCGCGAAAATCGCCTGCGCGGTTTCGGGGCGAAGATAAACTTTATTTTCGTCGGATTGCAATGGCCCGGCCCAAGTCTCGAACATCAAATTAAATGGCCGTGGCGCAGTCATCTCGCCACCGCAATACGGACATGGCGTGATCAACCCGGTTGCCGCCAATTGTTCCGTCGCCATGTATTGATAAAATTCCTTGGCGGAAACCGGATTTTCTTTTGAAGTTTTTGAACGCTCGGAAAGCCACGAAAGTGTCACTTTCGGATTCCTGACCAAGGCAAGTTCAGGAACAAGCCGTTTGCCTTTTCCCGCCGCCCAACGCAACAATGCTTCGCCGTCGAAAGATTGTGTTGCTACGTCGGCGACTCCGGCGAGTGATTGCACCCAAGGTTGTTCCGCGAGAATATCCCAAACTTGATCGGCGCGAATTAATTTTTTGCAATTCTTGCAGGTGCTCATCAAATCCGCAAACGTCGCGACATGACCGCTGGCTTCCCAAATTTTAGGCGACATTATGATGCTTGCCTCTAGGCCGGCGATGTCGTCGCGCTGGCGGGTCATGGCGTGCCACCAGAGTTCCTTGACGTTGCGCTTGAGTTCCGCGCCGAGCGGGCCGTAATCCCAAAAGCCGTTGATGCCGCCGTAAATCTCGGAGGACTGAAACACAAACCCGCGCCGCTTGCAGAGCGACACGATTTTTTCCATGAGCGGATTTTCTTTTGGCTCGGCCATTGGGTCGGCCAGTGTTCTTCATGCACAACGCGATGTCAAGAAAAGCGAAGTGCAACCATAAGCATGACCATTGAAAGATTTCGCGTGAAGTTCACGCGCAATGCGTGAAAATTTTCCGTCAGAATTCTTTCAATTGAATCTATGGTCGCGATTTGCTTTGAAAACGGGAAAAATTGCGATTGGCATCGTCGTTGCTAGTAGTTTTTCCAGAATGATATTGACAGCGAGCGCGATTTAATCAAAATGAGCGGCCTGTCACCTGAAACAAAGAACAACAACAACCATTAGAGAACTATGAAAAGTCTGAAACAAAAAAAAGCTTTCACGCTGATCGAATTGCTCGTCGTGATCGCGATTATCGCCATTTTGGCGGCCATGCTCCTTCCGGCTCTTGCCGCTGCCAAGCGCAAGGCCCAAAAAATCAACTGCGTCAACAATCTTAAACAAGACGGTCTGGCCTTCCGCATTTGGGAAGGTGACAACAATGACAAATATCCGATGGCTGTTACCTCTGCCCAAGGCGGCGCCCAGGATTATATCAAT
>DASYAA010000013.1:0-5521 GCA_036501565.1 Verrucomicrobiia bacterium
TCGCGCGCCTTGTCCAATTGATCTTTCATGATCCAATCGGGAATTTCGCTCGCGAGACAGCCGGACATCGCGATCAAACCTTCGCTGTGCGCGGCGAGAATTTCTTTATCAATGCGCGGCTTGTAATAATAACCCTCCAGATGCGCGGCGGTCGTGAGCTTGATGAGATTTTTGTAGCCAGCCTCGTCCTTCGCGAGTAGGCCGAGATGATGATAAACGTCGCGCGTGCCGCTGCCGCCGCCGGATTTTTTTTCCAGCCGCGAACCGGGCGCGACATAAACCTCGCAGCCAATGATGGGCTTGATGCTTTTCGCGCGCGCGGCCTGATAAAACTCGATTGCGCCGTGCATCGCGCCGTGGTCGGTGATGGCGAGCGAGGAAAATTTCAGCTCGTGCGCCTTGTCCACGAGCCGGTCGAGACGGCACGCGCCATCGAGCAATGAATACTCGGTGTGCAGATGAAGATGAACAAAGTCCGCGTGCGACATGAAACTAATTTAACTTCTAACCACGAAGACACCAAGACACAAAGTTTGAGAATTTGCCACAGAGACACAGAGGCACAGAGTAAAAATTGTTCTTCTCTGCGACTCTGTGTCTCTGTGGCAAAAATTATTTTCTAAAGAATTCTTTAACAACTTCCGCCACGCGCTGGATTTGCTTGTCAGTCAGTTCGGGATAAATCGGCAGGCTCAAACATTCGCGCGCCGCTTTTTCGGCCACCGGAAAATCGCCCGGCTTGTGGCCGAGGTTCGCGTAGCATTTCTGCAAGTGCAGCGGCAGCGGATAATGCAGCGCGCAGCCGACGCCGTTGGCATCGAGATGTTCCTTCAATTTGTCGCGCTGCGGATGGCGCACGACGTAAAGATGGTAGGCGCTCTCGGCATAATCGGCTTCGAGCGGCAATTGCAGCGGCGTGTCTTTCAGCAATTCATGATAGCGATGCGCGACGCGGCGGCGTTCGTTCGTCCATTTTTGCAGGTGCGGCAATTTCACGCTGAGCACCGCGCCTTGAATGCCTTCCATGCGGTAATTGAAACCGACTTCGTCGTGATAATATCGAACGGTCGAGCCGTGTTCGCGCAATGAGCGCGCGCGTTTGGCGAATTCAGCGTTGTTCGTGACGAGCGCGCCGCCTTCGCCAGCCGCGCCGAGATTTTTGCCGGGATAAAAACTGAAGCAGGAAATTTCGCCGAACGTGCCGATGCTTTTACTTTTGTATTTTGCCGCGTGCGCCTGCGCGGCGTCCTCGACGAGCGGCAGTTTATGTTTTTTGCAAATCGCGAGAATCGGATCAATGTCAAACGGCTGGCCGTAAAGATGCACGGGCATGACGGCTTTTGTTTTCGAGGTAATCGCGCGCTCGATCAATTTCGGATCGAGATTCATCGTGCCGTCTTCGACATCCACATAAATGGGTTTCGCGCCGACGTAAGAAATCGCCCAGCTCGTCGCCACAAAGGTGAACGGCGTGGTGATGACTTCGTCGCCCGCGCCGACACCGAGCAGCATCAGCGCGATGTGCAACGCCGAGGTGCCGCTGTTGAAGGCGATGCAATGTTCCGCGCCGCAAAATTTCGCGAAGTCTTTTTCAAATTGCACGACGTCCGGACCGAGGCAGAACGAACAATTGTCGAGAGTGCGCGCGATGGCGGCGTCCAGTTCTTTGCGGACGCTGCGGATTTGTGCCGGTAAATCAAGATAGGGAATTTTGTCGGGCATATTATAACAAGTTGTGAAGATTATTCTCGGAATTGCAGTTCGTAAAGTTTTTGATAAACACCGCCGCGTTGGGCGAGCTCGTCGTGTTTGCCGGTTTCAATGATGCGACCTTGATCCAGCACGACAATCAAATCCGCGTGCAAAATAGTCGAAAGCCGGTGCGCGATGCACAAGGTCGTGCGACCACGCATCAATTCGTCGAGCGCGGTTTGCACGGCGCGTTCGGATTCGGTGTCGAGGGCGTTTGTGGCTTCGTCCAAAATCAAAATCGGCGCGTTGCGCAAAACGGCGCGCGCAATCGCAAGCCGCTGGCGCTGGCCGCCGGAAAGCGTGACGCCCTTTTCGCCGATGACAGTTTCGTAACCTTGCGGTTTTTCCAAAATGAATTGGTGCGCGTGCGCGTGCTTGGCGGCGGCGATGATTTCTTCGTTCGTCGCGCCGGGTCGGCCAAGCTCGATGTTCCGGCGGATGGTGTCGTTGAACAAAACCGTTTCCTGCGTGACGACGGCGATTTGATTGCGCAGGTCGCGCGTGTTGAATTCGCGAATGTCCACGCCGCTAATGCGAATCGCGCCGCGTTGCGGGTCGTAAAAACGAAGAAGCAAATTCGAGAGCGTCGTTTTGCCAGAGCCGCTCGCGCCGACCAGCGCAACAAGCTGGCCGGATTTAATTTGCAGATTGATTTCGTGCAGCGCGATTTTTTCGCCGTAGGAAAAATTCACGCGGTCAAACTGGATGTCCGCATTGTCGGCGCGAAGCAATCGCGGCTGCGCCGGTTCGGGCACGGCGTTTTGCGTGGCGAGCAACGCGAAGACGCGCTCGCTGGCGGCGCGCGCCTGAACGATCTGGTTTTGCAGCCGCGTAAGATTTTTCAGCGGCTGATAAATCACAAAAATGCTCCCGACCAGTTGTATGAAATCGGTCGAACTCGGGTGCGATGGCGAAAGATAAATCAGATACGCCAGCAGCAAGGCAATCCCGCACGAGCCGAAGAATTCAATCAACGGCCCGGGAATTTCCATCGCGCGGATGATGCGCATGTAATGGCCAACGGATTTGCGGGCGGTCGCGCGGAATTTTTCCGCCGCGATGCTTTCGATATTGTAAGCCTTGACGATGCGGTGGCCGGTGAAGGCTTCCGCCATGATTTGCGTCAGCTCGGCGGACTGCGTCTGCATTTCGCGGCTGGAACGGCGGACTTTGCGGCTGAAAATTAAAATCGGAATGGCGCAGACTGGCAGCGCAACGAGTGAAATCAACGTGAGCTTCGGCTGTTGCAAGAGCAAAAATCCGAGCACGCTGATTAACGTGACCGGGTCGCGCACAATTACGGAAGTCGCGCCGCTCAAAATGGTCTGCAGCGATTGCGTGTCATTCATCACGCGTGAAATCAATTGGCCGCTGGAATTTTCCGTGTAAAAGCCGGCGGATAAATTCAGCAGATGCGCGAACAGTCGCGTGCGCAAATCGGCGATGGTGCGGCTGGCCGTCCATTGCAAAAAATAAACGTTCAGGTAGCCGGTCAATCCGCGCAACAACATGATGACCGGAATCGCCGCGATGAGCGCCACCAAGGCCGCCTGATGTGTTTGCAGCCCGCTTTCAATCGCCGCGCGCGCGTCGTCATACCATGCTTGTGCAAACGCGGGCAGAT
Source organism: Verrucomicrobiia bacterium (assembly GCA_036501565.1). Taxonomy (GTDB): domain Bacteria; phylum Verrucomicrobiota; class Verrucomicrobiia; order Limisphaerales; family UBA11358; genus UBA11358. The sequence continues at coordinate 3,377 of DASYAA010000013.1, forward strand.
GGCGCATCGGCAACTGCGAGTCCGCGTTGTTTCCCGACGGAAACACGGCGCCATAGACGAACATGATCGTCGCAATCAACAGCGGCATGAAGAGACCGCTGATGACGCCCGTCAACACGCCCAGAAACAACCGCGCACGATAGGGTCTGGCCAGACTCCAGACCTTGAACAAAAAGGCCAGCATAAATTCGTGCGCAATAATGCCGCCGCCGCGCGGTCAAGGCGAGCAGTTTGTCACGAACGGGAAGTCCAAATTTATTTTGATGGATAACGCCAGACCCAATCACCCTTGTCCGTGTCAGTTTCGGGCGAGGATTGATTACTCCCACCTTTTTTGAAAACCACCGCGCCACCATCATCCATTTCATTCCAACCGACGGAATATAAAACAAATTGTCCATCCGAAGTGCGGCGATAATGCAGCGGCTGGCCGTTGATGATGTCGTGCGGAATTCCATTTGGAAATTGAGCTGCGATTGCATCGAGAGAATCCGGATAATTTCCATTCGCAAGCCGATAGCGTTCCAGCGCAATGGCGATGCGCGCCATGTTCACCGCATTTTGTCCGTAAGCAGTTTTTTGCGCGTAATTGCCAAGCGCCGGCAAAGCCAGGCGCGCAAAAAAGTTAAAAGGATTTGGCCGCATTGCATTGATGGCGACCGCCGAATTGCGCGCCTTTTGCGGCGCGATAATTTGTTGCGAATCATTCACCATCGGTAAATTCCATTGTTGCTCCATTTGCGCAAGCACGAGATCGTTTTGATAATACCATCCTTTGGGCATCAGATAAATCATCATCGCAACGTCAAAATGGTTCATCGTATTCCGCGTGTCGCTGTCAACCATGTCGAACAATAACCAATAGCGGCTTCGCTTTTGTTCCAGCCAATCAATGATTTTGCTGCGGCTTGACCGCTCGCCGCGGACGGAAAATTCGAAATCCGCCGGAAAATCCAGCTTCGCCAATTCCGAATCCAGTTGGGCGAGTTGTTCGTCAGACCATTTATGTTCCGCCAAGCCTTCATAAATCGGTTGAAGCGTGATTTGCAAAATGGCCATGCGGACGAGATGCGTGATGATAAACGGTTCGGTGTGGACGGAATCCGCCAGACGCAAAGCCAGCTTCACATCGTCGAGTGCCTTTTCACTTTCGCCGTTTTGCAATTCGGCGATGGCGCGCAATTGCAATGCCAGACTGCATTGCTTCAAAGCGGCCAGGTGCGGAAGCAAAATTTCCGCCGGGTCTTCGATGTCGTAATCCAGCGGAAAGCGCGAATAGGGCAATTGACTCGCCTGCCGCAATTCTTCAATCGCCGGATTATATTTGCTCAACGCCAGCAAAACGTCCTGCGCGGGCGATTGCGGCTGTGGCGCGACGGGGAATTCGTTCGTCGTCGCCGCCAGCGCGCGATAATAATCCCGCCATGCTTTCAAGTCGCTGATTTTGGCTGTCTGCCAGTTGCCGTCTCTCGGCGAATCTTCGTAATTATGGACAATCTCCATTTTCAACCGGTTGACAAAATTTGTATCGCGCTTTTCCCATGGAATCGCGTTGCCATCGCGCGTCAACATTTGACCGTAGCTGGTGAAAACAATCGGCGTCAGCGCAAAATTCTGATCGCCCGGCACGGCTGGCGGAACGAAATCGGCGAAATCAAATTTTTCGCCTTTGGCTTCCCATTCGTGTTTGTATTTTTCCCAATCATGTTTGCCGCGCCAGTCTTCCTCGGCATAAAAAAGAGCAATCAGCGTAGCGAAGCAAGCCAGCCCGAAAAGAAATCGTTTGAAATTGCGCCAGCAGAAAAGCCAGCGAATAAAAATCCACAAGCAAAGCAGAATCGTTGCAACAACGGCACCAAGAATTAAAAGCCCGATAAAATTCCAAAGTTTCGTAAATGGCTCCCCGATAATTAAAATGGCAATCGAAAATAGAAGCATCGCAGCCGCCGTTAAAATCAGCCACGCCAAAAAAATCCCCGGCAGTTTCAACGTCAACGGTTTCAACGATTTTTTCCAGATGCTTTTTGGTTTTTCATCCATAAATTTTTACGCCGTCAACATTTCAAATGACCGTTCCGTTCGCGGGCGCGGCAAAAATGATTTTTGCCGGTCGGCGTCATGTGTTTCGGTTGAACCCATCAGTTG
>DASYAA010000014.1:0-16125 GCA_036501565.1 Verrucomicrobiia bacterium
CGCCGCCGCCGTTGCACGAACTGCGCTCAAACAAAGGCAAATTGTCTGGTGGAATGCCAATGACGCGGCGGCGTGGTATTACGGAGTCTCGTTGGGAAATTTGGATGTTTCAGCTCCGCCACCATTCGGCGCGGCGGCGCAGCTTTCAAATCCGCAACCAGCGCTGCTTGAAGGATTGCCCAAACCCGATTTGATCATCGCTTCAAAACCGGATTTGTTCGATCCCAACGGCCAGGTTGAGCGTTATATCCAAACCAATCATTACAAATTGGAGCAAACCTTTATCGCATTCAAAATCTGGAAAAAATAATTTCCGACCTTTTTCTTGACCCGAAACTGTGATTATTTTGCCTCGACGGTCAATGCGATATATGATAACCATTTCCGTGCTTGAACAGGCAATCAGCCTAATATGAACGCGGAAGCCGCCACGCCAAACATTCCAGAACGTCCACTGGTTTCGATTGTCATTCCCATGCTCAATGAGCGCGCCGGCTTGCAAATTCTTTTCGAGCGGATTGCGCTGGCTGTCAAAGACACGCCGGTCGAATGGGAAGTGGTTGCGGTGGACGATGGCAGCACCGACGGCACGCGCGAGGCCGTCGCGAAGGAATTGTCGCGGTTCCGGCGCTGGAAATTGATTTTTTTAAGCCGGAATTTCGGCCAACAACCCGCCTATCGTGCCGGATTGGAACACGCCCGTGGCGACGCGGTGATTTTTTTGGACGCTGATTTGCAGGATCCCCCCGAACTCATTCCACAATTGCTGGAAAAATGGAGCGGCGGCTACAAAGTGGTGACCGGCTGCCGCATCAGCCGCGAAGAGCACGGATTGCGGCGCGTCTTTTTTGATTTGTTTCACCAATTTTTCTATCGCATGACCGGCAAAGTGATGCCGATAAACAGCGGAATGTTTTCGCTGGTGGACCGCGCGGTGGTGAACCAATTGCTCGACGCGCGCGAAACCAATTTATTTTTGCCCGCGCTCAAATGCTGGTACGGCTTTCCGCAAACGACCGTCAGCTACGCGCGCAAAAATCGCGCGGTCGGCGAACCCAAACAATCCTTCCGCAAGCTACTTCATTACGCGCTGGACGGACTGTTCAGCTTTTCAGATTTGCCGCTGCAATGGATTGCCATGCTGGGCGCGATTATCAGCGTGGTCAGTTTTTGTTACGCGGCGGCGCTCATCGCGGTGAAAATCGCGCAAGTGGCAGGCTTTCTCAATTCACTGCAAGTGCAGGGCTTCACTACGCTGGCCGTCGCTATATTTTGCTTGAGCGGAATTCAACTGCTTTGCCTCGGCTTGGTCGGGCAATATCTGGCGCGGATTTACCGCGAAATCAAAGGGCGCCCGCTTTATGTCGTCGAAACCGTTTTAACCTCGGATGAACCCGGAAGAATACAACAACTTGGCCAAAGTTGAAGGCGCGCACTGGTTTTACTCTGGCAAACGCGAGATTGTCCGTTATTGGATTCGCCGTTTCCATCCGTTGAAACCCGACGACCGGCTCGTCGATTGCGGGGCTGGGACGGGAATTTTTGCCGATGAAATGCGCGCTCATTGCGATGTCATTGCCATTGACGATTTTGAGGAGTCCCTGAAATTTCTCCGCGAACGCCTCGGCGAGGACCGCGTTCGCAAAGGCAGTTGCGCCGCGCTGCCGCTGGCTGACAATTCCGTGGACGTGCTGACGGCGCTCGACGTGATTGAACATCTACAGGACGACAGCGCCGCAATGCGGGAATTTCTTCGCGCCCTTAAACCCCTTGGCCTTGCCATCATCACCGCCCCCGCGCACATGGCGCTTTGGAGCGATTGGGATGTGACCTTGCGCCACTTCCGCCGATACAACAAACGGACGTTGATCGAAATCATTCCCGACGGATTTGAAATCCTTCACATCAATTATATCAACGTTGCTGTGCTGCCGGCCGTATATGCCGTCCGTAAACTTCGGGGATTAAAACAACGTCTTGGATTCAAAACGACAGCGCGGTCGGAAGACGCCGTGCCGCCGGCTTGTCTGAATTATTTTTTGCGTCGGCTGTTTGTCCGTCTGGCCTGTCAAAATGCCATTCTATTTCCGGCTGGCGTCGGTTTGATCGCGTTGCTTCGAAAAAATCCGAAAGTTCCACAAATCGTTGAATGATTCGGCTTTCAAAAAGCGCAGGAAAACTTCTTTACAGCAGCGGCGGCAGCAACTAAATTCTTCCGTTCAAATTTATGGAAGCGAAGACAAAGACGATTGAAACATTTAAGACGCACGCCAAGGACACGGGTTCGGCGGATGTGCAGGTCGCGCTGCTCACGCACCGCATCAACCATTTGACCGAGCATTTGCAGGGCAACAAAAAAGATCACAGCTCGCGTCGCGGGTTGCTGATGATGGTCAGCCAGCGCCGCCGTTTGCTCGAATACTTGCAGACGATTGATCTGGGACGCTATCAGGCGGTCACGAAGAAATTGAAACTACGCCATTAAAATTTTGCGACGGCGCGGTTTTATTTTAGCCGCACTTCGCTTCAGATTTGGGACGGAAACGCGAACGGCCCGATTCTTCAACCAAAATTCGCGAACAAAAATTCCGTTGCCTCCGAGTGATTTCATTCAGTCCCGAAAAGTTCGGGATTCACTGAAGTTTCTCCGGCGGCAGCGGGCAGATTAATATGTCCGAAAAAATATCCGCCGCACTCGGCGACAAGCAGATCATCATCGAAACCGGCAAGCTCGCCAAGCAGGCAGACGGAGCCGTCACCGTCCAACTCGGCGAAACCATCGTCATCGTCGCGGCAGTCGCGGCGACGAAAGCCAAACCCGGCCAGGATTTTTTCCCGCTGACCGTTGACTACCGCGAAAAAGCCGCCGCCGCCGGAAAATTTCCCGGCGGTTATTTCAAACGCGAAGGTCGTCCGACGGAAAAAGAAATTCTCACCTGCCGCCTCACTGACCGTCCGATTCGTCCATTGTTTCCAAAAGGCTGGTATAACGAAGTTCAAGTCCAGACCGTTCTCTTGAGCGCGGATGGCGAGAATGATCCCGACATTTTGAGCATCATCGGCGCGAGCGCGGCGTTGATGGTCAGCGATATTCCGTGGGCCGGGCCGCTCGGCGCGGTGCGCGTCGGTCGCATCGGCGGAAAATTTATTGCCAACCCGACGCACGCAGAAATGGCCGAGAGCGATCTGGATTTGGTGTATGTCGGCAATGACAAAGACATCGTGATGTATGAAGGCGCCGCCAAGGAAATCACCGAAGCCGATTTCAACGCCGCGCTCAAATACGCGCAGGAAGTCATCCAGCCGATCATTGCCGCACAAAAGGAATTGGTCGCGAAAGCTGGCAAGAAAAAGCGCGAAATCACGCTCAACGTCGTGCCTGACGAAATTCTTCACGAAGCAAAAAATCTCGCGAGCGATCGTTTCGTTCCCGCGTTGCTCACGCCTGGCAAGCTCGCGCGCGAATCTGCCGTCAAGGCGATTCAAGACGAAGTCGGCAAGAAGCTCGTCGAAAAATTCGGCGCGGAAAAAGTGACCGAGTTCGTCATCAAGGACGCATTTTATTACATCCAAAAAGAAGCCGTTCGCAAATTGATTTTGGAAAGTGGCAAACGGCTTGACGGCCGCACATTCGATGTCGTGCGCCCGATTTCCAGCGAAGTAGGAATTCTCCCGCGCGCCCACGGCTCGGCGATTTTCTCACGCGGTGAAACACAAGCCGTCACGCTCGCCACGCTCGGCACCGGCGACGACACGCAGGAATTTGATTCCTACACGGGTGGCCAGACGGAAAAGAAATTTATTTTGCATTACAACTTCCCGAATTTTTCCGTCGGCGAAACGGGAAGAATTTCAGGTCCAGGTCGGCGCGAAATCGGCCACGGCGCTCTCGCGGAACGCTCGATTGAATCCATGCTACCGAAGGATTATCCCTACGCTGTCCGCGTGACGAGCGAGATCATGGAATCGAACGGCTCGACTTCGATGGCATCTGTCTGCGGCGGCACGTTGGCGCTCATGGACGCAGGCGTTCCGATGATTCGTCCGGTGGCCGGCATCAGCGTCGGCATCTGCGCCGAATACAGCGGCGAAAAAATTTCCAAATACCAACTTCTCACCGACATCATCGGCTGGGAAGATCATTACTGCGACATGGATTGCAAAATCGCAGGAACGGAAAAAGGCATCACCGGCTTCCAACTCGACCTCAAGCTCAAGGGTATTCCGTTCGCGCTTATGGTTGAGACGGTTGAAAAAGCCCGCGTCGCGCGGATGCACATCCTCGCGGAAATGGCCAAGACGCTCGCTGCGCCGCGCACGGAATTGAGCAAATACGCGCCGCGCATTGAGATTGTCAAAATCAATCCGGAAAAAATCGGCGCGCTCATCGGGCCGGGCGGGAAAAATATCAAACGGCTCGTCGAGGAATCCGGTTGCGAAATCAATATCGAAGACGACGGCACGGTCAACATTTTCTCAGTTTCGCCCGAAGGCATGAAGATCGCGAAGGACGCCATCACCGGCATGACGGCGGAAGCCGAGATCGGCAAAATCTATCGCGGCAAAGTTGTCACCGTGAAGGAATTCGGCGCGTTCGTCGAATTTTTGCCCGGCAAGGACGGCTTGGTTCACATCAGCGAACTCGCCAATTTCCGCGTCAAGAACACCGAGGACATCGTGAAAGTTGGCGACGACATCACCGTCAAATGCCTCGGCGTGGACGAAAAAGGCCGCGTGCGTTTGTCGCGCAAAGCCGCGATGGAAGATCGCGATCAGGAAATGGCGCCGAAGTCGTAATTGAATTTGAATTCATCAAGCGCGAATGGCGAAAGCTGTTCGCGCTTTTATTTTTAACCGAACTGTTACAACAAGTTTGACTCAATCAAGCTGCGAAAGTAGATTCAGGCGAATGCTGGCTGCCGAATCAAAGGTGGCGAGGCCGGACTCAAACGGCTCGCCCAACGAAAACCCAAATTGTTCCTGGAAACAAATCACGGGACACGTTGAGCCGTTCCTGCAAGCGGTCAACCAGCGTTTGATCCGGCAGGCGCACGAATTCGATCCGCAGGTGGTTTCTTACGCGCAGCACGCGCTCAACGGCAGCGGAAAACATCTGCGCCCGACGCTCGTCGCGCTCGCGGCGAATTCCATCGGCAAAATTTCCGACGTGCACGTCACGGCGGCGGTCATCATCGAGATGGTTCATCTGGCGACGCTCGTCCACGACGACGTGATGGACGAGGCGGAAATCCGTCGCGGCAAACTCACGCTCGCGGCGAATTGGGGAAATGAAATTGCCGTTTTGTTTGGCGATTGTCTGTTCGCGCAGGCATTGAAATTGGCCGCAAGTTTTCCGACGCCGGAAGTCTGCCGCGCCGTCGCAATGGCGACGAACACGGTCTGCACCGGCGAAATTTTGCAAACACAGCATCGTCGCAATTTTCCGATTTCGCGCCGCGAGTATTTTCGCATCATTGAAATGAAGACCGCCGAACTTTTTACTTTGTCTTGCGATTTGGCGGCGTTTCTCGGAGGAGCAAAACCGGAACAGCGCGCGGCATTGCGCGAATTCGGCGCGGCGTTCGGCACGGCGTATCAGGTTTATGACGATTGTGTGGATCTGTTCGGCACGGAATCCGAGGCCGGCAAATCGCTTGGCACTGATTTGGAGAAAGGCAAGTTGACTTGGCCGGTTTTGCTCGCGTGGGAACGCGCAAATGCGATTGACCGCGCGCAATTGGAAACGATGATTGAAAACTGGCAGCCGCAGAATTTTTCCGCCGTTCACGAATTGCTGGCGCGCTACGAAACATTTGAGCCGTCGCTGGAAGTCATCGCGAAATTTTTGGAGCAGGCGCGAAAAGCCTTGCGCATTTTGCCGGAATCCAGCGGACGCGGCGGACTTTTGGGTTTGACGGAATTTTTGGCGCAACAAATGGACGCCTTAAGAGTTTGTATTTGATGACCATGATTATGGCCGAACCAGCCGAACGCAAAGAGCCGGATTTGTCCGCTCCAACCGAGGAAACGGAATTGGTGCGGCGCGCTCGCGGCGGCGATTTGCGGGCTTATGATGAACTCGTCAAACGCTATCAGGAACGCATCTACGCGACGATTTATCACATGACCTCAAATCATGATGACGCCAACGATCTCGCGCAGGAATCGTTCATCAAGGCGTTTCAGGCGTTGAAATCCTTCAAGGGCGGATCAAGTTTTTACACGTGGCTTTACCGGATTTCGGTCAATAAAACCATCAATTTCCTCAAACAGCGCAAGAATCGGCAGGCGATGAGTCTCAACGATTTGGATTTCAACGCCGAGCATGATCCGGATTTAATAGCTTTGATTTCCGACAATACGCCGCGCCGCGCCGCCGGCCTGACGGAGTTGCAAGAAAAATTGAACGCGGCGTTGCTGAAATTGTCTGAACCCCATAGATTGGTTATCGTTCTGCATGATGTGCAGGGGCAGTCGCATGAAGAAATCGCCAAAGTCATGGACTGCAACATCGGCACGGTGCGCTCGCGCCTGTTTTATGCGCGCCAGCAAATGCAGTCGTATTTAACGGATTATTTGAAATAGCCATGAACGAAAACGAAAATAATTTTGAGCCGTTGCGCCGGTTGCTCGCGCTCAAGCGCCATGAAATTCCGCCGCCCGGGTATTTTAATAATTTTTCCAACACGGTGATCGCGCGCATTCGGGCAGGCGAAGCCAATATGTCCGCCAGCATTTCCGAACGGCTTTTTGCCGAAGCTCCGTGGTTTGCAAAAGTGGTTCAGGCATTTGAATTCAAGCCGGCGTTCGCGGGCGCATTTGCTTCCGCGCTTTTTTTACTGCTCGTGGGCGGAATCATTTTTGCGGAGCGACCTGATTCCACGCCACAGCCGCTTTTGGAAGCCATGACTCAAAACAGCAGCGGTGCGCCGCAGCTTGCCAGTGTGTCTTCCATTCCTTTGCCGCAAACGGATCAGACCGGAATCATTGCCACGACCAATCCGGTGCTGAACCTCCAGCCAGTCGCGTCGCTTTTTGGCCAGCAAAACCCGTTCGCGCAGCAGGTCAGTTTTAACGTTCCGGGCAACTGACGTAAATTTTCCGATTCTGAAAAACGCGGTGCGCGCTTGAAACGCCGCCGCGTTTTTCATTTAATCAGCCGAGTGCCAACCAAAGTCATCGCCGTCGCCAACCAAAAAGGTGGCGTGGGAAAAACCACCACCGCCGTCAACCTTTCCGCCTGCCTCGCCGCGCTTGGCCAGCGCGCCCTGCTTTTTGATCTCGATCCGCAGGCCAACGCGACCAGCGGCGTCGGTCTGGAAAAAATCGAGGGCGCGAGCGCCTATCGCGTTTTGCTCGGCGAAGGAAATCTCCTCGAAAAAATAAAACCGACGGCTTACGAGCGGCTTGAAATCATTCCGAGCGAAGTGGATTTGTGCGCTGCCGATCTGGAAATGGCGCGGATGGAAAATCATTTGCAGCGAGTCACGCAATCGCTCAAACCCGTTTTGGACAGCGGACGATTCGACGTTGTCTTGATTGATTGCCCGCCGTCACTTGGCATTTCCACGCTCAACGCTTTTGCCGCGTGCGACGGCATTCTCGTGCCATTGCAGTGCGAGTATTACGCGCTCGAAGGCATTTCGATGATGAACCGCGTGCTCGGCCAGCTCCGCGACGCGGGCGTCAATCCGCGCCTGGAGATTTTCGGCGTCGTGATGACGATGTTCGATGGCCGCACGAAACTGTCCAACGAAGTCGTCGGCGAAGTCCGCAACCTGCTCGGCGCGAAAGTTTTTGAATCCATGATTCCGCGCAGCACCAAGCTCGCCGAAGCGCCGAGTTTCGGAAAACCAATCATCCATTACGACAAATACAGTTCCGGCTCGGCGGCGTATGAATTGCTGGCGCAGGAAGTTTTGGAGCGGTTGAAAGCAACTTAAAAAAAGTATGAATCGCCACATAAAACTAATTTTAATTTCACTGCTTCAAATCATTTGGGTATTTGGTGGTTACACACTTCGAATAAAAAAGTATTCTGAAATCTTTCAATCTGATTTTCTGATTTTTTGGCTCCCTTTAATTTTGGCGTTAATTCTTTTTGGAATAACTTTTTACTGTTTCTATTTCAGGTCTTTTTCAAAAATTAAGCGTATTGCTATTTCCAGCATTCTGGCTGCTATTTGCGCTTTTATCTCACTTTCTATCGCGATGCTTTTGGGATTGAATCTCTATGGTTCGTAACTGGCTTGCTGGCGTTCTGAAAATTCAATAGCTTTTCCCGCGCGTTAAAAATTTTATGGCCAAAGAAATTCTCGAAATGCCCATCGAAACGGCGACGATGGAATTGCCCGACACCAAAACCATCCGCCTCAAATGGCCCGACGGCCACAATCCCGATTTCAAGACCGGCCAGTTCATCACGCTCTACTGGCCGGACACGACGAATTACAAACGCGCCTATTCGCTCTCGTCCTGCGCGCTGGATCGCGGCTTTTACGAAGTCACCGTCAAGCGCGACGGCAAGATGGGCACGCGCATCGTGGATTGGGCGAAGGCGGGCGACAAAATGTTCGTCATTCCGCCGGTCGGAAAATTTCTGCCGGTCTATGAACCGAACAAACATCTCGTCTGCATCGCCGGCGGTTCGGGCGTGACGCCGTTCCGCGCCTACGCGCGCGAAGCGACGCGGCGCAAACTTGAAACAAAAATCACCGTGCTTTATACGGTTCGTCAGCCGAAAGATATTATTTTCAACGCCGAATTTCGCGAACTGGAAAAGGAAAATCCGAATTTCAAATTTCACGTCACCTGCACCCGCGCGACGGCGGAAGACAATTGGACCGGACGCACCGGACGCATTGATTCCGCATGGGTCAAATCGCAAGTCACGGATCTGGCAAACACGGTTTTTTACGCCTGCGGTCCGAACCTGCTCGTGGAATTCGCTGAAGCGCTCGTCTTTGAACTCGGCGCGCCGAAGGAACAGATGAAAACGGAGAAGTGGGGTTGAAAATGAACCACGGATGGACACAGATAAACACGGATTAGAAATTTTTCACAATTCGTCTTTTATTTTTATCCGTGTCCATCCGTGTTAATCCGTGGTTAAAATAAATCATGTTAAAACGCACCGCACTTTTTTCCGCGCACCAGAAACTCGGCGCGAAGCTCATTGATTTCGGCGGCTGGGAAATGCCGGTGCAATACACCAGCATCACCGACGAACATCTCGCCGTCCGCAACGCCGCCGGGATTTTCGACATCTCGCACATGGGCGAAGTCACCGTCAGCGGCGCGGCGGCGGCGGAATTTCTCAATCAGCTTCTCACGAACGACATCAACAAACTCACGCCCGGCCTCGGCCAATACACGCTCATGTGCAACGAGCGCGGCGGCGTGATTGACGATCTTTATGCCTATCGTCTTTGCGGCGATGTTTATTTTCTCGTCATCAACGCCTCGCGCATCGAGGCCGATGTCGCGTGGATGAAATCGCAATGGGAAAAATATCCTCGCCGCAGCGAACTGATTTTGACCGATGCCTCGCACAATTACGCCGCCGTTGCCGTGCAAGGCCCGCAGGTAAAAGATTTCATCAATGACGTGATTCCCGGCGCGTCCCTCTCCGCCATGCGCGTCACGCGCGTGACGGATTTGAAGAAAAATGAAATCGGCGGATTCAAATTTGAAAACCAAAGCGTGCTCGTCTCGCGCACCGGCTACACCGGCGAAGACGGATTTGAAATCGTCGGCAGCGACGAATCCATCCAACATTTGTGGGATAAATTTTTATCCGTCGGCCAGCCGTTCGGTTTGAAACCCGCCGGTCTCGGCGCGCGCGATACATTGCGCACGGAAGTTTGCTATCCGCTTTACGGCCACGAACTCAATGAGAATACGACGCCGATTGAAGCAGGCGTCGGGTTTTTTGTCTCGCTCGACAAGGGCGGGTTCATTGGTCGAAAAATTTTGGCCGAACAAAAAGCCAATGGCGCAAAGAAAAAACTCGTCGCATTCAAGATGACCGACAAATGCGCGCCGCCGCGTCCACATTACAAAATTTTTTCAGGCGAAAAAGAAATCGGGATCGTCACGAGCGGCACGCAAAGTCCGTCATTGGGAATCGGCATCGGCATGGGATATGTTCCGCCGGAATTTGCGAAGCCGGAAACAAAAATCAAAATTGAGATTCGCGGCAAACGCTTTGCTGCCATCGTCGTGCCAAAACCAATTTACCGCAAGAACCCATAAATTTATGAAATGGATCATCGCAATTTTTATCACGGGCATTTCACTCGCTTTGTTCACCGGCTGCCAGACGGAAGAAGAGCAGGTGGGACACACGCAAGATCGGAAACAGGAAATGCTGATGAAGCAAATGCAAAAGGAACAGGAGCAGGCGCAAAAATTGAATCAATAATTCCCGTCAAAAATTTCTTCTTGGTGTCTTTGTGACTTGGTGGTGAAATAGTCCGCACAATTTATGAGCAACATTCCTTCCGATCTGAAATTCGCCAAATCACACGAATGGGTCCGCATCAGTGGCGACACCGCGACCGTCGGCATCAGCGACCACGCGCAGAGCGAATTGACCGATGTCGTTTTTGTCGAGCTGCCCGAAGCCGGGCGCAAGGTGAAGGCCGGCGAAGCCTGCGCCGTGGTGGAATCCGTGAAGACCGCGAGCGACATTTATTCGCCCGTCAGCGGCGAGATCGTGGCGCTGAACCAACCCGTCACCGACAATCCCGCGCTGGTGAACACCGAGCCATACGCGGGCGGCTGGTTTTTCAAAATCAAATTGAGCAATCCCGCCGAACTGAACGCGCTGCTCCCGCCGGAGGATTACAAGAAGCAGATTGGCAGTTAAATAGTAGCGTGAACACGAATTGTTCTCGCTCGACAGAAAAATCTATGGCGCGCAAAAAAATCTGCGAAGTGCTGGTAAGCACAGTGACCATAACGCTAATTACGTCGGCACTGGCCTGGATATATGAGATTGTCAGAAATTGGCACGGCCAAGCTAGTTCGGGAAGTTTGGTGCTCGGATTCTTTGCCGGTGTTTTTGTTGTTTTGATTGATATGTGGCTTTTTATCGTGCCAAGCGCGCTCCTGATTTCACTGCTAATAACATCATTGAAACGCTGGTCTGTGTCAGCCGTCGCGGGAATATTCTTTGCAGTCGCGCTTTGCTGTTCAATTTCTGCTTTTCTGATTGATCCCACTGAATCGAAGGCAACACAAGGTGTTGCGGGATATTTTACCTCTCAACAAAATGCCTTATGCCATTTACGATGGAAGGAATAAATATCTTTTGATAGACCATCTTTCCATTAACCAGAAGATTGATGTTAATGAGATGCTATACAATACCCCGCCGATTTTAGCCGTTGAGAAGAAATTTTCAAATGATAAAGAGCTATTGACTTACTTGGATCAATTAAAAAATTATTGTAAAAAGGTTTATGGCGCATACGGCGATAAACTTGAAGGCATTCAAGAGGATTTGAAACAGAGTGGCGGCGAATTTTACGACTACAGAATGTTGGATAAAAAAGGTAAAGAAGTTGAAGAGGGCTGGTTGATACTTTCCAAAGGCAAAATTTTCAAAAAATATGTGACGGCAACAGACATTCGATGAAAATCCATCTATTCATGCAGTCGCAAAGCGACGACCGGAAATTAGCCAGTGACGACAGTCACTGGTCTGCGTCCGCCAAAATTTTTGTCCCGACGGACAATGGAAAACGGAATTTTCCCAGCGTCCTTTCGGGACGCAATCGTTTGGCGCGATGTTCCAGCCACTTCGTAACTGGCTAATTTCCGCCGCTCCTTCGGAACAAAAATCCGTGTTTTATCCGTGTTCGATCCGTGGCCAATGAAAACCCGTTTATTCATCAAGCCGTATTGCGGTTGGTGTCACAAGGCGATGCGCTGGCTCGACGACCACGACATCGCTTACGAGAAGCTTGACGTGATCGCGGACGACGCGGCGTTCACCGAGATGGTCCGCCTTTCTGGCCAGGAACTCGCGCCGGTGCTGGACGTGGATGGAAAAATTCTGGCGGATTTCGGCCCGGAAGAATTGCCCGGATTTTTCAAAACAATTTCAACCACGGATGGACACGGATAAACACGGATGGGAAAAGATTTTTGTCCACAGATTGCGCCGATTTTCGCAGATTAAAATTCCTTCAAATAAATCTGCGTTAACCTGTGAAATCTGCGGACGCTTTTGTTTTTTATCTGTGTGCATCCGTGTTAATCCGTGGTTAAAATAGATTTGAAATGACGACGACTGAATTGAAACCGCGACCGCGCTTGCCGGAATGGCTGCGCATCACGCTGCCGACTTCGGACAGTTTCGCGCGCACGCGTTCGCTGCTGGACGAACTCAAGCTGCACACGGTCTGCGAAAGCGCCAAGTGCCCGAACCATTGGGAATGCTGGAGCAAAGGCACGGCGACGTTCATGATCGCCGGCGACCGCTGCACGCGCGCGTGCGGCTTTTGCGCGGTCAGCACGGCCAAGCCGCTCGCACTCGAAGCGGACGAACCGGCGCGCGTGGCCGAGGCGACGCGGCGGATGAAATTGAAGCACGTCGTCATCACGGCGGTGGCGCGCGACGATTTGAAGGACGGCGGCGCGGAACATTTTCGTCAGACAATCGAAAAAGTGCGCGAACTGAATCCTGGAATTGTCATCGAAGTGCTCGTGCCGGACTTTTTGGACAACGACGTGGCGATTGAAAATGTCCTCGCGGCGAATCCGCACATTTACAATCATAATTTGGAAACGGTTCGCCGGTTAACGCCGGAAGTTCGCCATCGCGCGACTTACGACCGCAGCTTGAGCGTTTTGAAAAAAATTAAACAAAAACGCGGCGACACGATTTACACAAAATCCGGCGTGATGCTCGGCCTCGGCGAAACGGAAAAAGAATTGTTACAGGCGTTGAGCGATTTGCGGAATTCAAATTGCGACATCCTCACGCTCGGCCAGTATTTGCAGCCGTCACTGAAACATTTGCCGGTAATTGAATTTGTTGCGCCAGAAAAATTTGCGGAATACAAAGGCGTCGCCGAGGAAATGGGATTTGTCCATGTCGCGAGCGGGCCGATGGTGCGGAGTTCGTATCACGCGGACGAATTTTCTTTGCCGTCAATGCGGTGAAAGCGGGTTGTGGCGGACAAAAAGATAGATCGCCACGCCGAAGGAAAGAATTCCAATCGCAAATCCGATGACGGTGAGGATGGTTTTGAGCGTGCGGGCTTGCTCGGCGACGCGGTCGGTGTCGCGTTTCTCGGCGGCCATGAATTGCGCGAATTCATTGTCGAGCGCAGCGGTGATTGTCGCTTCGTCTTTGAGTTGAAAAGTGAGCCAGCCGCCGTCGAATTCATTTTTCCATTCGACGGGCAAACGCGGCATGGCTTCGGCGGTTGGCGGTTGAAAGCCAAAACTTTTCCAAAACGGCGAGCGTTCCTGCGTCCACAGGCGAAACACGCCGTGATTTGAGGCGAGTGTTTGAATGCGAATCCAAAACAGATTTCGAGCGGCGTCGGCGATTGAAAAATCGGCGTAACCTTCGCTGTGGAGCAGGGCGTGTTGACGAACAACATGAAAGCCAATTGCGCCGATGATTTCACCGCCACTTTCGGCGATTTGAAATTCGGTCAGGCGCTTTTCAAGATCATCCGCCGGAAGACGCATCGTTTCCCAAATTTTTTTCAGCGCGGCCAAATCATCCACGGTCGCGCGGCGGATATGGAGTTTGGGTGGGTTCATGACGCGATGACCGGTTACATTTGCATTTTGAAAACTATGTGACAGTTTCCCGCGCAAGGAAAATAAAATTTTTACCATGAACAACATTCCCAACAAAAAACTGCTTGCCTTACTCAGCAGTGTGAACACATTTTTCCATGGATATAATTCTATTGGGGAAAGAAAAACATATCTCAAATCTTTGTCGGTGCCGCTTGTAATTTCACCGGCATCTACTTTGAGTCATTTTCAGGCGCGTTGCTCTTTGACATATGAATATATTGCTGTGCCAATGAGTTGGAAGGATCAATCTCTAAGGTTATTTGAAACTGGATAAGCGCCCGGCTTATTCTATTTTCCCTTATCAGCATCGCTCCAAGATTTAAATGTGAATTGGCAAAGTCTGGACGATAAATAATCGCTTTCTTAAACTCAGCAGCAGCTTCCTCGGTTTCCCCTTGTGCTGCCAGCTCGTTGCCCAGCAGATAATGTGCCTGCCAAAACTCCGGATTCATTTGGATGGCCGTGTTGTACAATTCAATCGCGCTGGCATGCTGGCCCATTGCCGCAGACTCAACCGCCCGACTGAAATAATCCGCCGCTTCCTGCGACCCAAGCCCTGCCGCACGCTCGTAATATGTCTCTGCCTGGCTTATATGCCCCTCGTTCTGTTCCAGAAATCCCAGATTAATATATGCTTCCGTATCACTCGGATTCGCCTGTAGCGCCTGCTTGAAATAGTGCAGCGCCTCATTTGTCTTCCGCCGGTTTTCCATGATCTGCCCCAACCCGTCCAACGCCGGTGCATAATCACTCTGTATGATTAACGTATGTGAAAAATTTTCTGACGCCTCGTCAATTTTCCCTTGGGGGATCAATAGTTTCCCCATAACGTAATAAAGACCGGGCATCTGGGGCATCAATTCCTTTACCCGTTGAAGTTCTTCCGTGGCTTGCGCCAAGCTCCCTTTCGCCGCCAGATACTGCGCAAAGTTCCAATGCAATTGACCGTCGTCCGGTGCCGCCGCCAATGCCTGCTTGTACAGTTGCCGCGTTTGTTCGGGTGGTTCACGATCCTCATCAGAATTCAACTCGTTGATTCTCGCCTCACATAACCTCACCGTGGCCTCATGAGTCATTTGCTCTGTGTAAGGTTCTCCCAATTCCCGATTCAATATCTCCTGCCACACGCGCAGCCGGTCCCACGTTGATACCCCCAATTGCCGATTACACTCTTCCTCTGTTTCCCATTGGCCTTCGTCCCGCTTCACTGCCCATTCCGGCAACAATTTCGCCGTGGCCTGCGCAAACCCTCGCCCCAGCAGATAATTCCCCCGGAAATTCATATGCACGTGCTCGTAAAACACTTCATTGCCCGCTATCTTTTCAGGTGAATCCTCCTCCAGTATCCCCGCTCCATCCAAATAATAAACTCCCTTTCCTTCATATCTGAACGCCGCCGCCTTAATTATCCCATTGATCCGGCTGTCCGCGCGAAATGCCAGCGCATCATAATCCCGTGCCAATTTAAACTCCTGCAGGGACTGACTGATATTAGTCAACGCAAGCTGGCATTCTCCAGCCCGAAAACACACTTCAGCATACTGCGGATCTATCCTCTCTGCCTCCCGGTACTTTTCCAGCGCACCCCGATACTTCCCTGCATTCTGTATTGCTATCCCTTCCTGATATGCCTGCTCCCATTGGGCTTTCTGTCCTTCCTCCAGCTTCGCAACGTGCAAAGACGCAAATGGCGCACAGTCCTTTAGATTGCTCCCCACCCTGCTCAAGATTATCGGCACACCGGCCTTGTGCCCGGTCTCCAGAATATCCTCCAAGTTCTTCTTGAAATTCTCATAGGCTCGCAGCCGTTCCGCATCATCATACCCAAGTTTATGCCCTTGAAACATCTCCAGCCCGCCCCACGTTTCTGGAGCCGACGACCTCTTACTCAATCGCCCTACCAAAGCACTTAATAACTGCCCAACCCGCGTCTTCTTGACTGCCAAATCGGCCCGGATTAAATCCACCCCAGGCGCATGCGACCCAAAAATTGTCCCGCCCCCAAATGGACCCACCATCTCGTTGTTTCCCATGTAGATCACCCATAAATCCCCATCCCGCCGGGCACATTCCCGCGCTATGGGCAATACCACATCCGAATCTATTGCCGTCATCGCCACACAGATCACTTCAAATTTCACCCCCGGATAACGGTCCCGCAACAATACCTCCAAGTATCGCCAGTCTCCATAACTGGGATCCGGATCCACCATCGCCGCCGAACCCCCAAAAACGAAAATCCGATACGTTCCCGCAGGCCTCTTAACCGGCATCCGTAAAGGCACTGGCGTCCGCGCG
>DASYAA010000015.1:0-5885 GCA_036501565.1 Verrucomicrobiia bacterium
TTCGGCAACTCGATGCTCGGAACGCCTTTGAATTCGGAAACGCGCTTTCGCAGTTCCTTCGCCTCGGGCGTTTCCGTAAATCGCGAAAATTCGTCGTCGTCCAGATGCGCGACGTTTTCGAGTCCGACTTTTTGCGGAACGGCGATCAGGCCATCCACGCCCATGTCGGCCATCGCCTCGTGCGCGCCTTGCACGGCGGCGGTGTCGAGTTCGACCCAGCCTGAATTCGGCAATTTCACAAAGCGTCCGGTCGCGCTCGCGAGCCGCTCCAAATCCGCCTTGCTCAATTTCAAACCTTCCTGCTCCCATTCGGCGCTCACGGAAAGCCAGTCAATGCCGCTGCCTTTGACGATCAGTTTCGGCTTGAGTTGTCGCGGCGTGAGGAACAAACGATGAAACGCGCCGTTGCCGAGAAATTCCGAATCCGCCGGACGCGACGCCCACGCCTCGGCGAGCGCGCCGAGAAAATTTTCGTTCGCGTCGCCGATCCACAAGCCGGGTTCGGGCGTAAACCAATCCAGTTTGCGAAGCCATTGCGTCGCCGGTTCAAGCCGCGCGTCGTCGAGGATTTCCGGTTTGTCGTGCGGACGTTTTTTCGCGTCGTTGGCGACAAATTCATTTCCGTTCCAGAACCAGACGCTCTGGTCGCGTTCGCTTTTCGCAAGCAGGCGCAGGCGAACTGTGTCGTCGAGCAATTCAAAAACAAATTGCGGCGCGGCCTTGTGCGTGACGCAAAGCTGCTCCCAATCCACGCCGTGATTCGACTGCGTCTTGCGCAAATGCAGCAGCAGGCGATGGCTCAATTTGCGGACGGGCACGGACGGTTTGTGCGCGAGATATTTCAGCACGCGCGACGGCGGCGCATTGCGCAAAAGGAAAAATGCGTTGCCGACGAGCGCGAGCGGCGGCTGGTGGTTGAAAAATTTCGCGGCGGCGACGGAATGATTTCCGCCGCCGGGCAGGTTGAAACGGTGCGTGAACGAAAGTTCCTTGTCACCATTTTCCAAATGCGGCGCGAGCGAAATGATCTGGCCGTGAAATTGCAGCGGCTGTGCGTTGTCGGAAAATTCGAGACGATTCGTGTTGCCCCAGCGCGCGAGCCATTGCAGCAGTTCGCCGTCGGACAAAATCAAAGTGTCGTTGCCGTCCTGCCGGTTGCGGTGCGTGTCGGCGATCCACTGGATGAATTCCCAGTCGTGCGGCGGAAAAAGTTCCTGCTCGTGCGTCGCGCGGACGACGAGGTCAATCATCTCGCGCAGCGTGCGCGCCTTCTCGCCTGTGCGCGGGCGTGACAACAGAAATTGCACGGCGAGACGATGGCGCGAAGGCTCTTCGTCATCGGGTTTTGCTTTGCAAATTACTCGGAGCGTGGCGCGCGGCGTGTCGAGCAGCGGCATCGCGGGCGGCGAAAGCCAATTTTCCAATTCCTGAACCAATTTGACTTCCTGCTCGGCTTCCTCGGCTTTTGCAAAACGGTCGAGGCTCGCGTGCGCTTGCAATTCCGGCGGCACGGAACGTTTTGCGCGGAGAAAAAGAAAAGCCAATTCTTCCAAACGAGTTTTGCTGGAAGCGTTCAGCAATTTTGGCCACCAGTTCGTGTCGGGAAAATCTTTTCGCGAGAGCAGGAGCTTTTCAAAATAATCTTCGAGCAGCAGCCACGAGCGTTGCGAATCGGGACACGTCGCGAAACTTTTCAGGATGTCCTCGCGTCCGCCGACGGTTTCCTTCGAGTCGGAAAGTTCGCGGCGCAAATCGGCGAACGCGCCGTAGGTTTGCGAGAGCACTTTGTGGTGCGCGTCGTATTTCGTTCCGCCCGTTCTCGGGCCGTTTTGGTTTCTGATTGCGACTTTCGGCATCTGAAAAGATTTAGACTATTATTTCGTCACAGCGCGCAACGTTGGTCAATGAGAAAGAAAAGAAATTTATGCACAGCCGTCGTAGTGTGATTGACGAGAACGTGGTTTCTGATACAATCCGCACCTTTTATGAATCGCAATCCGCATATTGCTGTTGTCGGCGCGACAGGCGCCGTTGGCATCGAAATGATCAAGACGCTGGAAAAGCGAAATTTTCCGGTGGGCAAATTGACTTTGCTCGCGTCGGCGCGTTCAACTGGCAAGAAGCTGAAATTTCGCGGACAGGAAATTGCGGTCACGGAATTGACGAAGGATTCGTTCGCGGGAATTGACATTGCGCTGTTCAGCGCGGGCGGAAGCATTTCAAAAGAATTTGCGCCGATTGCCGCGAAAGCTGGCTGCGTGGTCGTGGACAATTCCAGCGCGTTCCGGCAGGACGATTCCGTGCCGCTGGTGATTCCCGAAATCAATGCCAGCGACGTGAAATTGCACAAGGGAATTATTGCAAATCCAAATTGCACGACGGCGATCACTTTGATGGCGCTTTATCCGCTGCATCAGGCGTTCGGCGTCAAAAGAATTTTTGCTTCGAGCTATCAGGCTGTTTCTGGCGCGGGCGCGCAGGCGATTGAAGAATTGAAACGGCAGGTCGGCGAAATCGTTTCCGGCAAACCGGCGACGAAGGAAACTTTTCCGCACCAGATCGCCTTCAACGTGATTCCGCAGGTGGACGTTTTTTTACCGAACGGCTACACGAAGGAAGAAATGAAGATGGAAAACGAAGGCCGCAAAATCATACACCATCCGAATTTTCGCGCGAGCGTGACGTGCGTGCGCGTGCCGGTTTATCGCTCGCATTCCGTCGCCGTGAGCGCGGAATTTGAAAAGCCGGTTTCCGTCGAGGCCGCGCGCACGGTTTTGAAAAAAGCGCCGGGACTTGATTTGATTGACGAGCCAGAAAATAAAAAATATCCGATGCCGCTGTTCGCGAGCGAAAAAGATAATTGCGAAGTTGGCCGCATCCGCATGGATTGCGCGTTGGACAACGGCCTGTGCTTTTGGGTCAGCGGCGATCAATTGCTCAAAGGCGCGGCGCTCAACGCGGTGCAGATCGCGGAAGAATTACTGAAGTAAATTTTACGGCTTGGCCGTTTCTTTCGTGAAGGCGACCAGTTTTTTGATGTTTGCCTTCGCCGCTGCGTCGCGCAATTTCACGATTTTTCCCCACGGCGCTTTTTCATCGGCACTGATGGCAACGGTAAGGTCTGCATTTGTCAGCGCAGCCTGCTTCAATCGAGTTTGCAACTGCTCGAATGTCACCGGCAATTTTTCAGGCTCCACATAATAAATTCCGTTGGTGTCAATATCCACGACGAGCGGCGGGTTTTCGTTCGCGCCGGCTTTTTTTGCCTGCGACGATTCCGGCAACGCGAGCTTGAGCGCCGATTGCTGTTTGAACGTCGTCGTGACCAGCAAAAAAATCACCAGCACGATGAGCACGTCAATCAGCGCGACGATGATGACCGCCGGTGCCGTCCGCCGTTTGCGCACGCGAAATCTCATGGTCAGGATTTTTTCTCCGCTTTTTTCCGGTCGTATTGCCGCCGGATGAAATCATCGCAGAGCGCTTCCATTTCTACGGCGAACACCTCGACTTTTTTGCTGAAATAACTCCACGCGATAAGCGACGGAATGGCGATGAGCAGTCCGATCAATGTCGCATTCAGAATCAGTGCGATGCCTTTGGCGAGCCGCGCGGCGTCGTTCAGGCCGGCCACGCCGATGTCGCCGAAGAGTGTCATCATGCCCGCAATCGTGCCGACGAGTCCGAGCAACGGCGCGATGCCGACGATGATTTCCAAAACGACCAGACCACGTTCAAGCCGGACGATTTCGTGGCGCGCGGCGGTTTGCAGCGCGTCCACGTTGTCGGCTTTCGGCCAGTCGAGTTGATTGGCTGCCAGCAGCAGCAAACGTCCGAGGGCCGACGGTTTTTGATGACACACACGAGCCAGTGTCGCTACGTCTTCACGCGTCTTGCACGCCGCGAGTGCGTCGGTGATTTCCGGCGGCACGACTTTTGGCCAGCGCAACGCCAACGCGCGTTCGACGATGAACGCCAGCCCGACGACCGAAGTCAGTCCCAACAAAATATAAACAAGTTCGCTCATAAATTTTTTAACTGTAGCGCAGGGCGCGGTTTAATAGTAATAAAACGTGAACGTGATTTCCCGATAATTCGCACCGACCATCCGGCGCATATCGCTTGGCCACGGGGCGAACGGCGCGGGGTCTTCAATGGATTTCTGGCAAACGTAGCCAAGCAAATCGCCGACATTATTTTCTAAAATCTCCATATCAGTGACACGCCCGTCGTAATTCAAGTGAAATCGCAGCGTTACTTTTCCGGTGCGGTCGCGCGCGAACTGCTGGCTGGCAAGCAAATCGTCCCATCGCTGTTGGATGGCTTCGACAATTGCTTCGTCATACGCTCCAAACGGCGTTTGCTTCACGTCAAACGACGGCACCAGCAAATCCCGGCGAACGCCGCCGTCCTGTTTCATTTGCACTCCTGGCAGACGATGTGATTGCTGCGCGAGCGCCTGCTTGATGGTGCGCGGACGCGGTGGTTCTACAGAATTATTTTGCGACGACAATTCTTCCGGTTTGCCAAAAGTCAAATCACCCGGCTCAAGCGTTTTTGGTTGCGACTCTTCCTGCGCTTGATTCGCCTGTTCCGCTTTAGGCGTCGGTTGAAGTTTTGAAAAATCCGGGCGCGGCACATTTTCGGCTTTGGCGACTTCAATTTGCTTGCCGTTGATTTGCGGAATGTTCGAGTCGCGGTTCGCGTCGGGATTTGCCGCGCGGGAATTTTGGCTGGAATAATATTTCGCATTTTTCGGCGCTGCGGTCGAAGGCTGCTCAACGGTCACAAATTCCAGCGGCTCTTCGGGATTTTGAACCACCGGCGTCGGTTTTATTTTTTCCACATAATGCAACCATTTCGGCCAATGCAACCGTTGCCACAAGTCAAATTGCTTTCCAATTTCATAACCGCCCCAGACCAGCAAGTGTGCCGTCAGCGACAACGCCAAAGCCATCTCCAACCGTCTCGATTCAAGACGATTCAAGCGCAAGGAATGGACACCTGCTTCAGCCATGCGAACAAAGTTTGCCGTAGGAATTCATCATGAGCAACTTCTTTGCCGGACAAAAAATTCATTCTCCATCAACCACTTAGAACTTAAATTGAAGGTTGCCTTTTTTTGGAAGTGTGTCAAAATACTAGGCCAATTAACGGCGGGGCGTAGCGTAGGCTGGTAGCGCGCTTGGTTCGGGTCCAAGAGGTCGTGAGTTCGAATCTCACCGCCCCGACCATTGGGGCGAATTGACGTAAATTGTTGTAAAAAATAAAAGTAAAAGACGTAAAAAAGGAGCTGCGAATGAAATTCCTGACTTGCTTCTGCTTGGCCTTGCTTGGTCTTGCCTTGAATGCTCACGCGATGGATCGCTGGCTGGCGCTTTCCATGATTGAGAGCGGCGACAACGACTATGCGGTGGGCAACGCCGGCGAGATTTCACGTTATCAAATCAAACCGGAATTCTGGCCCGGCGGCGATCCCAGCGATGCGCACACGGCTTTGGCCACTGCGCGGCAAATCATGCGCGCGCGTGTCGAAGCTTTCGAACGCATCCATAATCGCGCGCCGAGTGACTATGAATTTTACATTCTTTGGAACGCGCCGTCGCAGGTGGACCATCCACGCGCCGCCGTGCGGGAACGCGCCCGGCGTTTTCAAAATTTAATCCAAAGATCGGATTACACGCAGTATGCCGGACTGGCATTGAACCGCCGTCAGAATTAATTTTCGTTTGACGTTCTCAAAAAATCGTGAACGCTTCGCACCGCGATGATTGTCCAACTGCGCTCCATTGTTGAACGGCTCGATCCGGCGCAACTTTTTCCAAAGCCGCAGCCGCTCGAAGTTGAACTCGGTTGTGGCGATGCTTCCTTTTTGGTGGAATATG
>DASYAA010000016.1:0-3308 GCA_036501565.1 Verrucomicrobiia bacterium
GTCTTTGATTTTTCCGGCGTTAAAGTCTTCGGCATTTTTGACGTAAAAAAGTTCTCCGGCATAATCGGAAGCCGTCGCCGGAGCGAGCGTGCGAATCCAGGAATAAACCACGTCGTCCGCCGTGATAGGTTCGCCGGTTGACCAGACAAGATTCGTGCGCAGATGAAACGTGTAAATTTTTCCGTCCGGCGAAATTTTCCAGCTTTGCGCCAGACCGGGAATCGGTCGCGCCGTTTTTGGATCCAACCGCGCCAGACCCTCGAACAGGCCGATGGCGATGCGCATTTCAGGAATGCCGGTCAGAAGAGCCGGGTCAAGTGTTTCCGGTTCGGCCTGGTTGATGATGGTGATGTCGGCGGGCGGTTCGCGCCGCGCACAACTGAAAATCAAAAGGCAAGCGCCGACGAAAAGAACAAAACGCGCCCGCGAAAAAAATTTCGGAGCGCGTTCGGAAATGGCCATTGCGTTACTTCGCCGGCGCGTTTGTGATTGTTGTCAACGGCACAGCTAGCAAATTATTTGTTGGCGCCGGCTGCGAAGTGGTAGGCGCGGTCAAAGACGGCGTTGCGATCGGCGTTTGCATTTGTTTTTCCTGCACTTGTTTCTCAAATTCCGACGCATTGCCCCCGCTGTGCGTTCGCATTTGCAAATAACCAAGCAAAAGCGCAAGCGCAAAAAAAACAATCACCGCGTATTTTGTGATTTTGGTCAGCGCGTTTCCCGAACCCGCGCCAAACAGCGCGTCCGCTGCGCCGCCGCCGAAGGCCAAGCCCGCCCCGGCGTCTTTTTTCGGCAGTTGAATCAGTACGAGCAGAATCAACAACAGACAATTGACGATCAGAAAAAAAGTTAAAACTCCAACAATGAAACTCATAACAAATCTTATATTGAATTTTTGATTATGTCAGTAAAACTTCGCGCTTCCAGCGATGCGCCGCCCACAAGCGCGCCATCCACATCCGGCTGGCTCATCAGTTCTTTCGCGTTATTTGGCTTCACGCTGCCACCATATTGAATGCGAACTTTTTTGGCGACCGATTCGTCAAAAATTTCCGCGAGCAATCTGCGAATGAACGCGTGTGCGTTCTGCGCCTGCTGCGTCGTCGCCGTTTTGCCAGTGCCAATCGCCCAAACCGGCTCGTAAGCAATGATCGTTTCGAGCATTTGCTCTTTCGTCAAGCCAGTGAGACTGCCGCGCGCCTGCGTCTCCAAAACTTTTTCCGTTTCGTTCGCCTCGCGTTCCGCCAAAGTTTCACCGACGCAAACAATCGGCTTGATTGTCGCTGCGTGCGCCGCCACCGCTTTTTTTGCGATGAGCGCGTCGGATTCTTTTTGAAACTGGCGGCGTTCCGAATGGCCGAGAATGACATAACGCACGAAAAATTCCTTGAGCATTCCCGCGCAGATTTCGCCGGTGAACGCGCCAAAATTATTCTCGCTCATGTTTTGAGCGCCGAGCTTGATATTCTGGATTTCAAGAATTGACTTGGACACCGCTTCGAGCGCGGTGAACGGCGGACAAACCACAATGTCCACTTCTTTCACTCCGGCGAGGTCACGTTTGAGGTCGTCCACCAAAGCCAAAGCCTCGGCAGCCGTCTTGTTCATCTTCCAGTTGCCCGCGATGATTAATTTGCGTTCTTTGTTCATTTGAAAATTATTTGTCGTTCAATGCCGCGACGCCTGGCAAAACTGCGCCTTCCAAAAATTCCAGGCTTGCGCCGCCGCCTGTGCTCATAAACGTCACCTTGTCGCCGAGACCGGCTTTGTTCAACGCCTTCACGCTGTCGCCACCGCCAATAATGCTCTTTGCACCGTTTTTTTGCGTCGCATCAACGACAGCGTGTGCCACTGCATTTGTGCTGGCGGCGAAACGCGCGTCCTCGAACATTCCCATTGGGCCGTTCCACAAAATTGTTTTCGCGCTGGAAATAATTTGCGCGTAATTCTTCGCCGTTTCCTCGCCGATGCTGAAACCTTCCGCGTCGTCGGGAATGTCACCGCGCACGGTTCGAACATTTACAAAATCCATCACCGGCTTGCCTTTTTTGTTCAGCTTGCCGGTTTCCACCGGCGTCGCGACGACAATGTCCGTCGGCAATTGGAAATTAACGCCGAGCTTTTTCGCTTTCGCTTCCGCGTTGAGCGCGGTTTGTTTGTGATCCGGCTCCACGAGCGATTTTCCAACTTTTTCGCCGTGCGCCAACTTGAAAGTGTAAGCCATCGCGCCGCCGATCAAAATCGTGCCCGCCTTTTCAAGCAAACGATCAATAACTTTTATTTTATCGGAAACTTTTGCGCCGCCGAGAATCACGACAAACGGACGCACCGGATTTTCCAGTTCGTCGCCGAGAAATTTCAGTTCGCGTTCCATCAACAAACCCGCCGCGCATTTGCCGCCGCGCTTGGCAATCACGCGCGCAATGCCTTCCGTGCTCGCGTGCGCGCGATGCGCAGCGCCAAAAGCGTCATTGACATAAACGTCCGCGAGTTTCGCCAATTTTTCTGCGAAAGCCGGATCATTTTTTTCTTCGTCGTCATGATAGCGAACATTTTCAAGCAGCGCGACCTGGCCGTCTTTCAACGACGCAACAACTTTTTCCGCGTGCTCGCCGATGCAATCGTCCGCAAATTCAACCGGCTGGCCGAGTAGTTCGTGCAGCTTGAATGCGACTGGACGCAATGACATTGAAGGCTCACGCTTGCCTTTTGGCCGACCAAGATGCGCGGTGAGAATAATTTTTGCGCCCTTTTCGATGAGTAATTTCAGCGTCGGCAGCGTTTCGCGAATGCGCGTTTCGTCGTTGATGAGCATTTTGCCGTCGCGTTCTTCCATCGGCACGTTGTAATCCACGCGCACAAAAACGCGCTTGCCGCGAACGTCCAAATCTCGAACCGTGAGCTTTGCCATAGAAATTTATTTATTTCCTGAAAAATCGAGCGCAGAGAATAACCAATCGGCGCGGCGAGTAAAGAATTTTCAAACGCTCAAATGTAAAGGGCGTTCTGCAAATCGCGCACGAGCACGCTCATGAATGGGTAGCGGCGGTCGGGTTCGCGTTCGAGACATTTGAGAATGACTTTTTCGAGCGAGGCGGGAATGTCAGGATTGTGTTCGCGCACGGGAATTGGAGTGGAAGCGTCCAGTTGCGCGGCAAGAATTTCGCCGGGTGTTTCGCCGGGAAATGGTTTTTTATTTGTCACCAGTTCATAGGCCGAGACGCCGTAGGCAAAAATGTCCGCGCGCGGGTCAATCGGTTGCCGCTTCAACTGCTCCGGCGCCATATAGCCGGGCGTGCCGGGATTTT
>DASYAA010000017.1:0-10298 GCA_036501565.1 Verrucomicrobiia bacterium
CTACGAAGTCTTCTGGGGCGAGACCAGGGAGAAGCGCGCCTTTGAAGACCGCCACGAATCCACCCGCGCCTACATTGACTACATGCGCCCGCGCTGCGTCCAACTCGCCCGCGTCCTCAAAAAGACCGGCAGCTTTTATTATCATCTCAATTAAACAGGCCGAAAGATGAATCGTCATATTTGGATACAACAACTTTCGAAGAATTCTGCCCCAATGTGGCCTTGTCCGCATTGCAAACAAAGTGCGCTTGCTCTTGTTCCTGATTCATTATCGAAGAAAGAAACAAAAGAATCCAAAAAAGCGCGCGCTTATGATGAATGGGATCCAGATTGGATTACTTATGCTTTTAATGCGTGGCTTAAATGTAGCCATCCCTCTTGCGGTCAAGAGGTCATTGTAGCCGGCAAGGGAAGTGTTGAGCGAACGCAATCATGTGATGAAGAAGGAAATATGGAGGAAAATTATGAAGATAACTTTCAACCACTTTTTTGCTGGCCTATGCCTGATATTTTCGCAATACCAGAAAAATGTCCAAAAGAAGTGAAGGCTGAATTAGGTGCCGCATTCCGTCTGTTTTGGTCAGATCAAGCTGCTTCAGCTGGTCGCATTCGTGTTTCATTGGAGCGCTTGATGGATCACTATCATGTTCCAAAACGTCGCAAAGGCCAAAATGTCAAATACTACAACCTTAAACTCCATGACCGAATCGAAATATTTACCAAGAAAAAGTCTGAAGCTGGGGAGAAATTGATGGCGCTTAAATGGCTCGGCAATACTGCCAGTCATCAGGGCGCTGTGAGTCGTGATGATATATTAAATGGATTTGAAATACTTGAATATCTTTTGCTAGAGCTTTTTGAACAGCGTGCAGTTCGCATTCAAGAATTAACCCGACAGCTTACCAAGAAGCATGCTCCTCGCCGCAAAAAGCAGAAAGCACAGACTGCGAAGAAGTCGATTTAAGTTTTATGGATAAAGGCTCAATCACTCTTGCAATTGCTATAACCGGTGCTGTGACCGGCATTTTGGGTTTGGTATTTAATTTCTTAAATACATGGAGGATTTTCGACAGAGATAGAGTCAAACTAAAAGTAATTCCAAAATTTGGGATGTGGGTTCATCCAACATTAGGAAGTGAACAAATGCTGTGTGTTGAAGTCATAAACACAGGCTTTATTCCAGTGACGTTGGATCGTGTTGTTTTTCCGATGGATGGAATGGATCAAGAGCTTTTCTTTTTGCCGAATCCTTTAAGACAGGTAAAATTGCCAGTCCGATTAGAGCCAAGAGAATCAATTACAATTTATGCTCCATCCGACTTGCATCATTCAAAGGAGTTTTATTTTGTGTCTCGGGTAAGAGCATATACAGCATGTGGAAGGAAGTTTCATGGAACTAGCCCTGCGCTCAAAAGCGCAGTAAAGAATTTAAGGGATGATTCCAGTAAGCGTTAATTTACTGCTTGCCGCGTCATGGCCAAACGCCTGCGCGACGTTTGCGCTCTGCCGGAAAGCAAACCACTCTAGCGCGCCGGACGCGGTTTCGTCGTCCGCGATTTGCCGTGGAGCGAGGAAAAGTTGCGCGCCATTCCGCCGTTTGAATTTGAGAACTGGGCCGTCATCGCCCTCGGCGGCATCCCGAACAAGGTGCAGGTCGGCGACATGGGCGTGGATGGCCGCATCGTTTCTGATGCTACCATGATTGGAAGCATTTTTACCTTGAGATGCGGCGGCTTTACCGGATTTTGTCGTCCCGGACATCCAGCGTGTCCAGTTGCATCCGCCAAATGTCAAAAGACAAGTCACGTAATTGGACACGGCGGTCTTGTTTTGAAACAATTAACGTGCTGATAAAAGATTCACGGTCGAAAATGGCAAAAAAAATCCGTGGGTTGTCATTTTTAATCGGGACTTTGTGACAAAATATCCGGCAGATGCTTTAAAATATCCGGCGGTTATCGCAAAATATCCGGCGGATGCTTCAAAAGATCGGGCGGATGGCGTCCAATTCCGGCGGTTGTTCCAAATAATCGGGCAGATGCTTCTAATAATCCGGCGGATACTCCAAAAAATCCGGCGGTTGTCATAAAATATCGGGCGAATGCTCCAAATAATCCGGCAGATGCTTCAAAAGATCCGGCGGTTATTCCAAATAATCGGGCGGATGGTTCAAAATATCGGGCGGATGGCCTTCATCCAATCTTTTTTAAGCCAGTTTAATGTCGGAATCCTTCCATTTCTGGACCGGGTCGAGAAAATTTAGACACAAATTACACGGATTCACCCGGATTGAATCGGTGAAATACGCGAAATTCGCGTCAAAGTCTTTGCCGGTTTCTTTTTTGAAGCAGCAACGTGGCTTTTGCTGGAAGAGCCGGAACTTTGCGGCAACAGCGCAGGATTTTTAAGGGAAAGACCCGGGACTTTTTGGGGAAGGGCTTGGGATTCTGCGGGAGCACCCGGGGGATTTCGCGGGAACGAATTTTAATTTCCGCATTTATACGTGAACAATCTGTGTTTCGTCCGTGGCCGATAAAATTTTCCATTGTCCCTGCGGCAAATCGTCGAGCCAATAATTTCCGATCCGCACGCGAATCAATCGCAACGTCGGGTGTCCAATCACCGCCGTCATTTTGCGAACCTGACGATTTTTTCCTTCAATCAACTTCAAACCAATCCAGCAATCGGGAATGGATTTGCGAAAACGAATCGGCGGAACGCGCGGCGGAATTTCCGGCTGCGGTTCCAAAATCCACGCGCGGCACGGCAACGTTTTGCGGCCTTGAATTGAAATTCCCTTTTCCAATTTCCTCAATTGGTCCGGCGTTGGAATTTTTTCAACCTGCGCCCAATACTCGCGCTCGTGCGCGTGGCGCGGATGCAAAAGTTTTTCATTCCATTCCGGTTCGTCGCTCAACAACAGCAAGCCTTCCGAATCCGCGTCAAGCCGCCCAATCGGATAAATATTTTTTGGAAAATTAAATTCCGCGAGCGTGCGATTGCACGAGCCGTCGTCTGTGAATTGCGAAAGGACGCCAAAGGGTTTATTGAACGCGATGAGCATTACGCCGATATTTTTGCCATAGAGTCACCGGGAACACAGAGAAAAATTGTTTGTCTTGGCGTCTTGGCGTCTTGGCAGTTAAATTCCTTCCGTGATCCGCAACATCATTTTCGACTGGTCAGGCACGCTCGTGGACGATTTGCCCGCTGTTTTGAAGGCGTCCAATTTTGTTTTGACGCAGGCCGGCAAATCCGAAATGTCGCTCGAAGAATTTCGCGCGGAATTTTCCCTGCCGTTCACAAAATTTTATGACCGTCACACGCCGCACGTTCCAATGCCGCAACTGGAAGAATGGTTCCACGCCGAATTTCGCCGCGCGCAAACTTCCGTCATAGAATTGCCGCACGCGCGAGCGTTTCTGGAATTTTGCCGCGCGCACAAAATCCGCGCCTTTCTTTTAAGCACCGTCCACGCCGATCATTTCAAAGTCCAATGCGGCGTCACAGGCTTCGACGTTTTTCTCGAAAAACCCTACACCGACGTTTGGGACAAGCGCAAAAAAATCCACGAAATTCTCCGCGAAAATGATTTGCGCGCGGACGAAACACTTTTCGTCGGCGACATGGAGCACGACATCGAGACGGCCAAGCATGGCGGAGTCCATTCGTGCGCAGTGCTGACCGGCTACAACACGCTGGAGCAATTACGCGCCGCCGAACCGGACTTGATCGTCGAGCATTTGAGCGAACTCCGAGACGTGCTGGAGCAAAATGATTTTTTGCACCTCAAGCCGCGCGCAAAAAATTTTGAAGAATCTCAACCGCCGCTCGCGACCGTCGGCGCGCTGATTTTCAATTCCAAAAACGAAGCGCTGATGATCCGCACGCATAAATGGTCGAATCTTTGGGGCATTCCCGGCGGAAAAATCAAATGGGGCGAAACTTCCGAAAATGCGTTGCGCCGCGAAATTCTGGAAGAAACCGGCCTGAAAATTTCGGACATCAAATTTGTGCTCGTGCAGGATTGCATCCACTCCAAGGAATTTTATC
Organism: Verrucomicrobiia bacterium; assembly: GCA_036501565.1. Classification (GTDB taxonomy): domain Bacteria; phylum Verrucomicrobiota; class Verrucomicrobiia; order Limisphaerales; family UBA11358; genus UBA11358. The sequence continues at coordinate 4,054 of DASYAA010000017.1, forward strand.
GCGACGCGCATTTTGTTTTGCTGAATTACACCTGCCGTTGCGCCGGAAAAAATCTACGCGTGAAATTGAACGATGAAGGCCGCGAGTTTCGTTGGCTGAAATTGGCCGAAGCGAAAAAAATGAAATTGAACAAGCCTACAAAAGTTTTAATCAATGCGGTTTTGAAGAAACAAAAATAAATATCATGCCAAAAATTTCCATCGTTGACCTCGAAGTTTTTTATCGCGTCGGCGTGCCGGACGAGGAGCGCGCCCAGCCGCAGCGCCTGTTGCTGACGATTGAAATGAATCTCGCTTCGCCAGCCAAGAGCGACAACATCCTTCATACGATTGATTATTTTACCGTCAGCCAGCATCTCCTGATGTTCGGCGACGGGCACAGTTGGAAACTGATTGAAACGCTCGCCGCCGACATCGCCGACTTGATTTTGTTTGAATTCAAACCAGAAAGCGTCACGGTCGAAGTGAAGAAATTTTCAATTCCGCAGGCGCGCCACGTTTCCGTCAGTCTGACGAAAAAGTGGAGTTGAATTTTTGTCCGTCCATCGTTTGCAATCGCCAGCCTTTTTTGTCCGCGACAATTTTTACCGCGCCGGAATCGCGCGTGTAAATCACCGGAATTATTTTTTTCTCCAAACGATTTTTTAATTCGCGGCTCGCGCGGCGATTTGCCGGAAATTCCGAATCGGCAATGACAATGATTTTTGGCTGAATCGCGTCAATCAAAGCATCGCAAAGCGGCTCGCCTTCGTTCGGCAAACCGGCAACAACAATGTCCGCGCGCAAATCGTTCGTGCGCGCGAGCAATTCGCTTTGGCCGAGACGACTTAAATCGGAAAGCAAAAGAATCTTTGCGTTGGAAAAATTTCCGAGCAAAACGAGCGCATTGTCGTCCGCGCGCGGAAAATTATTTGTCGCCGCCGGCCACAAAACTTTCCAGCAACCGATTCCATTACCGCAATTGAAGATTTTATGGCGAAGCCCTTGTGAAGAGTCATTTTCAAAGTCAGAAATGATTTCATTGTAAGCGCTGGAACGAAAATGAACCAGACTTGTCCAAAGTTCGCCAACGCCAAAAAGTTCGTTCAGCAAATTTGCGCCGCCACAGTTTCGCAAATCGCCTTCGCTCAAAACGAGGCGCGGGATTTTGTTCACGCCTTGCGCGCGGAGAAAGTTTTTGAGCGTGAAATTGACGGCGCTTTCATTTCCGCAATCCACAAGCCAGTCGTTTTTTGTTCCGGCGGCATCCACGAAGACAGAATGTCCGCCATTGAGCGGCAGAACGGTCAATTTGGTTTCGTCGCGCGAATTTTCCAAGCGCCAGAAATAAATTGCTGCAACCAAAATTAAAATCGCGGCGCAGAAAATTTTTCTTCGCGACGTTTTCAACCAGCCGCTCAAAATGACGACGAGCGCGACGTAATAAATCACAATTAAAATCCATGACGGCGCTGGCACATAAAAATAGGAACCGGGAATTTTCGTGAACCATTCGCTCACGTCAGCCATCGCGGACATGAAAAACCACGCGGCGTTATTGAATAATTCCGTCGCAAACGGCAACCACGTTCCGCAAATCAGCGCGCCGAGGTTGCTCATGAGTGCGAGCGTGCCGAGCGGAACGGCAATGATGTTTGCGAGCGGCGAAATGGGGCTGAACAAATGAAAATAAAGCGCGCTTAATGGAATCGAGCCGAGCCACGCGGCGAACGAAAGTGAAAAATAGCGCGCGAGCATCCGCAAAATTTGAACCAAAGAGCGACGCTATTTCGGAATCAAATCATTTGGCAAAAGCGGATCATGGCGCAAAAGTCCGTCGGAAATTTTGTTCATTCGCGGCAGCAACAATCCGATGACAAGCATGACGCAAAATGAAAGTTGAAAGCTGGCTTCAAAAAGCTGGCGCGGTTCGCAAAGCAAAATGATGAACGCGGCGGCGGCGAGGGAATTGAGTAAATCGCCCGGACGTTTCAGCGCCCAGCCGCCGAGGACGATGGTCATCATCACGGACGCGCGAATCGCGGACGATTCCCAGCCGGTCGCGGCGGTGTAAAACCAAATTAGTGGAATTGCGATGATTCCACACCATGCGCGCGAAACTTGGAGGACGCGCAGCAGCGCGACGAGCATTCCCGAAATGAGCGCGATTCGCAGGCCGTCAATCGCAAAAAGGTGCATCGTGCCGGCGCGCAAAAACGGATCGCCGATGTCGCCGGTGAACGCGGTTCGCCAGCCGAGTGTCATCGCCCAAAGCAGCCGAAGCGTTTCGTCTTGCGGCAAACCGAGCGCGAGCGTGCGTTTTGACCAATTCAGAAATCGGTCGGTGAGCGGCGGTTTTTGTAAAATTGGCGCGCGAAGTTGCCAGTCGTTGGTGGAATCGGTTTTGAGTTCGTAAAAAATTCCGCGCGTCTGTAAATAATCGCGGTCGTCAAAAAGTCCTTCGGCAAGCGGCGGCGGCGGTTTGGAAATGACGCCGGAAATTTCAGCGGATTGGCCGGCGAAGAAATTTGAAGCGAGTTGCGCGGGCGTCGAAACAATTATTTTTCCAAAAGCGGGTTGCCAATTTCCATCGCGCTGAAATTCTGAAATTTTGACTTGCGCGAGTGAATGTTCAGTCGGTTCGCCGTCGCGTTCAGAAATTTTCAGTTGCGGCGTTTGCGTCAAAAGTCCGCGAACAGAAACAATTTCCGCTTCATTGCCGATTAAATTCCGCAGGTCATTTGGCGAAATGACTGCCGTGTGGAAAATCAAATTCGTCCAGCCGACAAGCGCGAGGAGAACGCAAATTAAAATTGGCCGCAATTTTTCGAGGACGAGGGCGACGACGAGGACGAAAAATGAAATCAAAAATAAAACCGCGAGCGGCGGTTGGAAAATTCCAGCGAGCAGCAAATCGATTGCGTAAAACGAAACGACGGCGGCGAGCGGACGTTTCATGCAATTTTACCAGCGCTTTCGCCAGCGCCCGATAAACCAGAGTGCAAACAGTCCGATTGCGCCGCCGGTGGTGTCAATGACCACGTCGTGAATTCGCGGCGTGCGCGTGGGCACAAAGATTTGATGAAATTCATCGCTCGACGCATAGAGAAAAACGATCAGCAACGTGCCGCCGACTTTCGGCCACGACCACGGCGTGAGATGATTTGTGAATCGGTTCAGCGCGCGCCAGACCAGGAGCGCAAATACGGCGTATTCAGCCAGATGACAGCATTTGCGGGCGATGAAAACGACGAGGTGAACAGTATCGTCAGAAATTTTCGGGAAAAGCCAGCGCAACAGCGGCGCGAGGATGCGCGAGGAATGTTCAAAAGATTTTACGTCGCTTGACGCTGCAAAAATCACGGTCATCCAAATCAGCACCGGCAGCCAGTATTTGAAAAAAATGCGGAACTTTTCTGACTGCATCCAAAAAAGCAATGCGCCGAGTAAAGGAACGAAGATGACTAGCAACAACCAAAAGATTTTTTGATCCGCAGGTTTATTTTGGGTGGCAATGGCATAGATAGTGACAATGGCAATGACTGTCAACACCACGCCGGATAGGCATAACAGCAAGTTTTCTGTTTCAAAATTGGACATATTTCGCTGCCGAATGAAAACCTGATTCCGCAAATGTGGCAATTAGAATGTGTTTGCATTTGCAAATTGGCCCCGCATTTGGCACAGAAAAGCCCCTTGATGAAAAAGTCGCTTTTGATTTTGTTTTGCGCGGCATTTGCCGCTGCAGTTGCAAGTTGCAGTTTTTTTTGCGGCGAAAAAGCTGCGGCTAAAACCATGCAACCACCAGATTTGATTGCGCAGATCCATTTTGCCGGCGAGGAGAAAATTTCCAGAGAAACAAATTCCGTCGCGTTCACGAATTTATTCAGTTCGCCGGAAGCGCTGGAGTTGCGCGCGCAAACGTTGAACAAACTGGCGCGCGCACCTTATCAATTTCTGCTAAAACGAATGACGGCAGGCGCAAGCGACGAAACGGCGCGGCTGCGTCCGCTGCTTGACGATTTGCTGCGCTCGGAATGGTTTTTGCAAATCCGCGACGCGACCAATGGTTCGCCGGAATTTGCGCTGGCGGTTTGTCTGGACAAAAATCGCGCGGAACTTTGGCGGACGAATCTGGCGAACGTCCTCGAATCCTGGACGAAATTATCCGTTGAAAAAATTCGTGGCGGCTGGCAGATGAAAAAACATTTGCCGCCGGATTTGATCCGCTTCGTTCGCGTTGGCGATTGGATCGTGCTGGGTTGCGGTCAGGATGAATTGCCGTTGAACGACGAAATTGTCCGGCGCGTGCGCGCCGAAAAACGTCCCGCCGCCGCGAAGAATGACTGGTTGAGCGCGGATTTGGATTGGCCGCGGCTGACGCGATGGTTTGCGCCGCTGCAAAAATTTGATCTGCCAAAGACGCAATTGCAAGTCGTCGGCAGCGGCAATAATTTGCGGCTGAACGGAAAATTTATTTTCCCGCAGCCGCTGGATTTGCCGCTGGAAAAATGGCGGATACCGATCAACACGATTCACGAGCCGTTTGACAGTTTTACTGCCGTGCGCGGCTTCGCGCCGTGGCTGGAAAAACAAAAGTGGGTGCTGCCGTTCAAAATTGAACCGACGCCGGATCAAGTTTTTATCTGGGCGCTTGACCAAATTCCATTTCAAACTTTTGCCGCCGTGCCGGTTCCCGACGCGACCAACGCCATCCGGCAGCTTGGCAGCGAATTGTCCGCAGCCACCGGCACGAATTTTCAAAATGCCGTCTTCGGTTTGTGCCAGTTGACGACCAATGACAGCGAAATTCGTCTGCGCGGCTTTCCATTCATCTCGCCATTCGTGCAAAATGTGCGCGAACCAACAGGCGAATTTTTGCTGGCCGGACTTTCGCCTAATTCGCCGGATTCCGGGCAATTGCCGCCGGGATTATTGGCGTCGCTCGCGCCGACAAATTTGGTTTTTTATCATTGGGAAATCACAGCGGAGCGTCTGTCAGAAGTGCGTCCGTTGAGTCAATTTGCACTGATGCTCGCGCAACGGAACCAACTCGACGGAAAATCCGCAGCCGCGAAATGGCTCGACCACATCGGCCCGACGCTCGGCAACACCGCAACCACCATCACGCAAACGGCGCCGAATGAATTGACCTTCGCGCGCAGAGCGCCTGGCGGCTTGATTGCAATTGAATTTGTCGCGCTGGCGAACTGGCTCGAATCCACAAATTTTCCGCTCGACGGATTTCAGTTGCCAGCGCTTCAAAAAAACAATTCTCTGCGGCCATGATTTATGCTCAAACTCGGCGTCAACATTGACCACGTCGCCACTTTACGCGAGGCGCGTTATCGCGGACGCGGATTTGGCGAGCCGAATCCCGTCGAAGCCGCGCGGATTTGCGAGGCGGCCGGCGCGCACGGCATCACCGCGCATCTGCGCGAAGACCGTCGGCACATTCAGGATCGCGACGTTTGGGAACTGCGCGAAAAAATTGAAACGCGATTGAATCTGGAAATGGCCAACGCGCCGGAAATTATTTCCATCGCGCTGAAATTGCGACCGGAAATCGTCTGCATCGTGCCCGAACGCCGACTCGAAGTGACGACCGAAGGCGGATTGGACGTTGTCGCCGCCGAAAAATCTCTGACCGAGACGTGTATGAAAATGAACGACGCGAACATCGAAGTCAGTCTATTCATCGCGCCAGACGAAAAACAAATTGAAGCCAGCGCACGCGTTGGAAGTCAGTTCATCGAATTGCACACCGGCCAGTGCGCGGAAAGTTTTTCTGACGAACGGAAATGCGAAGTCGAATTACAGCGATTAATTTCCGGCGCGAAGCAGGCGCACGCACTCGGCTTGAAGGTGAACGCCGGGCATGGATTAAATTATGAAAATCTGCCGGTGCTTTTCCGCGTGCCGCATCTGGTGGAACTGAACATCGGCCACAGCATCGTGAGCCGCGCGGTGATGGTCGGCCTTGAAACCGCCGTCAAAGAAATGCTGCGCCTGATGAAAAATTATCACGGTTAAAATTTTTGGACGATTCAATCGCGACTGCCTGTTTGTGCCTTCAAAAACGACTTTTGTCCTGGCATTCATTCAACTAGATTTGAGCCATGGCAGGGTCGAAAAAAGCAAAGGCAGATTTTGCAGCCACCGGATTTACATTGATCGAACTCTTGGTGGTCATCGCCATCATTGCGATTCTTGCGGCGATGCTGCTGCCAGCTTTGGGCAGCGCCAAGGAAAAGGCGAATCAAGTCC
>DASYAA010000018.1:0-3238 GCA_036501565.1 Verrucomicrobiia bacterium
ATCAACGGCCCGTTCCTCTACGTCGTCATGCCGATGCGGTTGAGTTGAAAACCTCATGCGCACTTGGTTGAAACTTATCGGCTCGGCTGAAAAGCCGATAACAGAGCCGCCGTATAACGGCAAATACAACGGTGAACCGATTGGATTTAGAAAAGCAAACAAACCCGGAATTCGCACAGGCGATCAACTTTTTCTTTATGCGCCAGGAGGCTCCCAGCGCATATTTGCTCTTGTAGAAGTCGCCGAACAGTTAGATTTAGAATCACATCTGCTCCACAGTTTCAATTCCAAGAACGTCGAGACCTTGTTTCAAAACGCGCGCCGTCAAATCGCAAAGCGCCAGCCGCGATTCGCGCGCCGCGCCTTCCGCCTTGAGCACCGGACAATTTTCAAAAAAACGCATGAAATGGCTGGCCAGATCAAATAGATAATTGCACAGAAAATTCGGACGATATTCCTCCGCCACGGCTTCGAGCGTGAGACCGAAATTCAGCAGATGATTCGCCAGCGCGATCTCCTCCGGCGCGGCCAGGGCAAGTGACGAGTGGCGAGTGACGAGTGACGAGTTGGCTTCGTTTTTCCGAAAAATGCTTTTGATGCGCGCATACGCATAAAGCAGATACGGCGCGGTGTTGCCCTGCAACGCGAGCATTTTGTCCCAACTGAAAACATAATCGCTCTGACGGTTCGGTAACAGGTCGGCGTATTTCACCGCGCCAATCCCAACGACGTGCGCGATTTCTTTTCGTTGTTCTTCCGGTAATTCCGAACTCTTTTCGCAAACGGTTTTGAAAGCGCGCTCGACTGCTTCGTCGAGCAACTCGCCGAGTTTCACGGTGTCGCCGGAGCGCGTCTTGAACGGCTTGCCGTCGTCGCCAAGGATTTTTCCGAAGCCGACGTGAATCAACTTCGTGCTTTTCGCCGCATCCGGTTTCCAGCGCGCGACGATGAGAAATAATTTTTTGAAATGCCCGGATTGCCGGTCGTCCACGACGTAAACAATCTCCTGCGGCGACCAAGTTTTGAGCCGGTAATCCACGGTCGCGAGGTCGGTAGTCGTGTAATTAAAACCGCCATCACTTTTGCGGACGAGCGCGGGATCGGCAATCCATTCGCCGTCGCGGTTGACGAGAAACGGATCTTCCTTCGGCGGCAGCGAGCCGTCGCTGAACACGCCGACCGCGCCTTCGCTTTCGCGCGCGATTTTTTTCGCGAGCAGATCGTCCACGACTTCACCAAGCCACGGATTATAAAAACTTTCGCCGAGCGCAACATCGAATTTCACGCCGAGACGCGAATAAATTTGGTCAAATTGCTTTTGCGAGAGCGCAATCATTTCTTTCCAAATAGAAATATTTTCAGGATCGCCAGCCTGAAGTTTCACCAGTTCAGATTTTGCTTCTTCAAGTCGCTCAGGATTCGCGTCGCATTCGGCGTTGATGATTTTGTAGAGGCGTTCGAGTTCGGCGATGGCGTCGCGTTCGAGCGCGGGACGATCCAAAATATTTTTCCAGCCAAGGAGCAACTTGCCGAACTGCGTGCCCCAATCGCCGATGTGGTTGTCGCTGATGACGTGATGGCCGAGCAGCCGCAGCGTGCGTTGGAGCGCGTCGCCGATGCCGGTGGAACGAATGTGGCCAACGTGCATCGGCTTGGCGACGTTCGGCGAACTGAAATCAATGACGACGGTTTTCGGCAACGTGGCTTTGGCGAAAAATAAATGCTCGCCGCGCGCGGCAGCTTCCAATGTTTGCGTGAGCGCGGAATTTTTCAGCCGGAAATTCAGGAAGCCTGCGCCGGCGATTTCCACTTTTTCGCATACGTCCGAGACGTCGATTTTCGCAACCACGTCCGTGGCGAGCTGACGCGGATTCAGCTTGCGCGCTTTGGCGAGCGACATCAGCGCATTTGATTGGTAATCGCCGAATTTTGGATCGGGGCACGAACGGACTAAAACAATTGAAACATCGGCGTCCGGCAAAATTTCGCGGACGGCGGCTTGCAGTTTCAGTTCGATTTGTATGTGAGGGAGCATGACCGTTAAATAGTTAAACCGTTGAACCGTTGAAGCGGAAGAAAAATTCTGAAGCGCGCCAGTTTAACGATTCAACCATTCAACGCTTCAACGAATTACTTTTTTCCGTGTTCGCGAATGATGTTAAGCATTGCTTCGGGGTCGGGCGCCTGTTCGAGTGCCTGACGGAAGTCAGCTTTGTGCAGCAACTTGGCGATGTTGGCGAGCGTGTGAAGGTGTTTTTGAAATTGACCCTGCGGGACGAGAAACAGCATGACGAGCTTCACGGGCTGGTTGTCGAGCGCGTCGAAATTGACGCCGGTTTTGGAACGGCCAAGGGAACCGACGACTTCAAAAATCAAATCGGTCGAGGCGTGCGGGATGCCGATGCCGAAGCCGATGCCGGTGCTCATGGAGGTTTCGCGCTTTTTGACGGCGGCGGTCACGGCGTCGCGGTCGCCGGGCTGGATTTTGCCGGTGGTCACGAGATTACCAATTAATTCGTCAATGGCTTCCCATCGGTTTGTCGCGCGCAAATCGGGGATGATTTGCTCTTTGCTCAAAATGTCGGCCAAATCCATATCGTGCGACTCAAGATTTCACCCGAAACGCGCCACATATCAAGACAGAATTTTTAACAAATTGAATTTGCGGGCTCAAAACCATTTCTGAAGCTGATGAAAAATTTGTCCGGTGCATTCAAAAAACCAATTCATCGCGTTCAGCAAACTGACTTTTTCCGTCAGCAACGGAATTCCAAAAAGCAAAACGGCGACGTTGCCGAGGAAAATAATCACCGCCGAAAATAAATAACCTTGCGAGGTAACATCGCTTTGCCGCGTTTGCAGCGTGTGAAAAGTCAGCGTCACGTGAAAGGCGTAAGCCGCGCCGAGCAACAAATGGAAATAGACGAAAAATTTCTGCCAATTCCAAATCCAATGGCCCAACGCAAAAACCGCGATGACGATCATTGCGTAAAGCGGGAAAAAATACGGCGCGAGCGTGATGAGAAAATTCGTTTTGGAAATGACAACGTGCCCGCCGCCGGAAGTCACTTTCATGCGTTTAACCGAACCGCCGAACAGCCACGTCCACAGCGCGTGCGTCAATTCATGGCCGAAAACGTAAATCCACATCGGTTTGGGCAGCAGAAAGAAAATCACGCACCAGCACGCTGCGCCGCCGAGAAATGGAATCCAAGTTGTGTCCGCCGTGCCGCAGGCG
>DASYAA010000019.1:0-37706 GCA_036501565.1 Verrucomicrobiia bacterium
ATAGAATTTGTATAAAGATTTTCAATCGTCTGCACCGCCGCGCCGAATGCCGTCTGCACTTGTGTGAGAGTGCCGATGTTCGTCACGCTCGAATCGTAAGTCACATTGATAATCATCGCGCGCGAAGACAATGGCCAGACGCCCGCGATGAACATAACCAGGCCGCTTGTGATTAGAAAAACCCTGAGTGGATTCATGACTTTAGGATTGGATTTCACCAGCCTACCACTTCATTTACCTTCGTCAATGGCTGCTGAAATTTTACGCTGACATTGGGACTTTGCGCTTTGCAGTTATGCCGCTGCCGAATATAAATTGCATGTGTCTCAACCATTTCAATCCGCCATCAGCGCCGTCACGCGACTGTGCGCGGTCTATGGCTCGCCCATCGGCCACTCGGCTTCGCCGGCGATGCAGAACGCCGCCTTCGCCGCGCTCGGCCTCAATTGGCGCTACCTCGCGTTTGAAGTTGACCCAAAAAATCTGCGCGCCGCCATTGAAGGTGCGAAGGCGATGAATTTTATCGGTCTCAATCTCACCGTGCCGCACAAATTGCTCGCGCTCGAAATCGTGGATGCGCTTGATGATTCCGCCAAAACATTCGGCGCGGTCAACACCATTCGTTTTGAAGCGCGCAATCCCGCCGGCGCGTGGCTGCCACTCCGCGAATCCGTCGGCGCGGGCACATTGGAAATCCGCGCGCACGGTTTCAACACGGATGCCGTCGCCATTGCCCACACGTTGCGCGAAGATTTGGGATTGGAATTGCGCGGCGCAAAAGTTGTTTTGCTGGGCGCAGGCGGAACTGGCCGTGCCGTGGCGTTGAAACTTGCGTCGGAAAATGTCGCGGAACTGTCCCTTGTCAATCGCACGCGAAGCAAAGCCGTGGAAATTGCGGACGAAATCAAAAAACGTTTTCCTACGGTGCGCGTCAGCGTCGGCTATCCAGGCAACGACGTTGATCTTTTGATGAACACAACTTCGCTCGGTTTGAGGGCGAACGACGATTTACCATTGGACGAAAAACAATTTTCATTGAAACAGGCGCGCGCGGTTTATGACGTCATTTATCGTCCGGCGGAAACGAAATTGCTCGCCGCCGCGAAAAAATCCGGCTGCAAAACGGCCAATGGCATCGGCATGTTGCTACGCCAGGGCGCAACGGCGCTTGAAATCTGGACGGGAAAACCCGCGCCGTTCGATGTGATGCGCCGCGCGCTGGAACAAAATATTTATGGGCATTGACGCCATCTTCAACGCGCACAACTGGTCGCTCGTGCCGTTTCATTTCTGGTCGCTGTGTTTTTTTGCGCTCGGCTGCATCGTCGGCAGTTTTCTGAACGTGTGCATTTACCGGATGCCGCTGGGCATGAGCATCGTCTCGCCGCCGTCGCATTGCCCGCATTGCAAATACGCGATTCCATTTTACCTGAACATTCCGCTGGTGACGTGGCTCGCATTGCGCGGTCGCTGCAAAAATTGCGGCGCGCCAATTTCGCCGCGCTACTTCATGGTCGAATTGTTTACGGGCGTGGCGTTTTTAAGTTGCTGGCTCGCTTTTGGGCATCAGTCGGCGTGGCTGGCGATTGTTTATTGCATTTTTCTCGCCGGACTGATTTGCGCGACGTTCATTGACTTCGAGCATTTCATCATCCCGGACGAAATCACACTCGGCGGAATGGCTGTCGGTTTCGCTGCGTCATTTTTTCTGCCGTCGCTGCACGACGCAAATAATTTGTCCGCGGGAATGTTGCAAGGTTTTCTTGGAATTGTCGTCGGTGCAGGCGTGATTTATGCGATTTTGCGTTTGGGAAAATTGATGTTCGGGCGGCAAAAATTAAAATTGCCGGCGGAAACAAAAATTATTTTTTCCGAGACATCCGTGCATCTGCCGGGGAAGGAAATTCCCTATGAGGAAATTTTTTATCGCAAGTCCGATGTGATCGTTCTTCATGCGCGAACGGTGGAATTGATTGATCGCGGCTACGAAAATGTGACGCTGCGGCTTTCGCCCGCCGTGCTGAAAATCGGCGACGAAGAAATCAGTCCCGACGCCGTGCCGTATTTGGAAGTGGTTAGCGCGGAAATCGTCCTGCCGCGCGAAGCAATGGGCCTGGGCGACGTGAAATTCATGGGCGCGATCGGCGCGTTCATCGGCTGGCAAGGTGCAGTTTTTTCCCTGATGGTCAGTTCGATGATTGGTGCGGCGGTCGGAATCATTTTAATTTTGATGAGACGTCGCGAGTGGTCGTCGCGAATGCCTTACGGTCCTTACATCGCGCTGGCGGCGGTGATCTGGATTTTCGGCGAAAAGAAAATTCTTCAAATGCTTTCGCTTTGAAAATTTTTTACGATGCTTGCAACGCGACGAATGACGGGCAACAATGTGATTCCAGAAAATGTCACCGACCTTGTTTGAACAAATCATCCCGGAACTGCGTGACGCAATCGGTCCGGTGATTCTTATTTCCGGTGTCGGCCTGTTGCTGCTCACAATGACCAACCGGCTGGGACGCGCCATTGACCGCGCGCGGCAACTGAAACACGAACTTTCCATCCGCACCGGCCGCGAACACGAACAAACCCTCGCGCAAGTGGCAATTCTCTATCGTCGCGCAAAAATCATCCGCTTAAGCATCACGCTGGCGGCTACGAGCGCGGCGCTGGCGTCGCTGCTGATCGTGGTGTTGTTCGTGACTGCGTTGCTTCAGGCACAACTGGGATTTTTGATCGGGCTGCTCTTTATTGCCTGCATGGCTTCATTGTTCGCGTCGCTCGTTGCGTTCATCTGCGACATCAACCTTTCGTTGCACGCGCTTAAGTTGGAATTGGAAGGCATCAAGTCGGACGTGAAATAAAAATCAAATCGCGAAGTCCGAATATTCGGGTTTCACGGCTTCGGTGGGCGGAAACAACATTCCGGCGGCGACGGTCGCATTCGTGCCCTGCTCAATCAAGATAAACGCGCCGGTGAAGCGATTGAAATTGTAGCCGTCAAAAACGAGCGGCTTGGAGGTTTTCAACCGGATAATGCCGATGTCATTCATGCCGAGTTCGCTCGGATTCGGTTCCGGCTCGAAATTTTCCAAATTGATTTTGTTTTCAAGCGAGGTGACGATGGCTTGAACCATTTGCGTCGTGTGCTTGAGAAAATATTTTTTACCCGCCGCCATAGGCTTCGGATTCATCCAACAGATTCGCGCGTGCAAATCCGCGCTGTGGCCCGGAAGATTTTCGAGGCCGACAATCATGTCGCCGCGACTGATGTCAATGTCGTGCTCAAGGCAAACTGTCACCGATTGCGGACAAAAGGCTTCATGCAATGAGCCGTCCAGCGTCCAAATATCTTTGACGTTCGTTTTCACGCCAATTGGCAGCACGACAACTTCCTGATTTTTACGAACAATGCCGCCGGCGATTTGTCCGCTCAAGCCGCGAAAATCGTGGAGCTTCGCGTCGCGCGGATTGTTTGGGCGATTGACCCATTGCACGGGAAATCGCAGCGCGCTCAAATTCCAATCGCTCGCGATGTGAATCGTTTCCAAATGCGCCAGCAACGGCGGCCCTTCAAACCACGGTGTGTGCGGCGAAGCGGTGACGACGTTGTCGCCATTGAGCGCGCTTAACGGAATGAATTTCACGTCGCGGAAAACGTCGAGCTTCGGAATAAAATCTTCAATCTCGTCGCGGATTTCGAGATAACGTTCTTCGCTCCAATCCACCAAATCCATTTTGTTGACGGCGATGACGAGATGCGGAATGCCGAGCAGCGACGCGAGATAAATATGGCGGCGCGTTTGCTCGATGACGCCCGCCCGCGCGTCCACGAGCACGATGGACAAGTTCGCGGTCGAAGCGCCGGTGACCATGTTGCGCGTGTATTGCACATGACCCGGCGTGTCGGCGACAATGAATTTCCGTTTCGGCGTCGCGAAATAACGATACGCGACATCAATTGTAATTCCTTGCTCACGTTCGGCGCGCAGGCCGTCCGTGAGATTCGCCAGATTGATTTGTCCGCCGCCGGTGATGTCCGCGCTGCGTTCGAGCGCTTCAATCTGGTCTTCCATCAACGATTTAGAATCGTAAAGCAACCGGCCGATGAGCGTGGACTTGCCGTCGTCAACACTGCCGCAAGTATTGAAGCGCAGAATTTCGATGGGATGTTGCGTATGTGGCATTGCAATGAGCTTAAATAGTAATTAAGAACGCATTCAAAAACAAATCAGTTTTAAGAAGTCGTCGTTTTCCTTCGAAAGATTAACTTCGTAGTGATTGTCTGGAATAAATTGTTTCTTAAAATGTTTTCTCCAGGTTTTCTCCGAATGATACCAAGTTTTTTCTGAAAGCAATTTTGTCAAAGCACGAATTTTTTCAACATGACCTTCTCTGGGAAAAGCCATCGTCATTGCAAACCGGACAGTTCCGCCTTTGATGAAGACTCCGATTTTATTTAATGAGTTTTCACTCGTTGAGATAGGGCCATCTACGTCCATGTGTGCGTAGATCTGGTCTCGCATATTTATCAACGCGCCATGTGTTTCCCGGTAGTCATGCGGAACAATTTCTTTGGATACTCTTACTTCTTTTCGTTGCTTGAATGGGCGTCCATAGAGAATATGAAGCGCCGTCATCAACGAAGTGTGAAGTGGATGACCTGAAATTATATTCTGCTTGATAATTTGGTCGCAAAGTTGTGTGGCTTCAGAAAATGTTATGGAAGCATGTTGGAATTTCCAAAATTCAACCCGATCTTTGTAAGGAGCTTTTACCACAGAATTGCTCAACCTTAAAAATACCCGGCTTTTTTGCGATCCTCCATCGCTGCTTCACTGGATTTGTCATCGGCACGCGAGCCGCGTTCAGTCACGCGCGCGGCGGCGATTTCGGCAATGATGTCGTCCACGGAATCCGCCGGCGACTCGACCAAGCCGGTGCTGATGATGTCGCCAATCGTCCGCACGCGCACGACGAGTTCTTTGACTTCTTCCTTTTCTTTCGGCGGCAACAAATCCGTGACCGGCAGCCATTGGCCATGACGACGAATGCATTGGCGTGTGTGGCTGAAATAAATCGTCGGCACTTCGAGTTTTTCTTTTTTGATGTATTCCCAAACGTCCATCTCCGTCCAATTGCTCAACGGAAACACGCGCATATGTTCGCCGGGATTAATGCGTGGATTGTAAAGATTCCAGATTTCCGGCCGTTGATTTTTCGGGTCCCACTGGCCGAACGAATCGCGGAAGCTGAAAAATCTTTCTTTCGCGCGCGCTTTTTCTTCGTCACGCCGCGCGCCGCCAATCAAACAATCGAAACGAAATTCTTCCACGGCGGCGAGCAGCGTCGGAATTTGCAATTTGTTTCGGCTGATTTCGCCGGGCGACGGAACGGCGATTCCATTTTTGATTGCGTCTTCAACTTTTCGGACGATTAATTTTCCGCCGAGTTCTTTCGCGCGTTTGTCGCGAAATTCGTTCAACTCTGGAAAATGATGGCCGGTGTCCACATTGAGCAGCGGCATCGGAATGTCGGACGGGCGAAACGCCTTTTCCGCGAGCCGCAGCAGGCATATGGAATCTTTGCCGCCGGAAAATAAAATGGCGGGGCGCTCGAATTCGGCGGCGACTTCACGCATGATGTGAATCGCTTCCGTTTCAAGAAACTGCAAATGGTCTAAATGATAACTACTCATGAATTACGGCCACAGATTAAACACGGATTCAACACGGAAGAAAATTTTTATCTGCGTTCAATCTGTGTTTCATCCATGGCTAAATTAAGTTTTGGCAACGGCTTTTGCTCCCCATGTGGCATGAAGTCCGCACTCGCGCTTGTCATCCGCTTTTGCCGGGTCAAAATAGTCCCACTCGTTCGGTAAATTATTTTGCTTCAAATAATTTTCCATGTCGGCGTCCGTCCAATAAAAAACCGGACTGACTTTCAACGCGCCAAAATTTTTATCTTCTGAAACGATGTCTAGTTCTGCGCGATTTGGATTTTGCACTTTGCGCAGCGCTGTGATCCAAATCGTCGGCGCAAGTTCCTTCAAGCCGCGCTGAAACGGTTCGATTTTCATCAACTTGCTGAATTCTTTCAAACCTTTCTCATCGTCCATCGTTGGAATCTCGCCGTAAATCGCGTCGCGATGCGCCGCAGAAATTTTTGGCAAATAAGGTTTGAGATTCAGCTTGAGGATTTTTTTCAATTGCTCGGCGTGCTTGTAAGTCGCCGGACGATTGTAACCGTGGTCAACCCACAAAACAGGAATGTCTGGTTGCACTTGCACGCACAAATGCAAAACAACGGCTTCGTAAGGGCGAAAATTCGTCGAGACAATCGCGCGGCCTTTGGTCTGCGCAATCGCCCAGTTCACAATTTCGAGCGGCGATTTATTTCGCAACTCGGCATTGGCATTGGAAATTTGTTCAGCGGTCATGTTATTTAATTCTTTTGCTCGTTGAGAAAAACGCGATCGCACCAGTCGCCGAAACGTTCGCCGGAATTTCTTTCCTTCGCGAAACGCATGAGGACGGGGCGCAATTCATTCTCAATGTCCGGGTCTTTGACGACGTCTTTCCAGACGCGATTGAGCCGCGTGCCGGAAACGTCGCCGCCGAGCCAGACTTGATAGCGTCCCGGCGCCTTGCCGACGAACGCGATCTCCGCCATGTAAGGCCGCGCGCAACCGTTCGGGCAGCCGGTCGAGCGAATAATAATTTCTTCGCCGCCAAGGCCGAGGTCGCCGCAAAGTTTTTCGATGCGGTCAATCAAGCCGGGCAACATGCGTTCGGATTCCGCGAGCGCAAGTCCGCAAGTGGGCAGGGCGGGGCAGGCCATTGAAGCCGCGTGCAAAATACTCGCCTGATTTTCCGTCTTCACGCCATGCGTCGCAAGCAGGGCGGTGATGGCAACTTTCTCGTCGTGATTGGCGTTGGCCAAAACCACGTTTTGATTTGCCGTCAGGCGAAATTCGATGTTCGGGAATTTTTCCGCGACATCGCGCAACGCGATTTTCTGCGCGTCTTTCACGCGGCCAGTCTCAACGAACAAAGTGAAAAACCATTTTCCGTCCGCAGCTTTGTTCCAATCGTAAAGATCACCCATCGTCGTGAATTTGTAATTTCGCGCGGGTTCCAATTTTATGCCCGCGCATTTCTCCACTTCAGCGCGCGCCCAATCCGCGCCGCGTTCTTCGATGACATATTTCAGCCGCGCGTGTTTGCGGTCGGTGCGGTCGCCAAAATAGCGGTGAATCGTCAGCACGGCTTTCGTGACATCCACGACTTTTTCCGCCGGAAAAAATCCAAGAACATCCGCTAGGCGCGGAAAAGTTTGCACATTTCCGTGGCTACGCCCCATGCCTCCACCGACGGCGAGATTATAGCCGACGAGCTTGTCGTTTTCGATAATTGCGATGAGGCCAACGTCGTTCGTAAAAACGTCAATGTCGTTTGACGGTGGGATCGCGAAAGCGACTTTGAACTTTCGCGGCAAATAAGTTTTGCCGTAAAGCGGGTCAACGAAATTTTTATTCGCCTCGTCCTCGAGATTCAACTGCACGCCGTCAATCCAAATAGAGTGATATGCTTTGGTTTGCGGCGCGAGCATCATGGCGATTTTTTGGCAATCGGCAAAAACCTGTTCGCGCGCCTTGGTGTAAGCGGGCGTTGGCGGAGCGAGGACATTGCGACTCACGTCACCGCAAGCCGCGAGCGTCGAGAGCAGGCATTCGTTGATGCCTTTGATGACGGCGCGCAAATTATTTTTGAGCACGCCATGAAATTGAATCGTCTGCCGCGTCGTGATGCGCAGCGTGTTGTTGCCATAAGTGGAGGCGAGTTCGTCAAACGTTTTCCATTGATTCGCGGTCATCACGCCGCCGGGCACGCGGCTGCGAATCATCATGATGTATTTTTTGCCGGTCTTGCGCAGGTCGCGGTCGTCCTGCTGATAACAGCCGTGAAATTTCAGAAATTCATAATCGTCATGCGAAAAATGATCTTCGCCCGCGTTGGCGAGCGTCGCGGCAATGCTGCCTGCGACCGTCGGAATCGCGGCCTTGATTTCTTCGTTGTGCGTCAATTTGACTGGTGCATCAGCGCTCATAAGCGAATAATCAGTTTAGCCGGTGAACAGCGTTTGTTCAAGCATGGCTTATTTTTGTAACTGCGACTGAACGGGAAACGTCTTAAGTTTGTCGCAATTGTGTCGTTCAACGCCGGATATTTCGCATGAAAACCTTGATTATCATTTTACTGGCCGCCGGAGTGGCCTGCGCCTCGACTTATTTCGTGGTCTCGACTCAAAAGTCGGCGCAGTTGAAGCAGGCGCAGGCCGCATGGGACACTGAAAAAGCGCAACTTGAAGCCGCCGCCAAAACCACCAATGTTGCGTCGGCGCAAACCGTCGTCATGTCCGCGCCGTCGTCCGCGCCCGTCGAGGAATCGCCAGAGGACATTCTCAACGATTTGCTTGCCGTAAAACTCGGTTCCGGCGAAGCGCGCAACGCGAGTCTGCGCTTTATCGTTTTCAAGTTGGAAAGTCTCGCACAACGCGGCAAGGCGGCGGTGCCGGCCATCCGTTCGTTTATCGGACGCAACGTGGACGTGGATTACAGCGTGCAGGATGACCAAAACGGCAATGGCGCCGACGCCAATGTGGCCAACGGCGGAAATAATCAAACCAACAACAATAACGGCGGCGGCAACAATCGCCGGTTCAATCGTGGCGGCTTCGGCGGCGGCGGGTTTGCCGGCGGCGGAAATAATTTTCGCGGAGGTCGGCGCGGTCGCAATTTGCAAGAGTTGCGGACGGATTGGGTCTCGCCACCATCATTGCGACTCGGCTTGGTCGGCGTGTTGCAGGAAATCGGCGGCCCGGAATCCGAACAGGCGCTGGCGGAAATGTTGAGTTCGACCGCGCGCGGCGTTGAAGTCGCCTACCTTGCGCGCGTGTTGGAAGAAATTGCGCCCGGCAAATACAGCACCGCCGCCTGCGCCGCCGCGAAAGAATTGCTTTTGAATCCGCCAGCGGTTGACGACCCCGACCAGCTCGACGAATTGTCCAAGTCATATCTTTACGGCGTGCTTGAAATGTTTCACGACGCGTCGTTTGCGCCGAACGCGGAGCAAATGCTCGTTGGCGCGGACGGGCGGCTGGATCAGGACGCGATGGATTACCTCAACGACGTTTTGAAAGACCAGTCCGTTTCCGCGCTTTATGCGGCTTATCAAAATTCAAACCTCACAAACCAATTCGACAAAATGAGTCTGGGCCGTGAAATTCTGAATTACGCCGGTCAAAATCCGCAGGCCAACCAGCTTTTCACCCAGACGCTCAACAACGCAGATCTTTCGCCGCAAGCCAAGGCGTTCACGATCATTCAACTCGCGGGCGGTGGCTTCGGGCCATTCGCTTCCGAGGCGCCGACAGATCCGCAAGCCATCAGTGGACGCATTGCTCTTTTGAATTCAGTGCAATCCCAATTCGCCAATGACCAGACGCTTTCGCAAGCCATCACCATGGCCGAAAACGCCCTGCAAAACGGCTCGCCGATTCAACCGCAGGATATGCGGCAAATTTTTCGCGGCGGTCGCGGCGGCAACAACGGCGGCGGCGCAAATAATAACGGCAACGGCAACGAACAATAATTTCAAGTCGCCGGAATAAATCGTTGCAACAAAATCGTCGAGCCGAATAGAATCAAAAACACAAAACTTAAACCGCGCGGGCAAACCGGCGCGACTGCCAGCCAGTCCACAAAAACAATTCCCGCCAGCAGACCGGAAACGATGCGTCCGACGTTGACTTCGCCCGGTTGAAAAATAGGCCGCACACAAAACGCGACCCACAAAATCAGAATCAGCGAGAGCCAGATTGCCGTCGCGCGATTTTCTCCGGCGTTCATCAACATCGCCAGAAAAATTGGCGCGGCCAGCAAAATCAGCGGCCAGTGCGGAATTTTGCCGCGAAAACTTTCCCGCCGCGCGACGTAGCTCAAGCTGACGACGTAAAATGCCAGCGCCACGCCGCACCAAATCGGCCAGCCGTTCAAGCCGTTTGCTCCCGTCGTTCCGGCGATGACATAAACCCAAAACCGGCACGCGCCCATCAGCCACGGCGACGCGGTGATGAACTTGTGCGTCGCGTTGTAAATCAAAATGAAAATGGCGAGCACCACCGCGAGCACGCCTGCGATTTGTCCGCACAAAATCAAAAGAAAAATTCCCAACGCGAGCCACGCCCAGCCGAATTTCCAGACCGCGTCCGCCGAAATCGCGCCGGAAGGAATCGGACGTTCCGCGCGCCGTTGACGGTCGAAATCGGCGTCAAACGCGTCGTTCAAAAACATTCCGCCGGTGTAAAGCGCGCTGATGCCGAGCAGCAGCAACGGCAATTTCCAAAAATTTCCGCCGCCAGAAAGCCACCAACCCGCGAGGCAATTTGACCACACCGTCGGCAGATTGGAAACGCGGCCCAAAACGAGCAGCGTGCGAAATCTTTGATTCATCCCGCGCAGGAAAACAGAAACGGTCGCGTCTGAAAAGGAAGTTTGAATTAAATTGCCTAACGATCCAAAGCTGAGCCACGCCGCCGGCGGGTGGCTCCGCAAGCTCAATAATCGTTGTATAACTCAATCCGTCCATAAACTCAAGGGGCAGTCGGCGTTGGCTCCAGCGCTGTGTTAGGCCGATCGTTGGTAGATTCAGAACGAATCGGAGGTAGCTGTCCTGCCTCAACAGAGAGATAAATAAGCTGGGCCTCGTTGAACTTCAGTGCGAACTCGGCGTTCGTGCCGAAATCTTGACCAAACTGCTTCTGATAAACCAACACGTCCTCTCGGAGCAGCGCGCCCATATCGTCACGAATATCACGACCGTTTTGATAAGCACCTCTTTCGGCTGCGTCGTAGAAGCCAACCAAACAAGCAATGTGAAATCGTTCTTCTCTGCTCCAATACTCTCGCTGTGCTCGAAGCCGGTAACCGAGAAGACAGCACAAGCCAACTAGAGCGGCAATTAGTGCGATAATGATGATGTTCTTTGCTTTCACGGCGTGCAATCGGCCTAACAGTTATTTTATACGGCGATTTCGCCCTATATTATTTTCATATTTCAAAGTTATCTTCTTTAGTATTTCCTTTGTCTAGAACAATTTTAGTGAAAAATCGTTGAAAATATAGAAATGACAAAGGCGGCGTTTTATGCCAGCTCGCGTTCTTTCAATTGCGCCAAAGTCCAGTCGTATTCCGCCGCTAGTTGTTCGACGACACTGCGCGATTTCAATTCCGGCGGTAGCACTTCCCAAGTGTAAGTTTCCATTTCAAGGTGCGAACACATTTTCGGATTTTTGGCGAGCAAATCCAGAACGCCGAGCAGATGGTCATTCGTGTTTTCAAATGGCGGCGCGGCGGGCGCGTGCAGCGGAACGTGAAAATGGATTCGCCATTCTTCAGAAAGTTGAGAGTTGAGAGTTGAGAATTGAGAATTTTTTAAGGCGAGCGCGTCTGGCAAATCGCGGAAAAATTTCACTTTGCCATTTTGGTCGCGCACGACGACTTGGTGCAAATAAACGTCGTCGGCAAAATTTTTTAATTGTTCGCGCGCTTCGTTTGTCGGCTTTGTTTTCAGCGCGGAGCTTAAATGGATTTTGCTGATTTTAATTCCGGCATTTTGAAAGGCGGTCAAAGCATTTTTTGGCTCTTCAAATTCAACGGCAAAATGGCAGCAATCGTAATTGACGCCGAGAAATTCGTCCAATCGCGGATCGTTTTTATGTTCGCGGCGCAATTGCTTGAAAAATTGAATTGTCTCGGCGGAATTCTCCAAAAGACAAAGCGGTTCGGGTTCGAGGCCGAGATGCAATTGGCGTTTTGATTTTTCACTCACACGCGAAATGTGTTCGACGCAGCGCCAAAGATTTTCGCGGATAATTTTTTTCTGCGCGGAAGTTTTAATGAATTCCTTAAACGAGCCGGGCACCGTGCTGACGCTGCCTTCGATTCCAGCGGGCAAAAGTTGCGCGAGCAAATCGAAGAGCAGATTTGTGTAAGCGAGGCGTTCCGGCGAAGTCCAGTCGGGCAGATAAACTTTTTCTTTGACGCGCGCGCCGTGAAATCGGCCAAACGGAAATCCATTGACGGTGAAAATGTAACAGGAATTTTTTTCGAGCCATTTTTGGAATTCCAAAAGCGTTTTCGGGTCATGTAGTTCTGTTGCGGCTTGATTGCTCAAACGCAGGCCGATGGCAAATGGCGCGCGCGGGCAAACTTTTTCGCGGACGGCGAGCTTGTGGGTTTTGAGCGAATCAAGCGTTTCCAGCCACGTTTCGCCGCGATGGATGTTGGTGCAGTAGGCGAGGTGCAGTCTCTGATTTAATTTCATGGCAGTCGAAATCAGTTGAACTTTCGCGCGCAAAGATGAAGTGAAACCGCGATTTTGAAAAGTGCAAACGGCGTTGACACGGTTCGCGCGAATGTTTAATCTATTGAAAATTCAAACCAAGTCATGTTGATTCGCATTAGTTTGATTGTGGCCATTGTCGCGGCGCTGGCCGTCGGCGCGCTGAACTTTATCGTGGTGAAAGATAAAATCACCACGCTCACTGACGACCGCAACAGCCAGCGCAGCCAGAAGCAGCAGGCGCAGACTGAACTCGCCAGCACCAAAAAAGAATTGGCCAAGACGAAGGATGATTTGGCGCAGACACAGCAGGAATTGAGCGACACACAGGCCGCGCGCGACAAAGCGGTTGCCGATGCCGCCACGCAAAGCAAACGCGCCGATGATTTGTCCGATAAACTGGCCAAAACCACGCAAGAGCGCGATGACGCGCGCAACAGTCTGGCCTCTTACACCGCCACTGGTCTGACTTCAGATCAAGTTGGTAAACTGAACGCCACCCTTAAAAATGCCCAAACGGAAATTGAAGCCATTAACGAGGAAAAAATGGTTTTGCAGCGCGCTGTGAATCGCTTGCAAACGCGCCTCGCAAAATATGAAGGGCCGGAGACGGACATCAAATTGCGCGCCGATCTCAAAGGCAAAATTCTTGTGGTTGATCCCAAGTGGGATTTTGTCGTGCTGAACATCGGCGAAGATCAAGGCGTTCTTGAAGATGGAGAGCTTTTGGTCAGTCGCGACGGCAAGCTCGTGGCCAAAGTCATCGTCCGTAGTGTTGAAAAAGACCGCAGCATCGCCAACATCGTGCCGGGCTGGCAATTGGGCGAAGTCATCGAGGGCGATGAAGTCACTCCCGCGCATCCGGCTTCTTGAAATGAAAATCCGCGCCGGCCAAATATTTTTACTGCTGGCTTTTGTCGCAATTCTGCTAGGAGTTGGTGGTTGCACCACCAACGAACCGGAAAACGCCTCTGTCCGCCCGTGGAATTCGCCGCAAGGCTGGGAAAATGGCAGCCCCATCCAACAACAGCAGCACGAATAGAGCGGTTTATTTTTCGATTTCCGCGCAGCGCGTCGGCGTCAAAATAAAATCCATCCGGACATCGTGCGGTTCGACCGGAATTTTTTCCGCTACCTGCTCGTCAAATGCGATTGCGCATTTCACTCCGCGAATCTCCGCCAGCAACCGGTCGTAAAAACCTTTGCCGCGACCCAGCCTGCGCCCTTGCAAGTCAAACGCGATTCCCGGAATAAGAATCAAATCAATTTCGCGCGACGGAATTTCAACGCAATTTTTGTGAGGCTCGCGAATGGAAAATTGGCCTGAAATAATTTGGTCCTGCAAACTTCCGACGCGGCAGGCAAGGTAACTTTGACTTGCCGGATCAAACCTCGGCAGCGCGATGATTTTTCCTGCCGCAAAACTTTCTTCGAGTAGCGGCCATAAATCCAATTCAGTTGGCAGCGGCGCAAAAAATAAAACCGAGGCCGCACTTTGAAAAAAAGATTGTTCCTTCAGTTTTGCGCGGAGCTTTTCGGAATCCGATTTGCGCTTTTGCAGCGACAAATTTTCCAGCTTCGCGCGGATTTCGGCGCGAAGTTTATTTTTTAATTCCTGTTTGTCCGTGTCCATCGGCGGCTTATTTTTGTTTTTTTATTTCAGAAAATTGCGCCCGCCATTTCTCAACGCGCTCCTTGATTTTCTTTTCCACGCCTTGCTCGGTCGGCTCATAATAAATTCGATCCGCGCCCAAATAATCCTGCGGCACAAAATGTCCTTCAAAATCATGTGCGTATTTGTAACCTTCGCCGTGGCCGAGTTTTTTTGCGCCGGAATAATGCGAGTCGCGCAAATGCTCCGGCACGGCCAGCGTGCGACCGGATTCCACGTCCTTCATTGCCGCGCCAATTGCCATGACCGTCGAATTACTTTTTGGCGCAGTCGCAATATAAATGGTTGCTTCCGCCAATGGAATTCTCGCTTCCGGCCAGCCGATAAACTCCGCCGCTTGAAACGCCGCGTTCGCCAAAACCAAAGCCATTGGGTCTGCGAGGCCAACGTCTTCGGCGGCGTGAATGACAATCCGGCGCGCGATGAAGCGCGGGTCTTCGCCAGCGTGAACCATTTTGGCGAGCCAATAAAGCGCGGCGTCCGGATCGCTACCGCGCATAGATTTGATGAACGCCGAAATCGTGTCGTAATGCGCGTCGCCGTCGCCGTCATAAACGACTGCCTTTTTCTGGATGCTTTGCTCTGCGACATCGAGCGTGATTTGCACAACCCCATTTTTCCCCGGCGCGGTCGTGAGCGCGGCGATTTCCAGCGCGTTCAAAGCCTTGCGCGCGTCGCCGTCGGAAATTTTTGCGAGATGCCGCAACGCATTTTCATCGGCGGAAATTTTCATGTAACCGAGACCGCGTTCCTCGTCTTTCAACGCGCGTTGCAACAGCGAAAACAATTCTTCCTCGCCCAGCGGTCGCAGTTCAAAAATTTGAGAGCGCGAAACCAGCGGCGAATTGACGAAGAAAAACGGATTATGCGTCGTCGCGCCGATCAATTTGACAACGCCGCTTTCAACATCCGGCAGCAAAACGTCCTGCTGCGATTTGTTGAAGCGATGAATTTCATCAATGAACAAAATCGTGGATTGCCCTTTGTTTTCGAGGCGATTCGCCGCGCCAGACAAAACGCGGCGCATATCGGCGACATTCGATTCGACGCCGCTCAATCGTTCAAATTTACTTTTGGTCTGGCGCGCGATGATTTGCGCGAGCGAAGTTTTCCCAGTTCCCGGCGGCCCGTAAAAAATCAGCGACTGAATGCGGTCGGCTTCAATCGCGCGATGCAAAAGTTGGCCCGGCGCGAGAATGTGCGTTTGTCCGGCAAATTCATCGAGCGAACGCGGGCGCATTCGCGCGGCGAGCGGCTGGTTGCGGAAATTTTCTGCGGCAGGCAAAGATTTTTCTTCAGGTGGAATTTCCGCCGGATTGGAAAACAAATCGTCGCGCGCCATGAATTGAAATTAGCATCACAAAAAGATTTGCCCAAAAGAAAAAAGCCCGCAACGGGTGGCGGGCTTTGATTGCCAGGTTTAGCATGCTTGCCGGCAATCTTGAAAGAACCCCCGCCATTGCCGTGTGCCACTTGATCCTTTGAACATGTTTTACAACATGTGGAACTCGCGCGAGGGCTTTCGACTTCCAGTGAAGGCGTGTCGGCCACCGCCGCAACTCATTCCGGGATTCGTTTTACTACGGTTCAAGGACAGTTGCGAATCACGAACAGGGCAGGGAAATTTTTTTGTTCAAAGAGCGTGCTAACTTCTGATGCAGTTATCCTCCCATGCGCAAAATTACTCAAGAAAAATTTTTGAAAATATTTTGGTGTCGCCGGTTGACAAATTGCAATTGTCGCACTAGCAGCCGGAGAAAAAAACTTCCGCTCGCCCGCGCGCGGGTTTTTCACTAAACTTTGCCCCTTGTCGCTGGAGAATTTTCCAGTTCTTTCGCGGCGAAGATTTTGCAATTACGATTTAACGATTCAACAATTTAACGAATGACGAGTCATCAAATCCGCCAGTCGTTCCTCGATTTTTTCAAATCGAAACAGCACACCATTGTTCCGTCGAGTTCGCTCATGCCGGATTCGCCGAATCTTTTGTTCACGAACGCCGGCATGAACCAGTTCGTTCCGATTTTTCTCGGCCAGACCAAATGTCCTTACACGCCCGGTCGTGCGGCGGACACGCAGAAGTGCATCCGCGCCGGCGGCAAGCACAACGACCTCGACGACGTCGGCCTCGACACTTATCACCACACGTTTTTCGAGATGCTCGGCAACTGGAGCTTCGGTGATTATTTCAAGCGCGAGGCGATTGATTGGGCGTGGGAACTGGTCGTGACGATTTGGAAATTCCCGCCGCAACGTCTTTACGCAACTGTGTTTTGTCCGCACATGGACATGACAAGGTGGAATGAAGAATTAACCAACGCCGTCGCGTTTGCAAAACATCGCATCGGTGGAGGAACAGCGGAATATGGGCAAGAAGTAACAGGCAGTGCGAAAGGAGGATTGGCGATAAATTATTCGGACGATGAAGCCGCTTCATTTTGGGCGGAATATTTTATTCGAGCAGGGCAAGACCCAATGGTTCATATCGTTCCCGGCAACAAAAAAGATAATTTCTGGATGATGGGCGAAACCGGCCCGTGCGGCCCGTGCAGCGAATTGCACGTTGACCTCACGCAACAGGGCGACACCAAGGGCGCGCTGGTGAACAAAGGCAGTTCCGAGTGCATCGAAATCTGGAATCTCGTGTTCATCCAGTTCAACGCGAATCCCGACGGCACGTTTTCACCGCTGCCCGCCAAGCATGTGGACACCGGCATGGGTTTCGAGCGCGTCGCTTCCATCATCCAATGCACGAAAAATTTCGCCGACTTCGGCACGACCATTTCAAATTACGAGACGGATATTTTCCGTCCCATTTTTGAAGCGATTGAGAAACTTGCTTATGGAAAGAAATATGGTTCGTCGCTGCCGAAGGCTGGTAGCACCGGCGACAACGAGCAGGAGAAAATTGACGTGGCTTTCCGCGTCATTGCCGACCACATCCGCACGTTAAGCTTTGCGATTGCCGACGGCATCCAGCCTGGCAACACCGACCGCAACTACGTTTTGCGCCGCATCCTGCGCCGCGCCGTGCGCTATGGCCGCACGCTCGGCTTCCACGAACCGTTCTTCTACAAACTCGTGGACGTGCTCGCCGACACGATGGGCGACGTCTTCCCCGAAATCCGCGCGCGCAAAAAGCAGGTGCAGGAAACCATCCGCACCGAGGAAGAGGCGTTTAACAAGACGTTGGACAATGGAATGACCGTTTTTCTGAAAGCTGTCGCACAGCCGGATGATTTGGTCATTTTCGGTGAATACAAATTTGGAAATCATATAATTAAACCCACGTTGTCTGGAGTTGGAACTGTAATTCGCGGTTACGCTCTCAATAATTCGCCACAAGGTGTATTTTTGGATGGTAAAAAGGCGGATTTTAATTTGCCTGATTGGGGAATTACACGGCCAAATTCAGAACTTAGAAATATTTCAGGGCAAGTTGCATTTGAACTTTACGACACTTATGGCTTTCCACTTGATCTTACCGAAGTGTTAGCAAAAGAACTTGGTTTGACCGTGGACAAGGATGGCTTTGAAAAGTTGATGGAAGAGCAGCGCGCCCGCGCCCGCGCCGCGCAGAAAAAAGAAGTCATTTCGCTTTCACAAATCGAAACGACCGCGCCGACAAAATTTGTCGGCTTTGAAAAATTGGAAGTGGCCGCGAAGGTCCTCGAAATCGTCAGCGTCAAAGACAAAACCGCCGTCGTGCTGGACACGTCACCGTTTTACGCCGAGATGGGCGGCCAGGTTGGAGATGATGGAGTGTTGTCTCGGTTCGGATCTGCCTGGGGCATTCGAGCTACTCAAAAGAGTGGAAATGTTTATTTGCATATCGTTCCGCCAAATTTTCCACCAGAATGGATTGGAGAGGAAGTAACGGCCAAGGTCAATCTTGAACGCCGCGCCGCGATTCAACGCCATCACACGGTCACGCATCTTTTGCATTGGGCATTGCACGAGGTAGCCAGCCGCGAGGCTTCGCAGAAAGGTTCGTTCGTCGGGCCCGACAAGCTGACCTTCGATTTCAACAGCGCGCCGCTCACGCCTGCGCAGGTCGCCGACATCGAGAAGCTCGTCAACGAACGCATCCTCGAAAACGCCGGCGTCTCGTGGACGGAAGTCGCGCACGCCGACGTGAAGAACCGGAAAGACGTGATGCAATTCTTCGGCGACAAATACGGCGACACTGTGCGCGTCGTCCAGATCGGCGGCGACGAAAATAAATTAAACGGTTACTCGATGGAACTTTGCGGCGGCACGCACACGCGCGCGACGGGCGAGATCGGCTTGTTCCGCATCGTCGGCGAGAGCGCGATTTCGGCGGGCGTCCGCAGAATTGAAGCGGTTGCCGGACTTGAGGCTTACAAGCGCGCGGGTGAAGAATTGCATTTGATCAAAACGATTGCGGGTAAAGTGAATTCGCCGGTTCACGAATTGGAAAAGAAAATTGAATCGCTACTCGAACATCAAAAAGCCATTGAGAAACAACTCAAATCCGCGCAGCAGCGTGAGGCCTCGAACGCGGCGAGCGAATTGTTGGAACGAGTTCAGACGGTGAACGGAATTCCGACAATCATCCACAACGTCGGCGCGGTGGACGGCGATTTTCTGCAGGCGGTTGCTGATTCGTTGAAAGGATGTTTCCACGGCGTTATCGTTCTGGGTGGCGCGGCGAATGGTGCGGTTGCATTGGTCGCCTCCGTCTCATCCGATTTCACCGCGAAAGTTCAAGCGGGAAAAATTATCCAAACCATCGCGCCGATTGTCGGCGGCAAAGGCGGCGGCAAGCCGGACAACGCGCGCGGCGGCGGTAAAAATGCGTCGAAATTGGACGAGGCGTTGGCGAAAGCAAAAAGTTTGATTCAAAGTTGAAACAACCATTCAAGGCATTCTCTTTGCGTGCGCAACGGACATAATTATGTTATGTAATGTGCCGTAGATGAAAACGCCGGAAAAAATTGAACCGAGAGATGCCGAGACGGGGCAATGTCTCGCGCGTTCGGTCGCGGACACGCTGGCCGAGGAGCCATTGCTGGAAGCGGTGACGATTGATTCCGCGCATCACAAAATTTCCGTCGCCACGCTGGGCCGCGCCGACGTGGAAAAATTGACGCAGCGGCTCACGGAAAAATTTCAATCCGCGCAAACGACCGGCGACATTCAAACCTGCACTTTGTTGAGCGGCAAAAGTGATTGCGCCGTCTGCGAGTTGCCGCTGTCCAAAGCTGAACAAGAGAAAATACTAATTAAACACGACGGCGCCAGCACTACGATTGCGCGCGTGACGTGTCCGACCGCGCCGAAATTCTGGCGCTGGCGGGACATGCCGTTGCCGAAGGTCGTTCCGCGCGAAATCGAAATTCACGAAGACGAGCACGGGATTAACGAATGGAAAATGCAACTCGCCGCCGCAATTTTGTGCGGCACATTTGGACTGGCCGGATTTTTTTCGCCCGCGCCGTTCAAAATTATTTTCTTTGTCGCCGCTTATTTTGCAGGATGCTTTTATCAAGTCGAAGAAATCTGGGAGCGGCTGTTGAAACGCACGATTGACGTGCATTTCCTGATGCTGTTCGTCGCCGCGGTCGCCGCTTATCTCGGCGCGTGGGCGGAAGGCGCGACGCTTCTGTTTTTATTTTCGCTGTCGGGCGCGCTCGAACATTTCGCGCTTGGCCGCACGCAAAAGGAAATCCGTTCTTTGTTCCGCGCCGCGCCGAAATTTGCAATTGCGCTGGACGATTCCGGCCGCGAACGCGAAGTTCCCGTTGAAAATCTTCGCGCCGGAATGAAACTGCTGGTCAAGCCAGGCTCGCAATTTCCCGTGGACGGCGAAATCGCAAAAGGCGCGACCGCCGCCGACGAATCGAATCTGACCGGCGAAGCAACGCCCGCCGAAAAAAAAATCGGCGATTCCGTCCTTGCCGGAACAATCAATCTTTGGGGCGCGGTCGAAATCATCGCCACGAAAGCAGCCGCCGAAAGCGCGCTGCAAAAAATCATCACGCTCATCCACGAGGCGCAGCAGCAAAAAGCGCCCGCGCAGCTTTTCACCGACAAGTTCAGCACGGTTTATACTTACTTCGTTTTGGGATTGTCACTCGCGATGTATTTTGTGTGGTGGCTCGCGCTCGGTTATGCGCCGCTGAAATCCGCCATTGACTCACACAGCGCACTTTATCGCGCGGGCACATTGCTCGTCGTTTCGTCGCCATGTGCGCTCGTGCTTTCAATTCCGTCGGCGGTTTTGGCGGCGATTGCGTGGGGGGCGCGGCATGGAATTTTATTTCGCGGCGGTGCGGCGGTGGAAAAACTGGCCGAAGTCAACGTCGTCGCACTCGACAAAACAGGCACGCTGACGACCGGCGAATTGCGCGTGGAAAAAATTGAAAGTTTTCCGCCCGGTCGCGAAAATGAAATTGCGCGGCTCGCTTATTCGCTGGAAAAATTGTCCACGCATCCGCTCGCGCGGGCCCTCACGCTTTACGGCAAACATCAAAAATTATCACCGATTGAATTTGAGCATTTTGAATCCATCACCGGCCACGGCCTGCGCGCGCGCTGCAATGGAAAAGTTTCTTTGCTTGGTCGCCGGGAATGGTTTGCGGAAACCGAACACGGGAAAATAATTTCGACAATCGCCGCGACGGATTCCGGCATTTCTGAAATCTGGATTTCTCACGGCGATCTGGTGGGGCGAATTCTTTTGCGCGATGACATCCGCCCGCAGGCGCGCGAAGTGGTTGATGAATTGCGAAAGGAAAAATTGCTGACAATTGTTTTGACCGGCGACCGGAAATCATCGGCGGAACATTTGCGCGAGCAATTGCATTTGGACGACGTGCGCGCGGAATTGAAGCCGGAACAAAAAGTCGAGGCCATCCACGAATTGAGCGGGCAGGGGAAACACGTCGCGATGATCGGTGACGGCGTGAACGACGCGCCGAGCCTGGCGGCGGCTTATATCGGCGTGGCGATGGGCGCGCGCGGCGCGGATGCGGCGCTGGAGCAAGCCGATGTCGTTTTGATGCACGACCGGCTGGAAAATTTTCTTGCAGCGTTCCGTTTGAGCCAGCGCGCGCGAAAAATCATCCGTTGCAATCTTGTCATTTCGCTCGGCACAGTCGCCGTTTTAGTTTCATTGGCGATGCTCGGAAAAATTCCGCTTACAATTGGCGTGGTCGGTCACGAAGGCAGCACCGTCATTGTCGTGATGAACAGTTTGCGACTTTTGTTTGGCGGGAAAAAGAGCGTCTGAATTTTTAATGAAATCTAAATTCATGCGCGAAGCCATCCGGCTTTCGCTGGCAAAAATGCGCGGAAATTGCGGCGGGCCATTTGGCTCGGTGGTCGTTCGCAAAAATAAAATCGTCGGGCGCGGCTGGAATCGCGTCACTTCCACCAACGACCCGACGGCGCACGCGGAAATTTCGGCAATCCGTGATGCTTGCAAAAAATTGAAAACGTTCCGGCTCGACGATTGCGAACTTTATGTGAGTTGCGAACCGTGTCCGATGTGTCTGGCGGCGATTTACTGGGCACACATGAGCAAAATCTATTATGCCAACACGCGCAAGGACGCCGCACGAATCAAATTTGACGACGATTTGATTTACCAAGAAGTCGCGCTGCCAATTTCGCGCCGGAAAATTCCGATGAAGCAACTGCTTCGCGCCGAAGCGCTGAAAGTTTTTGAGGAATGGAAAAGCAAACCGTGCAAAATTTATTACTGATTAAAATGCCAGTTTGTTTCATCGGGAACTTTTCACTGAGTAGGGCGTCACAATTAAATGAAGAAAACGTTGAAATGGATTCTTGTTGCGCTTGTCGTGGCGTTCATTTGTTTGCAACTGACAAATCCCGCGCGCACAAATCCGCCGGGCGTGAATGATTTGATGGCGACGAATCCGCCGCCACCGGAAATCGCCGCGATGTTGCGCGCGGCGTGTTATGATTGTCATTCCAACGAAACACGCTGGCCGTGGTATAGCCATGTTGCGCCAATATCCTGGCTGATTGTGAATGACGTGAACGATGGCCGCGCAGACCTGAATTTTTCCGATTGGCCGGCGAATGATCCGAAACGCGTCGCAAAAAGATTGGAAGACATGAGCGAGAAAATCGGCTATGACGAAATGCCGCCGAAAAAATACTCGATGATCCATGCCGACGCGCGGCTCACGGACGGCCAGCGCAAGGAATTGACAGACTGGTTGGATTCAGAAGCTGCGCGCTTGAAATCCTTGGCGGCGACGGCAAAATAATTTCATGTTGCACAGCGAATTGATTCCCGCCGCCGAAAAAAGTTCCCGGCTCATGGTGATGCTCCACGGTTTGGGCGACAGCATCGAAGGCTATCGCTGGTTTCCCGAAGCCATGAACCTGCCGTGGCTGAATTATTTGTTCGTCAACGCGCCGAACGAGTATTACGGCGGCTGGTCATGGTTCGATTTGAACGACATCGCGCCCGGAGTTCAGCGCAGCCGGAAATTGCTTTTTGAACTGCTCGACGATTTGCGTGCGAAAGGATTTCTGACCGAGCAAATAACACTCGGCGGTTTTTCGCAAGGCTGCCTCATGGCTGTCGAAGCGGGACTGCGCTATCCGCATCGCTTCGCGGGCGTCGTCGGCATTAGCGGCTGGGTGTGCGAATCGGCGAAATTGCTGAAAGAACTTTCGCCTGTCGCATTGCAGCAACGATTGCTCATGACGCACGGCGCGAGCGACCCGATTATTCCCATCGAAAAAGTTCGCACGCAGATTCCGCTGCTCAAGGTCGCCGGCATCAAAATCGAATGGCTCGAATTTCCCAAGGCGCACACGATTCACGGCGAAATTGAACTCGCCGTCATCCGCGAATTTGTGCGCGCCGGTTATCCGGTTGTGGGCGGATAACCGGCGCGGCGGTGATGCCGCGCAAGCGCGCGGGCTTGGGAAGCTCAAACCTTCACTTCGCGGTTCGCGCCGGGCATCCAGATTTGCTCCGGGCGCGGCTGGCCGGCGGTTTCCCAATCCATCGCGCTTGCCACGGCTTCGCGCATTTTTGCAAACCACCAGTTGGCGCGGGCGATACGGCCTTCGCGCCGCGCCGTCAGCGCGCGCGGTTTAATGCCGTTGAAGCCGAGTTCCAGTTGTCCGTCTGTCGCATTTGTTGTCGTCATAATGAACCTTTCTTGCGGACATTCTGACAGGCAAGGTTGGACAAAGGCTGTCCAAGCAACGGAATTCAAAAAATATGTGAAATCAAACGAGCGGTGAAAACTTATTGCAGCAGGTCTTCGAGCTTAATATGGATTGAACCAATCAAAACAACCATGACCACTACCAAGAGAGCAATCACCATGAAGGCAACCAGCACGGCTACAAGAAGCACTTTAACTTTTTGCCTGCGTTCCCCTCGATTGTGTCGCGGAAATAAAATCTTTCCAATTGAATCTATAATCGGCATAACCTGCCCAATTAAGACGACAATTTTCTCCAGAATCTACAAGAAAAATCGAACGAACGATTCGCGAATCCGACGATGCAAAGACGAATGATTAGGAAAAAGCTGATTCCAGCGGCGCGTCGAGTTTGATTTGGACGGACCCTTTCAGCAGTATCACCAAACCAAAAAGAGCGATGACAATGAGGGTGATTGAAACGACAACAAAGAGCAATTTGACATTGCGCCTGAGTTCCCACAGTTGTTGACGTGGATATAAAATCTTCCCGACTAAATCTGTAAATGGCATGGATACACCTGTCTGATTAAGGATGCAATTTCCTCCAACAATTTGATTAAGAAGAAAATTCCTAAAAAAGTCCAGCAGTTTTGTGTTACGGGTTTGTGAAATTTACCGCAATGTAATTGTATCGCCCGGCTCCAGCGGCACATCGTGACCGCGCAACAAATCCGCAGGGTCAATGCTCGCGCTTTCGCCACGGCGCAGCAAAATGATTTCCGTGGGATTGCCGTGGCCGGTGTAATTCGCCGCGACAATGGCCTGCGCCAGTGTCATGCCGTCCGTCCACGGGATTTCGCGATTTTGCACCTGTCCGATGACGACAATGCTCGTGCGTTGCGATCTGGCCATGCTGGCATAGGCATCCTTCTGACCGGCCAGATAAGCCATCCGCGCATCGGCCTTGGCCTGTGAACGCGTCGTGCAACCGCTCGCAACTGCTGCCAGAATCAAAAAGACTGTGAAAAATAATTTCATCTACACTCCGCAAAAATTAAATTTTATCACCTGGAGATTCCACAGAATTTTTCCACGCCGCGACCGCCGATTTGATTTCCGCCGCGCAATTGGCGCGCGGCTTCACGAAGCGCGGCGTGAACCACGGAAATGTTCCTATCAAATCCGGCGTGACCAAAATCTGTCCGTCGCAATCGTCGCCGCTGCCGATGCCGATGGTCGGGACGGAAATTTTTTTAGAAATTTCTTTCGCCACTGGCGGCGTGACAAGTTCCAAAACAATTGCAAATGCGCCCGCGTCGGCTAAAAGTTTTGCGTCATCGAGCAATCGCTGATGTTCCGCTTCCCCTTTGCCTTTGATTTTGTAACCGCCTTCTTCGAGAACGTGCTGCGGCAACATTCCCAAATGTCCCATGACCGGGATTTTTTCAGCAATGACGGCTTTAATTTGCGGTAAGATTTCTCGTCCGCCTTCTGCTTTCACAAATTCCGCGCCAGCCGCAACAAGTTTTTTTGAATTGGCAATCGCGTCAGAAATTGTCTCATAACTTTTGAAAGGCAAATCTGCGCCGAGCGATGCGTTCGGTTTCGCGCGCGCGGCGGCGCGGACGTGATGCTCCATTTCCGCCATTGTCACGTGCGTCGTGTCGGGATAACCCAAAACCACCATACCAAGCGAATCGCCGACGAGGATGAGCGGAACGCCCGCCTCGTCGAGTAGTTTTGTCATCGGAAAATCGTAAGCCGTGAGCGCGACGATTTTTTCACCGCGCGCTTTCATCATGCGGATTGTCTCAACGGTGATTTTTGAAGGGTTCATTTTTTTACCACGGATTCACACGGATTAACACGGATGAAAATAAAAAGAAATTATCGATGATTTTTTCTTATCTGTGTCCATCTGTGTTTATCTGTGGCTGAAACTTTTCAGCAATTCCTCTGGCGAAGTCGTGGCCGTTCCGATTTTGCCGACTACAATTCCAGCGGCGTGATTTGCTAAAATCGCCGCTTCGAGCGGCGAAGCTCCGGCGGTAATCGCCAAAGTAAAAGTCGCAATCACCGTGTCACCCGCGCCGGAAACATCAAACACTTCCTGCGCGACGGTCGGGATGTGAAACGGTTTTTGTCCGCGCTGGCAGAGCAACATTCCCAGTTCACCGAGCGTGACGAGCAAAACCGCCGAGCGCAGTTCGTTCAGCAACCGTTCCGCGACGAGCAAAAGATTTTTGTCCGCGAGCGGATTTGCGTTTTTCGTTTCGTCCGGCAAGTCCGCGAGTTCAAACGCTTCTTTGCGGTTCGGCGTGATGAGCGAAAGGTTGGACAAATTCAAATGATGCACCGGCTTGGGATCGAGGCTCAACCAAATGCCGCGCGCGCGACAAAGCGATTTGATTTCGTTCAGCAAAAGTTGCGTCACGACGCCTTTGCCGTAATCGCCGATAATAACGGCGTCGGCATTTTTTAATTTTGATTTCAGCGCGCCGAGCAATTGCGCGGTAAATTTTTCGTCGAGACCGTCGCGCGTCTCGCGGTCAATGCGCACGATTTGCTGCTTGTGGGCTACGATGCGCGTCTTGACGCTCGTGTGCCGCGATGGATTTGCGACGAGTCCGGCGCAGCCGATTTTTTGTTCGGATAAAAGCTTTTTTAATTGCTGCGCTGCCGAATCATTTCCAATCGCGCCGAAAAGTTCCGTTGGAACTTTCAACGCAGTCAGATTGCGCGCGACGTTGGCCGCGCCGCCGGGCATGAAGCTTTCGCTTGTGAAATCCACGACCGGCACGGGCGCTTCCGGCGAAATGCGCGACACGCCGCCCCAAATAAATTGATCGAGCATCACGTCGCCGAGGACGAGCACGCAGGTTTTGGTCGCGGCGGACAAAATTTGCCGCGCACGCGAGGCGGATAGTTTTTGCGAGTTCATTTTTATTTAGCCACAGATGAAACACAGATTGAACACAGATGAAAACAAAAACATTTCGGCTGAAATTATCTGTGTTTCATCTGTGAAAATTTGCGGCTCAAAAATTCAGTTTAGAAAAGCCGTCAACGGACTCGTCGCGCTCGCCGTTTCATTTTGTGCGCCTAGTCCGGCTTCAAACGCGGCGCGTCCGGCTTCGACAGCCATTTTGAATGCCACCGCCATTTTGTCCGGGTCGCTCGCGACAGCGATGGCTGTGTTCACGAGCGCGGCGTCCGCGCCCATTTCCATCGCTTCGGCGGCATGACTTGGCGCGCCGAGACCCGCATCTACGACAACGGGCACGGTGGCTTGTTCAATGATGATGCGGATTTGGTCGCGCGTCTGCACGCCGCGATTTGAGCCGATGGGCGAACCGAGCGGCATCACCGTCGCGACGCCGATGTCTTGCAAGCGTTTCGCCAGCACCGGATCGGCATTGATATACGGCAGCACGGTGAAACCTTCCTTGACCAGAATTTCCGCCGCGCGAAAAGTTTCAATCGGGTCGGGCAGCAGGTAGCGCGGGTCGGGATGGATTTCGAGCTTCACCCATTTCGGCAATCCGGCGGCGGCGGCGAGGCGCGCGAGGCGGACGGCTTCGTCGGCGTTCATCGCGCCGCTGGTGTTGGGCAACAGGAGAAATTTTTTCGGGTCAATGAATTCCAGAATGTTCGCGAACGGATCATTTTTGCCGGACAAGTCAGCGCGGCGTAGGGCGACGGTGACCATTTCCGCGCCGCTGGCGGCGAGCGCATCGCGCATGGCTTCCGGCGAGGAAAATTTTCCCGTGCCGAGAATCAGCCGCGACCGGAAAATTCTTCCCGCGATGACAAGCGGAGAATTCATTTATGATTTGTGATTGACGATTTACGATTTGGAAACCGAAATGACATCAGATCAATTTAGGAAATCACAGCGATTTGTCGAGGCGCGAAGAAACAAACCACCAAGTCACCAAGAATTTTACTTCGTGCCTTGGTGTCTTGGTGGTCAAAAATCAATGCAAGACGGAAACATTGTCAAACAGCGTTGAGTTCAACTCGATGTTGTTGTGCGCGCAAACGGCGAGGCCGACGGAAATTTTTTTGTTCATCGGCACGGAAATGCGGTCAACGCGTTCCCAATTGACGCCGTCCACGGAAATTTCGCCGGTGAAAAAATCGCCCGCGCGCGTGAGCCGCACCCATTTGGGGATGATGGCGGATTCGCCATCGGTGTTGTGGCTGCCGAGATTCGCCGCAGGTCGCCATTGATAGATGGAGCCATTTTGCGCGGTGAGCGCCATGAAAACATATTTCGAGCCGGCGGAATCATCTTCGCGGAACATGACACCGGCCTTCGCCCACGGGTCGGTGTATTGCATGGACGCGACGTGCGCGACGATTTGGCCGTCGCCTTCGAGCGTCGTGCTGGCGAAATGAAATGAATCGGCGTTTTCCCAAATGTCCGAGCCGCTGGCGACGACGTTAAATTTGTCGCCCACAAAACTGGCGTCGCCTTTCACTCCAACGTTGCCGATGTCCGCGTGCGACCAGTTTTCCGGCAATGACGATTCGGTTCGCGGCAGCGAATTGATCCACGCGGCGATTGTGGCGACGGCGGCGCGGTCGGTGACATTTCGCGCAATGGGCGGCATCTGCAAATCGCCGACGATGTTGATGCGATGAAATAAAACAGAGCGGGTCAAATCGGCGGGCACGATAATTTTCG
The DNA here is from genome assembly GCA_036501565.1 of Verrucomicrobiia bacterium. Lineage (GTDB taxonomy): Bacteria > Verrucomicrobiota > Verrucomicrobiia > Limisphaerales > UBA11358 > UBA11358. The sequence continues at coordinate 27,925 of DASYAA010000019.1, forward strand.
CGCCGTCCATGCCGAGCGGATTTTCGACCGGGCCGTTGATGATGCCTTGATGATCGAGTGGCGTTTCAAATCGCGCGTCGAAAAATGTCTCAACGCCGCCGGGACGATGGCATTGCGCACAGTTGGAATCGAAATAGGAACGCGCGCGCAGTTCAAGCGGCGCGGAAGTGTTCGTGACGGAAACGAGTTTTTCAAATTGAGGAATTTCATTTTCGTCGAGCGCGGTATCGAAAATATGGATGTGATTGAGCGCGCGCAATTGATTGTCGGTGGCGCCGTTTGGATATTTGAAATCGCCGTTGATCTGGCGCGTGTTGACGCCGAGAACGCCGCTGGATTGCGGCGTGTGGCAGGTGAGGCAATCCTGTCGTCCGGGAAAAAACCAATTCTGCGTGCGCGAGCCGGTGGCGGTTTTGATTTTAATCGGCTCGGTGATTCCCGTGTTGACCAAATCGGCGTCGCTCAAATCGTTGCGCCATTTGTAGCTCGCGCCATAGACGTTGCCATCCGCGTCGCGCACGAGCAGGCGCGTTTCGAGGCGGCGCAAAATTTTTGGATTTGTATCGTCCACGGGCAGCGAAAAATTTTTCACGAAAACCGTTCCGTTGGGAAATGTCCACGGGCCGCTCGGCCAGAAATGGATTTGCGAATCTGACGGCAGCGCGAACCAGCGCGTTTTGACCGCGCCGTCCGACCACAGCGGCGAATTGACGGAATATGGAATCAAAAATTTCTGCGGCGTAAGTTTTTTCAAATTGGCGAACGCGCCGGTTTGCGAAAGTAATTTCGGAATCGGATGGCTTGGCGGCGGCGGCCCGCCGCGCTGCAACGTGTAAATTTTTCCGCCGATGCTGCTCATCTGGCAAAAATAAATTTCGCCGTCGGCATCCGTGCCAAACGACGAAAGCCCAGTGTAATCGGAGCCGGAATTCGGGCCGTCGCCTTTGGGCATGACGCAAAGCAGATTTTTTTTGGCGGGCGTCGCGGTTTCATCCATCGCCCAAACGGTGCGAAAAACGTTGTCGCCGAAAATATATTTTCCGCCGAGGTCGCGCGCGAATTTTTTGCCGCGATAAACGTAGCCGCCGATCACCGCGCGACCGTCGGTGTGCGGATAATCCAAAATCGGCCCGCGACTGATGCCGATGCAGGGCAGTTTCATTTTGCCGAGATTGCCTTCGCAATAATTCCACTGGAAATTCAAGCCGCTTTCGCCCGGCTCGATGACATCAATCTCTTCGCGCGAACTTTCGCCGACGTCGCCGATGAAAATGCGTCCGGTCGGCGGATCAATCGTCATGCGATGCGGGCTGCGCAAGCCGAGGCAAAAAAATTCTTCCAAAACATCCGGCTGGCCGACGAACGGATTGTCGTTTGGAATAAAATAATTTGAACTGACGCCCGCGACCGGCTGGCGCGGAATCGGATGGCTGATGTTTCCGCCGCGGCAATCCACGTCCAGCCGCAGAACGCCGCCGAGCAAACTTTTGTTGACGATCTGGTCGTTGTCGGAAACGGAATTGTCCCCGATGGTCAGATAAAGAAATCCATTTTGCGGGTGGAAAAAAATTCCGCCGCCGTGATGCCAGACAGTTTGGTCGGTTTGGTCAATCAAAATAGTCCGGGAGTTTGGAATCGCGACTCCATTTTCGTCGAGCGTGTAGCGTTCGAGCCGGTCGTGATAAGTGTTCGGCAACGTCGGATTCGGTCGCGTCGTCGGCGAGCCGGCGACGGTGCCGGGTTTGACCCATGTGTAAAAAACAAACATGATATGATTCGTCGCAAAGCCGGGATGAAATGCGACGCCGAGCAAACCGGAATCGTCCCAGCCCTGGCATTCATCGCTTAAATCGAGGACAAGTTTTTTTTGCGTGGCGGTGGAAGAATTTTCAAACGTCCAGATTTTGCCTTCGCGTTCCCAAACGCAAAGTTGATTGGAACTGATTGTGGATTCGGGAACGAAGGCGAGGCCGACGGAATTTGTGAACAGCAAATTCGGAAAGGCGACGACCGCCGACCAGTTGCCGGAAATGGCTGGCGCAGTTTCCGGCATCGCGCCGTTCAGAAACGCGCCGACTTGCGGACGTGAATTCAAGCCATAAGGTTTTGCCCCGGCGGAAAAAATGAGGGTGCCCAGCAACGCGAGTGCTGGCAGCCATTGGCGGTTTTTGAAAAACGGCATTTGCATTATAAAACCCGCACAAGATTCTTGGTTCCGCTTAACTCGTCAATTTTTTAAGCAAAATTGTTTGCACAGTTTTGCCTTTGAACTTTTGTCGCGTGAAATTAGCTTGAGGCATGTTTCGTCCCTGCATTGACCTGCACGAAGGCAAAGTGAAGCAAATCGTCGGCGGCACGCTTGGCGATTCCGGCTTGCGGACAAATTTTGTCTCGGAAAAACCGGCGCGCTGGTTTGCCGAACTTTACAAACGCGACGGCTTGGTCGGTGGTCACGTCATCATGCTCGGCGCGGGAAATGAAAATGAAGCGCGCTCGGCGTTGAAAATATTTCCCGGAGGATTGCAAATTGGCGGCGGAATTAATTCAACGAACGCGCGTGGCTGGCTCGAAGCCGGTGCATCGCACGTCATCGTCACAAGCTGGGTTTTCCGCGAAGGTAAAGTTGATTGGGAACGGCTCGGCGAATTGGTCAAATTAATTGGCAAAGACAAATTGGTTCTCGATTTAAGTTGCCGCAAGCGCGGCGAAAATTATTTTGTCATGACCGACCGTTGGCAAAAATTCACAGAGCTTGCCGTAAATCAAGAAACGCTTCAGAAATTTTCCGATTACTGCGCGGAATTTCTGGTTCACGCCGTGGACGTGGAAGGTTTGTGCCGGGGCATTGACCATGAACTTGTTGAAAAACTCGGCCAATGGTCGCCGATTCCCACAACTTACGCCGGCGGCGCAAATTCCATTTCCGATTTGGAAACCGTCACGCAACTAGGGCAGGGGAAGGTTGACCTGACAATTGGCTCGGCGCTGGATATTTTTGGCGGCAGTGGCGTAAAATATGCCGACGCGGTTGAATTCAACCGGCGGCAAAAAGTTCCGCGATGACGATTTGAAATTCGGGGACCAATTTTTCGGAGAGGATTTCGCTTCCGGCCAGAATGTTTTTCAGCGCGAGGCCGAATTCCGTGCTGTGATAAATCTCCACGTTGTCATAGCGCGGATCAAGCATCCACAGGCGCGGCACGCGGACGTGTTCGTAAACTTCTTTTTTGATGACCGTATCGGCATGATGATCGCCCGTGTGGACGATTTCCACGGCGAGCCAGAGCTTGCCCGTCGCCGTCGTGATTAGTGCGAGGTCGGGACAAATCGTGGTCGAACGTGACACTTGGATTTTTGTGCGCGGCGCGAGCAATTGCGTGCTGCCAAGATTGGCGACGCTGGCTATCATCGCGGCGTGGAGGCGTTCGCAAATCATTTCATGCCTCACGCTGGGCGCAGAACGCGGCAAAGTCGCGCCTTCGAGGATTTCTTCATACGGTTGGCTCATGGATTTAGTTTCAAGTTGCAGGTTGAAAGTTGCAAGTTTTCAATAGAAAACTGCTTTTGATGAAAATGCTTTCATCGTCGTTGGACAAGATTCCAAAATTCTGACTCTCTTTTTACGAGGCGTTCGATATAATCATCGTTTCGCTGAACTGGTATAAGCAATGGAGGATAACCCGGCCAGTAACACCAAAAGTCGAGTAAATCGAGTCCTGTGACTGCCAAAATATGCTGCACCTGCCCATAATAGTAATTCGGAACTGCTCGTATCTGCGATGCCGTCCGATAGGCTGATTGCCCACATTTGATTTCAACAACTCCGTCATTATTCACGGCAAAGCCATCGAGACTTGCTCGTAGCCAATTGTATCTCGTGCTTTGAAGACAAACTGGTCGCACTTCTCTGCCCGTCTTGGCGACATAAAGCCTTCGAGCCTCTGGTTCAAGTTCTGTTCCGCGCGCCATAGCTGCGTTCTGGCCGTAATCTCGTGGCGGGCCGCATTTCTCTTGCAGCAATTGCGCAGCAGTCTTAAAACGATTCTCTCTGACATATCGGCGAGCATCTTCAAGTTTAGTCGACATATCTTGATCGCCCTCACCGTAAAGCCTATTTGCCATCGCGTCGTTTTGTCTTTGGCCGACTGAGTTAATTTGTTCTTCAGTGAAGTTTGACAACGGAGTTTCTGAAACCTCGGCTGGTGAAGGTGCTTTCGCCTCAAAAACTGGGTCTGCACAAAAGAAACCTTCGCGCCTGACAGTGGTCAGGTTCGTGCCAGCGAGAATGGTGGCATTCTGCGAAATATAAAGTTTCGTTTCCAAGCCGCAATGCGGACATGAAATGATGCTGTTTTCTTCAACCAGTTGGCTTGCGTCAAATTCAATGTGACCGTCACAAGATTGACAGCGGCAAATAACGTAGTGCGGCGTTAGTGGATTCATTTGTTCATTCATATTTCGTCCTCACGCAGTAGATGAATTCAAACGCTAAATGCCTTCGCCGTCCATCCCAAAATCAAGGCTTGCAAAACAAACTGCAACTGATAATCTCCGCGTCCTTTTAATAAATTTATGTCAGTAAAAATTCGCATGAAGCGCGTCGGGACGAAAAACGCCCCCGTGTTCCGTATTGTCGTGGCCGATGGCCGCAGTCCCCGCGATGGCAAGTTCATCGAGGAAATCGGCACTTATCAACCGCTCAAGCCGGGTGACAACTTTTCACTCAAACTCGACCGCGCACAATACTGGATCAGCAAGGGCGCGCAGCCCAGCGATACCGTCGCCAGCTTCATCAAGAAGGCGGGCAAGACAGCAGCACCCGTTCCGGCGGCCGCTTAATTTAATTTTTCGCGCCATGCAGGAGTTCCTCCAATACGTCGTCAAAGGACTCGTGCAAAATCCCGGCGCGGTGACGGTCACGCCGGTGGAACGCGCCGGAATGACGGTTTATGAATTGCGGATGGATTCGTCCGACGTTGGGAAAATTATCGGGCGGCAAGGAATCACGATCAATGCGATTCGTTCTTTGCTTTTGGCTGGCAGCGCGAAGAAAGGTGTGCGTTGCGCCGTAGAAATTGTCGAAGAGAAGCCGACGCGGTAATTGAAAATTTTTAAGGCACGGATGAAAATTGACGTGCTTACTTTGTTTCCGGCGATGTTCGCCGGCCCGCTCGATGAAAGCATCGTCAAGCGTGCGCGCGAGGTCAAATTGCTGGATTTGAAAATCCACAACCTGCGCGACTGGACGCATGACCGGCACAAAACGGTTGACGACAAACCGTTCGGCGGCGGACCGGGAATGTTGTTGAAAGTAGAACCGCTTTTTGAAGCGATTGAAAGTTTGTCGCGCGAAAAGACGAAAGTGATTTTGCTTTCGCCAAGCGGAAGAAAATTTTCGCAGGAAATTGCGCGCGATCTGACGCAGCAAGAAGATATAATTTTGGTCTGCGGCAGTTACGAAGGTTTTGACGAGCGCGTGCGTGAGGCGCTGGCCGACGACGAATTGTCCATCGGCGATTACGTTTTGACGAACGGCGCGCTGCCGGCGATGGTGGTGATTGACGCAGTTGCGCGATTGCTGCCCGGAGTTTTGGGCGACGACGAAAGTTCGCACGACGAATCGTTCAGCGCTGGATTGCTGGAATATCCGCAATACACGCGGCCGGCGGAATTTCGCGGGATGAAAGTTCCCGAAGTATTGTTGTCCGGCAACCACGCCGAGATTGAGAAATGGCGGCGCGAGCAAGCGAAGTTGCGGACGGAAAAACAGCGGCCAGATTTGTTGTAGCAACCAACGTGCGTCGGCTCTGAATTAAAATGTAAAGATATTGGAGCTGATGACATCGGCTGCTACGAAGAAAGAAATTTATGAACCAGGCATTACAAGAAAAAATTGAATCGGAACAATATCGCAAAGACGACGCGAAATTCGGCGTCGGCGACTCGGTGAAAGTGCATACCAAAGTCGTCGAAGGCGACAAGGAACGCATCCAGATTTTCGCGGGCGTCGTCATCGGCCGGCGCGGACACGGCCTGAACGAGACGTTCAGCGTGCGCCGCATCAGCTACGGCGAAGGCGTGGAACGCGTGTTCCCGCTGCACTCGCCGCGCGTGGACAAGATTGAAGTCGAGCGCCACGGCCAGGTGCGCCGCGCGAAACTCACCTACCTCCGCAAACGCCTCGGCAAAGGCGCGACGCTGGTGAACGAAAAACAGGAAAAAGCCGCCGCCGCACCGGCGAAATAATTCCGCGAACAAAATTTCACGAAGGCGGGGCGAAAGCCTCGCCTTTTTTAGTTTTGTCCGAGGCTCGCGGCTTTGTTTAAGTCGGACATAGCGCCATCGTCATCGCCGGTGAGACGCCGGAGTTCGCTTCGTTCGCGATAAATCTCCGCCTTTTTTGGGTCTAGTTCGATTGCTTTAGTAAAATCAGCGATTGCCCCTTCGTAATTGGACATATGTTTTTTCGTCAGACCTCGATGCCAATAAGCCCACCAATACTTCGGATCAATTTTGATCGCTTTTGTATAATCGTCAATCGCTCCATCATCGTCATATTTGCCTTCTTTGGCTATGGCTCGTTCAGCATAGGCGGAAGAAAATTTGGGATTTAACTCAATTGCGCGGCCGTAATCAGCAATGGCAATATCGTAATCGCCTTTATATCTCTCGGCATCGCCTCGAAAATAATAATTGTTTGGGTCTTTTGGATTTAATTTAATTCCTTCGGTGAAATCGGCGATTGCTCCGTCTTCATCTCCTTTTCTCATTTTGGCGAGCCCGCGACCATAGTGAGAACTCGCCTTCCAAAAATCATCATCTTCTAATTTGATAGCTTCAGTATAGTCACCAATTGCGTTGTTATAATTTTTCATTTCGAGATTCACATCTCCTCGATTATGGTAAGACTTCCATAATTTAGGGTCGAGTTTTATGGCAATATTGTAATCAGCCAACGCACCGTCGTAATCTTTTTTGTCTTCCTTAATAATTCCACGGTGATTGTAAGCTGGCGCATACGCAGGATTTAACTGAATGGCTTTTGCAACATCCGCCAACGCTCCATCGTAATCGCCCTTCTTTGTTTCTGCAAATCCTCGGTCGCTATAAGCAGCAACGTAATTTGTATTGAGCTTGATGGCTTGCGTGAAATCAGCAATGGCCTTGTCATAATCGTTTTTGTCTAGTTCGCTTATCCCGCGATTGTAAAAATTTGTGGCGTTTTCTTGTCCATGAACAGAAAAGGCAAAAAATCCAAACATTAAAATCAGCCAGACAAGATTCGTGAAATTTTTCATGAAATCATTTTCACCTCAAATGATTCGCCGCGTCGGCAAAGCCGGCGACGATTTCATCGCGGGACTTCAGGTTGCGGATGCGCACGTAGGATTCGCTTTCCACTCTGGCCGTGAACGCCGCCTTCAATTCTTGCGCGCGTTTGAATTGTTTGTCCGGCTTGGCGGGCGTGAGCGGATACTCGACGGCAAATCCGGCGGCGCGCAATTCCTGGATGAGTTTCAGCGACGGCGCGCGGAGGGTTTCATCCTCGATCAAAACAAAAACGTCCGCGTGCGAGTCGAATTTCGGCAGCAGGCCGCGCGCCTTCAAAATCTCCAGCAACACCACGTCGCCCATGCCGAAGCCGCGCGCGGGCAGGTTCACCTTGCCGCCGCTGATGAGCTTGACGAGGTTGTCGTAGCGTCCGCCGCCCGCGATGGCGCGGAACTCGCCCTTTGCATCGAACGCCTCGAACACGACGCCGGTGTAATATGCGAGGCCGCGAATCACGCGGTAATCAATCTTCACGAAACTGCCGAGGCCGCGCGCGGCGAGGTTTTGCAAAATATTTTCCAGCTCCGTCGTCGGCTTGCCGGATTCGATGAATTGGTTCACGTCGGCCAATGAAAATCCGAGCGCGGATAATTTCTTTTCCGACTCTTCCTTCGGCGTGCGTTCGAGTTTGTCAATGATTTGGAAGAATTCGTATTCGCGCATGGAATAATCCGGCGGGATGCTCCCCTGAAAAAATTCCTGCCACGCATTGCGGCTGCTCAAGCGGATGACAAAATCCTGCTCGGTCAGACCAAACGCGCGCAGCGTGTCAATCAGCAGCGCGATCAATTCCGCGTCCGCCGCCGGATCGGTTTCGCCGATGATGTCGGCGTTGAACTGGAAATGTTCACGCAGCCGGCCTTTCTGCTGGCGCTCGTAGCGGAAGAGTTGCGGCAGCGCAAACCACTTGATGGGCTTTTTGTAATTGCGCTCGTGCGCGGCGACCATTCGCGCGAGCGTCGGTGTCATTTCCGGTCGCAGCGAAACGGCGCGTTCGCCTTTGTCCGTGAAGTTATAGAGTTGCCCGACAATTTCTTCACCGCTCTTCGTCGTAAAAAGTTCGAGTGGTTCGAGCGGTGGGCCGTCGTATTCGCGGAAATTGTAGCGCTTGGCGGTTTCGCGCCATTTGTCAAAAATAAACTGGCGCGCGTCGGCGCTCCAAGTGTCGGCGTGCGGGAGCGGTTCGGGATAAAAATCTCTGAATCCGGGCAATCGTTCCATGCGTTTAGATTAAAAAACGCAAACAGAAAAGAGAAGATGAATCAGAGCCACAGATTGGCACAGATGAAATACAGATTTTCAGCAGCGGATTTTTATCTGTGAAAATCTGTGTTTATCTGTGGCTTAACTTTTCGCCGGCAGTTTCAAAACTTGCGCACGCATTTCCTTGCCGGCTTTGAATTTCACCATTGAGCGGGCGGGAATCGGCACGTCGGTTTCAGGCTTGTTGGGATTGCGCCCGACGCGCGCCTTGCGGACTTTGACTTCAAAAACACCGAACTTACGCAGCTCAACCTTGTCGCCCTTGGCGAGCGACTCGGTGATGTAGTCGAGGGTTTTTTGCACCACGTCGAAAACCTGCTGCTGGCCGAGGCCGGTTTCATCGCTGATGCGGGTGACGAGATCGCGTTTTGTGAGAGTCATAATTTTTTGGAGGTTGACTCAATTAATAATAATTACGCAACGACACGGATTGTCCAGAAGTCGCTGGCGAGATTTGCCGAGATTAAATATGAGTAAGGTAAAGTGAAATAGCCTTTCATTCCCCATTTCGGACCCCATGAATTTCGGACGACGAACCATTGTTTCGAATCGTCATAGCCAACACACATCACGGCGTGGCCGCCGATGGTTTGCTCGTTTGACTTCGGCAACGAAGCGTGGTCGGTCTTGGCTACTTGCGCACTTTCAAAACTTTCGTAAACGGTGAATCCAAAAACAAACGGATAGCCTGAAGCGAGACATCCTTTCAACTGGCTCAACGCCGGCGTCAAGCGCTGATACAAAACGGCCTTGTATTTCAGCGCGTCGGAATAACATTTCGCTGGCGGCTTGGTTTTGAATTTTGAAATCACATACGGCCATTCGGTTTCCGGGCAATCGCCTTGCTTGCCGACGCTTTTGATGCCGTCACGGATTTGCGTGCCGCTGTCGGACGCAACCGTATGTTCGATGACGCGCTCATTGTAATAAATGAAAAGCCGCGACGGATTAAAAATCTGCGCGGTTTTTTGCTTCATCTGGTCGAACTGGATCGCACCTGCAATCGCGTTCGCCGTGCAACTTCCGAGTTGTCCCTGATCATAAACCGGCGGACACTTTGGGCGTAAATCAACGCTTGCGGGCAATGCCCCGGCAACTTCAGCGGGCGCGGCGTAAAGTTGATCCCGATGATCCGGCAAGTCTGGAATCCAGCCGTAGCGGGAAACTTTGAAGTTCATAATTTCTTA
>DASYAA010000020.1:0-18488 GCA_036501565.1 Verrucomicrobiia bacterium
GAGGATGTGGACGAGGATGATTGATGAGAAAGATTCAATTTATGGAAAATTATTTTGAAGCGGGTCTCGACGCGTTGAAGCAAAAGCTCCTGACGATGGCCAGCCACGCCGAGACCGCCGTGAACCGCGCGGTGCAGGCGCTTGTCCAGCGCGATTCCGAACTCGCGCAGCGCGTGAAGGAAGACGACCGAGTCATTGACCAGTTTGAAGTTGAGATTGACGACCTCGCCATCCAGCTTTTGACGAAAGCGCCGCTCGCGACAAATCTCCGGCTTGTCACCGTCGCGATGAAAATTTCGCAAGACCTCGAACGCATCGGCGACGAAGCATCCAAAATCGCCAAGCGCGCGCGCGACCTTTCGCTCGAACCGCCCGTGAAGATCAATCTGGATTTGCAGCGCATCGCCGCCCTTGCGCTCGACATGCTCAAGGATGCGCTCGACGCGTTTGTGAACCGCGATTCCGTCGCCGCTCGCGCCGTCATCCCGCGCGACCGGGAAGTGGATGCGCTCAACAAAGAGATTCACGCCGCGCTTGTGCAGCACATGGTGGAAAATCCAGACACGATCGGCCGCTGCCTACATTGGATCGTCGCCGCCAAAAGCATCGAGCGCATCGCCGACCACGCGACGAACGTGGCCGAAGACGTCGTCTATCTCTGTGAAGCGCAGGACATCCGGCACACGGGAGTGAAAAGTGGAATTGCTCCGGGGCTGGTATAAATCATTTACTCGAGGCGAACGTCAAATTTCTCGCCGAGATTCAATGGATGACCGGCCAAAAATTCCTGCGCGGACAATCTTCGTCCGCCTTCGCGCTGCAATTCCAAAATCCGAAGCGCATTTTTTCCGCAAGCAACGACAATTCCATTTTTGTCCGCCGACAAGACCGTGCCGGTCTGGCCACTATTTCCAGAAACGTCAGCCTTCCAGATTTTCAGCAATTGCGATTTCTCTTCCGTTTTCAAAAACGTGAACGCGCCCGGCCACGGCGTGAACGCGCGCAGCCGGTTCAAAATCTTTTCCGCCGGTTCGTTCCAGTCAATTTTACCGTCCTCTTTTTTAATTTTGGCCGCGCAGCTCGCGCCTTCGGTTGGCTGCCGCTTTGGCAGAATTTTTCCGGCGACGTAATCTGGAATTATCTCGACCAATAATTCCGCGCCGAGTTGCGCGAGCCGGTCGTGAAGCGTCTGCGAATTGTCTTCGGGCAAAATCGGCGTGCGCGTTTGCGAAATGATTTCTCCCGTGTCCAAGCCAGCGTCCATTTTCATGATTGTCACGCCGGTTTCGGTTTCGCCGTTGAGAATCGCGGATTGGATCGGCGATGCGCCGCGATATTTCGGCAGCAGCGATGTGTGGACGTTCACGCAGCCAAACTTCGGCAAATCCAGAATTGTCTGCGGCAAAATCTGCCCGTAGGCGGCGACGACAATCAAGTCCGGTTTCAGTTCGCGCAACTCGGAAATGAATTTTTCGTCCCGCGCCTTGGCGGGTTGCAAAACCAGCAGTTTTAATTTTTCCGCCAAATTTTTGACCGGCGAAAATTGCAATTTCAGTTCACGACCTTTCGGTTTATCCGGCTGCGTGACGACGGCGGCAATCTGGAAGTTTTTATCGCGCGCCAATTTTTCCAAACTGGCGCAGGACAATTCCGCCGTGCCCATGAAAACGATTTTCATTTATGATTTACAATTGATGATTTTGCGCGCAAAGACGGGCAAATCATAAATCATAAATCGAAAATCTTAAATCCAATTCAACCGAGTTTGACGATGTGGCGAAGGACTTTCAAAAATGTCTGCGGCGGCGTGCCGTCGGTGTTGATTTTGTGGACGATTTTTTTGCCGTAGAAATTCAGCACGGGCTTGGTTTCTTTCTCATAAGTTTTCAAGCGCGCGCGGATGACGTCCATATTCGCGTCGTCGAGGCGATTGTCCTTGAGCGCGCGGCGTTGCAGGCGTTTGACGAGGTTTTCAAAGTTCGCGCTGCACATATAAAATACGGCGGTGACATTGAGAAATTCCTTGAGCATCTGCGCCTGATGGACGTTGCGCGGAATGCCGTCGAGCACGAGCGTGTTCCGTTTGTGGTCCAAACGCCCGGCGGCGGCGAGGCCGTGCGTGTAATTTTTCCAAAGCTCGATGGTCGGTTCGTCGGGCACAAGTCCGCCGGTGCTGGAATGTTCGAGGAAAATTTTCCCCAGCGGCGTTTCAGGACTCAAGCTGCGGAACACCTCGCCGCAACTGCAATGGACGAAACCGGGAATTGAGCCGAGAATTTTTCCGTGCGTGCCCTTGCCCGAACCGGGCGCGCCGAACATGAGTATGGTGCGGTATTTCACGCGTCTTTGTGTTTGAGTTGGATTTCCTGAATGTCCGCGAATGGTATCATGATTTCGCGCCGTGTCGCGCCCTGAACGACTTCAAAATGCGCGTCGTTGGCCGCGATGCGCGAGATGCGCTGAACGACAAATGTGCCGCTCGCCGCTTTCACGATGAGCACCATGTCGCGATCTGCCTCGCGCCGCGTCATGCCGAAAAAATTGGAAAATTTCGTCTCAAGAAAACGGCGGTTGAACGTGAACTGCCCGCGCTGAAAAATCTGCGGTTCGGGATGCCCCGCCTTTTGCCACGAAGATTCCGCAAGGTGAATTCCACCCGGCGCGGCGAGTGCCGGATCAGGCTGCCCCGGCACAATGAACGTCTGCGCATCGGCGGGCGCTTCTGCTGTCACCGGCGCGGCTGCCACGCGCATGGGCAGGGAAAGAAAAATAATCGGCCCCAATATCGGCAACACCGCCGCTACGCCCATTACGAGTGCGATTGGTTGCGCCCGAACAGCCGCGATTTCAAAACCCGCGTAAAGATTCGCCGCATAAATCACGAACAGCACAAAAAGTCCGACCGATGAAGAGAACAGCGCGCCGATCACGGATTGGTTCGGCGGCAATTCCAGCCGCGTCACGTCCCGAATTCTAGGTTCCGGTTTGTGCGGGCGTTCCGACGCGGGGATTTCGATGAAAGCCTCGACGAGCGGTTTGATTTTCGGACGTTTCTCAAGTTGCTTCAGCGCGTCCTGCGAAAATTTTGTCCACATCACGTTCGTGTAACTGTCGTCCGTCATGCGGAAAGTGATGCCGTTGTCATTGAACGTGACAATGTCGCCGGTCAGCGACGAGCCGTCGGTCAATTGAAACGTGTCCGCGCGCGCCGCGACGAGCAGCCCGCAGAGCCAGAAGGCCAAAATTGTCCAAAAGGTTTTGTGCACGGAAATTTTTTAACAAATGAAATCAAATTGCGAAAGAAAATTCCGGCGAAATCAAAGCTTGAGATATTCCGCGCGGATTTCTTTTTCGTCACAATGCAAAATGGCAACGCTGCGTTCCGCGCCGAATTTCGGCTTGCCTGCGTAGCCGGGATTGAAAAATAAAATCCTGCCAATTGTCTCGCAAAACGGCTTGTGTGTGTGGCCGAAGACGACGGCGTCCGGGCGTTCGCGGGCGATGCGGCTTTTGATTTTGTCGGAAAGTGATTGCGGATTAATAATATGATGGAGCAGAAATTTCCGCGCGGCCAGTTTGACGATTTCCGTTTCCTTGAAAGGCAAATCTGCGTCCGTATTTCCCGAAACGGCGGTGACAGGCGCAATTTGTTCCAATTCAAATGCGATAAATGCGTCGCCAATGTCGCCTGCGTGCAAGATGTGCGCGACGCCCGCAAACAGTCCTGGAATTTTGGGGTCGAGAAATCCGTGCGTGTCGGAAATGACGCCGATTCTCACGCGCCGGCTTCCTCCGGTTTTTCTTCAGGTTCTTCGTCGCGCGCGCCGGCTTTTTTATCGGCGGGCGATTCGGCGGTCGCGGTCAATTTCGCCGCCGCGACAAACAGCGCGGTGAAAATGCCGCCGCTCAAAAGCGTGTTGCGAAAAAATTCCAGCGTCGTCGGCCAGCCGTTGATTCCCTTGGTCAATGCCAGCAGCCAGCCGGAAAAATTTTTCACATATTCAGGATTGTTAAACGGATTGAAGAACCACGACGCGGTATTTGTAATGAGATAAAACAGGATCGCGCCCAAAATTCCGCCGCCGAGCAGCGCGAGAAATGACGATTGCGGCTTGAAGCGGCGACCCAGCCAGATCAAAACCGCATACGCGGCGTAATTGAACAGCAGGTTTTTCAGGTTTGCCGAATCCCAGACTTCAATTCCGCGCGACGAATAATAAAAATTCAGGCCGATGTCCGTCGCAACCAAAACCAAAAGCGGCAGCCACCACGCGAACCGTTTGGAAAAATAAACACCTGCGCAAAACGCGAAGGCGTAGGCCGCGCTGAAATTCAACGGCAGCAAGCCGGGAATTCGCGACACGGCGAACAGCGCCACGAAAATCAAAGGCAGCCAGCGATTCCATTTTTCTTTCACGCGGCGCAGCATAATTCAAAACTTTCAGGCGGACAAGCCGTCGAAAATAATTTTCTCCGCGTCTCTGCGGCTCTGTGGCAGCTTTCCCGGCGTTTGGAAAAACTTTTTGACATCATTTTTGAAGATGATGAATTGCTGGTCATCAACAAACTGGCAGGACTTGTCTGCCATCCGACTAAATCCGGCGAGATGTCCAGCTTGATTGGCCGCGCGCGATTGCATTTTGGAAATTCCGCACAGCCGCATTTGGTGAATCGCCTTGACCGCGAAACCACCGGCATCGTCATCATCGCAAAAAATTCTGAAGTCGCGGGCGAACTCGGTAAAATTCTCGAAAGCCGCGCCATCAAAAAAGAATATGCCGCCATCGTTCACGGCCACGTCGCGGCGGAGCAGGGGATGATTGACGCGCCGCTTGGCAAAGATGAACACAGCATTGTCGCCGTGAAAGATTGCGTTCGTGAAGACGGCGCGCCATCGCAAACCGAATTTTGGGTCGAACGACGTTTTGAAAGAGGCGAAGGAAAATTTTCTTTGCTCCGAATTTTTCCGCGCACCGGACGCAAACATCAAATCCGCATCCACCTTGCGCACATCAGCCATGCCATTGTTGGTGACAAACTTTACGGCGGCGACGAGGATTTATATCTCGCTCTCGTTGAAAATCGCCTCGCGCCGGAACAGCGCGCAAAATTGATTTTTGAAAACCACGCCCTGCACGCCCGCTCAATTCAATTTCTTTGGCGCGGCAAAACAAAAGAATTTTCCTGCGAACCTGAACCGTGGTTCACCCAATTTATTGCCACAGAGCCACAGAGAAAATAAATAATTGCTTCGCTCGGCGACTCTGTGTCTCTGTGGCAAAATTTTGCTTTCCAAAAAATCCGTGTTTCATCCGTGTTTCATCTGTGGCTAAATGTTCCGCATGTTCGACATCCCAAAGACCATGCGCGCCGTCGTTTATCGCGGCGTGAATGATTTGCGCCTCGAAACCGTGCCCGTCCCGCGCATCGGCGTGAATGAACTGCTCGTCAAAGTCGCCGTCTGCGGAGTTTGTCCGACCGACATCAAAAAAATCCAATACGGAACCGTGCCGCCGCCGCGAATTTTCGGCCACGAAACCGCCGGCACAATTGTCAAAATCGGCGCACGAATAAAAAATCTCCACGTCGGCAACCGTGTTGCGTTGCACCATCACGTTCCGTGCATGAAATGCCATTTCTGCCGCCATCGCGCCTTTGCCCAATGCCCGCAATACAAGCGCACCGGCATCACCGCCGGATTTGAACCTGCGGGCGGTGGCTATGCCGAATACGTCCGCGTCATGAATTTCGTCCTTCCCGGCGTCGTGAAAATTCCCGCCAAAAATTCATTTGAAGAAGGCGCGATGCTCGAACCCGTCAACACTGTGCTCAAGGCCATTCGCCGGTTGTCCTTGTTGCGCGGCGACACCGTGCTTGTGGCGGGGCAGGGACCGATTGGCCTGATGTTCACGCGCCTGCTTCAAATCGCCGGAATGAAAGTCCTCGCCACCGATCTGATTGAATCGCGATTGAAGCTCGCAAAAAAATTCGGCGCGAAATGGATTTCCCTCGCCCATCGGATGAGAGAGGGTGGCCGAAGGCCGGGTGAGGATTTGCCCTCGCTCGACGCCGCCATCATCGCCGTTCCGTCCGACGATGCCATGAAACAAGCCATGCAACTCGTTCGCGGCGCGGGACAAATCCTTCTTTTTGCCCACACCAAACGCGGCGCGCGGCTGGACATTGATCCCGCCGCCATTTGCGTGGACGAAAAAGACCTGCTCGGCAGCTATTCATCCGATTTCACACTGCAAACCGAAGTCGCCCGGCTCGTCTTTTCTCGACGATTGGACGTGCGCGCTCTCATTTCCCACCGCTTTCCGCTGGCTGAAACTGCCAGTGCCATTGGCTTGGCGGCCAGCCCGACACCCGACTCGTTGAAGATTTTAATCTGCGTGGACGCCAACTGATCTTCCATCCGCCATTTTCAGTCGTCAACTTTTGAAATGGACTTGCGCTTGCCATCTCCCGCATATACAATTTCAAAGTGTTCGATTTGCGCAAAATCGCCGGCTTCGATTGGGATGAAGGCAATTTGCAAAAGAGCGAAATCAAACATGGCATTTCCGTGGCGGAAGCCGAACAGGTGTTTCTCAATGCGCCGGAAATCATGGCCGATGAGAAGCACGGCGGCGCGGAAAAACGCTGGCTCGCTTTTGGCCGGACGGATGGACGGAAGTTGATCGCTTGCGCTTTTACGGTGCGCGGCGATTTGATTCGAATCATCTCCGCCAGGCCGATGAGCCGGCGGGAAAGAAAATGGCATGAAGAAAAACACTCATTACGTCAAAGAAGCGAAAACCAGTGATTGGGCGGATGCCGACCTGTCACGCGCGCGGCCAGTCATTTTTCCCAACCTCAAACCAACGCGCGAACCTGTCAGCCTGCGGATTCCGGGCATCACCTTGGACAAAATCCGCCGTCTGGCCAATCGCCGTGGCATTCCGTATCAAAGCCTTATCAACTCATGGCTTACCGAACGCGCTGAAGAAGAAATGAAGGCCGCTTGATCTCAAAAGGCTGATTCCTTGAAAATCGTTGTGAACAATGTCACGGTTCGGTAACATTTTTTGAACCTTGAAGCCATGAATTGCTGAAAACTACTGAAAACCCTTGAAAAACAGGCTTTTGAGCGACGCAAAATGCCTCAAAAACGTTCAAAAAAAAAGTTGACACTGGCCTTGCCTTTTGAGATATTCACAGCACACACGGTAACAATAAAACTAAAAATATGAGAACAAAAACACTACTTCTCGGAGTTGCAGCGCTGGCATTCGGGATTTATTCTTCACAAGCGCAGAATGTCTATTCACAAAACGTAGTTGGTTATGTAAATGTCATTGTGCCACAGGCTCCAGCTTGGGCGTGCGCTGCCAACCCGTTCGATCTTGACGGAGTTGACAACATCACCAATGTTTTGGCGAATGCTCCCAAGGGAACAACGGTTGAGCTATTTAGTCCCGCTACTGGGTTCAGCACTATTGTTACTAGAAGCGCGATTAACGGAAGTTGGAGTGCTGCCGCCGCTACCACATTTATTCCTCCGGGAGTAGGCTTCATGATTAAGTGTACGACGGCCTATACCAATACTTTTGTTGGAAATGTGATTCCAAATTCAGGTGGAACCAATAGCTTGCCTCTCTCTGCTTTGACGTTGCAATTAATTGGAAGCCCAACTCCTTATTCCGGCACCTTGACAAACGCCTCTGACAATGGAGCAAACTCATTAAATTTAGGAGCTACGTTGCCTAAGAATACTCAGATTCAAACTTACAATAATGGTTTCACGCTTGCGGCAACTAAAAGTGCTATCAATGGAACTTGGAATGCGAACCCAACATTAATGCCGGGGCAGGGCTTCTTTGTGAAACCCGGCTCGGCAACCAACTGGCAGCAAACGCTTCCATGAAATTTGGTGTAGAAATCTGAAACCTAAAACAAAAAACTAATAAGAACATGAAAAGAACAATCATAGCATCAATTATAGGTGTGGCGGCCTGTGCGGCAGTCAACTCTTATGGCCAAGGCAATCTAATCTTCGTCAACTACTCGTTTGGATCTAGTAGTTATTCGGCTCCGGTAACCTTTGGGGGTCAGGCTGTGGGAAGTGATTTTACTGCACAACTTTTATATTCCTCTTCAGGGACAGCAGGAACGTTTAGTCCAGTAGTTGGAGCTACCTCTCAATTTTATGGAACTGGTCTCGGTGACACAGCGGATGGTGGAGGCTTGTTTGGAGCGGTGCCAGCTCAAGTCAGCCCATATACGACAGGAGCTGCGTATTTTGAGATTGAAGCATATAATACCGACGTGGTAAGCGGTCATGCTGCTGACACGATAGTTGGAACCTCTGGGATATTCGAATACTCAGTTCTTGCTACGGCTGCAAATCTGCATACAGCGGGAGACCCGTTTGCTGATAATCCCGATGTTCTCGTTCCGCTTTCGCAGTCAGGATTCAGTGTTATTGTCAGCACTCCTGAACCCACCACGCTGGCTTTGCTCGGTCTTGGTGTGGCCTCGCTCGTGGCCTTCCGTCGCAAGCAGGTTTAATTGGCTTGTTTGGTTTTAGGTTTTCACAGGAGCCGCTCTTCGGAGCGGCTCTTTTTTATCTTTTGATAAGGCGCGCTCCATCCAAATTTTGCCTCGCTAATTTTAAGGCTTTGACAATGACAACGGAAAGTGGGAAACTTCCCACATGGAAACCACTTTGGTAAAAGCTGATGACAAAGGCCGCATCTCAATCCGCGGCACGCGCAAAGGCGCAAAGTATCTGGTGACGGCGGAAAGCGGCGGCTGGTGGGTTATGCCAGCGCCGAAAATCACCGTGCCGGATAAAATAGAATCACCCGCTGGAGGTTGGGAACTGCGCGCCGCCACACTGGAAAGTTTTTATGATAAATCCAAAGCCTGGTGAAGTGTATTGGGTGGATTTAGGGCTGAAAGGCAAGCTGCGCCCGCTGATGGTGGTTTCGCGCGAAGATGAGGACGCGGAGCGCGCTTTATGCGTGTGCGTGCCGTTGACGACGCAGATTCGTGGTGGTGATTATGAAGTGAAGCTGCCTCGCGTGCGCTGGCTGCCGGGCACCGATGAAGGAGCGGCCAATGTCCAGGGCCTTGCCTCGGTTGAAAATCACCGGTTGGAACGTCGTGCCGGACAGTTTGAAGCACGAGTAACCATGGCAGTGCGCGATAAAATTGCGTGGTTGTTGGAATTAAATTGATCATTTAAGCGACACGCCGGACGGCGATTTTCCTCCGCTTTCAACCTTCAATTCTCAACCGTTTTATTCATACCCAAACGCCTTGGCGAATGGTTCCAGCCTGTCGAGATAGGGTTCAAGATATTTTTTGTAATTATGCCAGCGACCGCGAGCGCGTTTATAGACGGGCTGGGTCACATCGGCGTAAGTGGGCGAACGCACCATTTTTTTTCGCGCGTGTTCATCAAATCCAAGCACGCGGGCATCCCACGAAACACCGAGAAAATTGAGAGTCTTGCGCGCGACAGATTCCAGATCGTCCACCATGTCTTCATAACGCACTTGCAGGTAAGGAGCAGGCATCAATGGCGCGAATGTCCGCCATAGACTCATTGTAAAGACATAATCTTCCGCCGTTTTTTCCAAACTCAAACCGGATTCGGTGAACGGGTCGAAGGGCAGGGGTTGCATGAAGCAGCTCAAGACAACATCTCGCGGATCGCGCAACGCGACGATAAATTTGATTTCAGGAAAAACGCGAAGGAAAGCCGGAATCAAAAAATTTCGCGTAGGATTTTTGTCCAGCAACAGACGTCCGGCAATCGGATTGCCGAGGGAAAGTTCCATGGATTGGAAATAAGCTGTGCGCGATTGCTGCAACGCTGTCGTATCAGCCGCTTCCAGAACGGGCAGCATATAGGCGTCCTGCGGCAAACGGCGTTTAAGCGGGGAAAAGACATCGTCGAGAAACACATCGGTTTCCTCGGCAGAAACGATGTCGGGGTGTGCATCCAGCACTTGTTCCAATAAAGTTGTTCCAGAACGGGCGTGGCCGCAAAGCAGAGCCAGTCGTCTGGTCGGAAGCAGTGTCTTTCCGGCATCGAACCAACGATTGAACATATCCGCCGAAACATTGGATTTCATGACATTCAACCGGGTACGAACGGCTTGCAATTCGGTGAGAGGCTTGGGCGACTGCGGACGCAATAATGTCTTGGCATTGAGCAACGCGGTCATGGCGTCGTCAAATTTTTGCTGGCGATCCAAAATGACGGCCAGTTCATACCATGCCTGGGCATGAGTCCAAATGTCGGGAATGGGCTTGTTAATGAACGAGCGCAGCACTTGTTCCGCCGCTTCCAATCGTCCAGCCAGTCGTTCCAGCCGGGCACGGACGAGCAACGCCGCCGGATAAGCAGGATTCAATGCCAATGCCCGTTCCACAAGTTCCGCAGCCTCGGGTAAGCGGCGGAGGCGTTCATAAAGTTCGGCAAGTTTGATGCAGGCTTGCGGTGTCGTCTCTGGTTGTTCAAGCGCGCGCCGGAGATAGCGCTCCGCAATGTTCGGATTGCGAAAATTCTGGCAATGATCCGCGATGGCCGTGAGCATCTCCGTTTTTCGGGGCGTAAAATTTAACGCCTGATCGAAGCAGCGTTCGGCCGCCGAATAGTCGTAACGCAAACCATGAAAACGGCCTAGTCGAAGTAATATACCGGCGTTGGAAGGAGCAAGACGACTGGCACTTTGCAGAGTCTCAATGGATTCCTGAAAATCCTTGCGTTCCCACGCCATCTCGGCGGCTTGGAGCATACGGTTCAGGGAACTTTGTGAAATAAGTTGCGGTTTCAATTTCATCGTCCTGTTTTATTCGTAACCAAACGCTTTGATGAACGGCTCCAGTTTTTCCAGATGCGGTTCGAGATACTTTTTGTAATTGTGCCAGCGCCCTTGTGAGCGTTTGTAAACAGGTTGCGTCACGTCGGCGTAGGTGGGCGAGCGCACCGCCTTCTGTTGCGCGTGTTTGTTAAAGCCGAGCACACGGGTATCCCACGGAGCGCCGAGAAATTTCAATGTCCGTCGCGCGACGGATTCGAGATCATTCACCATATCTTCGTAACGCACTTCGAGGAATGGGTTTTTTATCAAAGGCACAAGCTTTTGCCAGACCCCCATGACTCCGGCATAATTTTCAACGGCGACTTCGAGGTCCAGAGCGGACACACTACCCATGTTGAGTGGCAAATAAACCTGCATAAACGAACTCAAAACCACATCACGCGGGTCGCGCAACGCGACCAAAAGTTTTATTTCGGGAAAGATTCGGACAAAGGCGAGAATCAAAGATTGAATGGAAGGATTTTTGTCAATCAACAGACGTTGACCGATGGGATTGCCCAGGTGCATTTCCATCGAACGAAAGTAATTTTTACGAATCTGACGCAATGTTTCGGTTTGCGCGGCTTCCAGCGCTGGCAGCAAGAGTGTGTTTTGTGGCAAGCCGCGCATGAGTGGCATATAAGCTTCCTCGTTAAAAATTGTTGTCTCTTCCGCCGAGATGATGTCAGGATGCGAATCCAGAACTTGTTCCAGCAAAGTTGTGCCGGAACGGGGATGTCCGCCCAAAAATGCCAGACGATGGCCGGGAGCCAACGGCGGTGCGCAATCATGCCAGCGTTGCAACATTTCGGGAGTGATGTCATTTTGCATCTGCTTCAAGCGTTCACGAACCAATTTCAATTGTGCGAGTAATGGCGGCGCATCCGGTTGCAATAGCGCCTTGCCTTCAAGAAACGCGCTCATGGCATCATCATAACGTCCTTGAAGATCGAGATTCGTGCCTAATTCGTAAAATCGGCGCACTTGGATATAACGCTCGGTTGTGGTTGGAAACAACCGCAGAATTTTTTCTGCTTCTTCCAAACGGCCTGCCCGGCGAAATAATTTTGCGCGAGTGAGTTGTGCCAGAGCGCAGTTGTCATCCAATTGCAAAGCTTGGGCAACGAGTTTGGAGGCGTCTTCCATGCGATGGAGGCGCTCATAAAGTTCCGCCAATCTGGCGAAAGTTTCCGCCGTGGCGTCTTTTTGTTCCAAGGCGCGCTGCAAGTAATCTTCGGCCATTTGATGACGGCCAAAATCAAGAGATAGGCGTCCGGCAAATTCCAAAGCTTCTGTTTTATGCAGTGCAATGCGAACGGCCTGTTCAAAACAGCGCCCGGCTGCGGCGTGGTTGTAACGCAATCCATAACGCTGGGCCAAATAGAACTGCATTTTGGGATTGCCCGGGTCGAGACGGCTGGCGCGTTCCAATGTCTCAAAACATTGCTGTGAGTCGCCGCGTTCCCAGGATTCATCCGCCGACTTGATCATGCGGCTCAAAGAACCCTGGGAAACCAACTGCAGCCGTCTCATATTGTTAAAAGATAGAACCCGCCTGTTTGGTGGAAGCGAAGTCAATCACGCTTCACACCCAAAGACTTTAATGAATGGAGCGAGTTTTTCCAAGTGCGGTTCGAGATGTTTTTGATAATTACGCCAGCGGCCAACGGCTCCTTTATAGACCGGCTTGGTCACGTCGGCGTAAGTGGGCGAGCGCACAACTTTTTGCCGCGCATGTTCGTCAAATCCCAGCACTCGCGCATCCCACGGAACACCAAGAAAATCCAACGTCCGCCGCGCGACGGATTCCAAATTTTCCACCATGTCTTCATAACGCACTTCGAGGAATGGATTTTTTATCAAAGGCTTAAGTGTTTGCCAAAAACTCATCATGGTGGCGTATTCATCAACAGCGCTTTCCAAACTCAAATAGGCCGAACTGCCTTGTTCGAGCGGCAAAGACTGCATGAAACAACTCAAAACCACGTCGCGCGGATCGCGCAGCGCGATGAGGAGTTTTATTTCAGGAAACACTCGGATGAGAAGCGGAATCAAAAAAGTCAGCGAAGGATTTTTGTCAATCACCAGACGTTCACCGACGGGCTTGCCAAGAAATCTCTCCACGGAACGGAAATAACTTGTGCGCGATTGTTGCAATGCGCTTGTCTGCGCCGCTTCAAGAACCGATAACATGGGTTCATTTTCTGGCAAACTGCGTGTCAGCGGCATATAACCTTCGTCGTGAAAAATGGTTGTTTCTTCCACCGAGACAATGTCCGGGTGCGAATCCAGAACTTGCTCCAGCAACGTTGTGCCGGAGCGGGGGTGCCCGCCCAAAAGTGCCAGTCGCCGGGTCGGTTGGAGTGCCGAAGCGCAATCGAACCACCGTTGCAATGCTTCGGCGGAGATATTGGCCTGCATGTCCGTGATGCGTTTGCGGACAATTTTTAATTCATTAAGAAGACGTTCTGCATTCGGTCGCAAGAGCGCCTTGGCTTGAACGAAGGCGGCAAAGGCATCGTCATATTTTCCCTGCCGATCAAGAATCGCGCCGAGTTCATACCAGGTCTGAGCATGAATCCAAACATCGGGATTTGATTGATTGACGAACGAGCGGATAAGTTTTTCGGCTTCTTCCAGGCGACCTTTCTGTCGTTCCAATCGGGCACGGGTGAGCAACGCCTCGGGGTAGGCGCTATTTAGTTTCAAGGCC
Source organism: Verrucomicrobiia bacterium (assembly GCA_036501565.1). Lineage (GTDB taxonomy): Bacteria > Verrucomicrobiota > Verrucomicrobiia > Limisphaerales > UBA11358 > UBA11358. The sequence continues at coordinate 13,573 of DASYAA010000020.1, forward strand.
CGTTCCACCATGTTGGCGGCGTCTTCCATTCGGCGAAGGCGTTCATAAAGTTTTGCCAATTGAACGAACACTCCCGGCGTGGCGTTTTTTTGTTCCGACGCCAGCAAGTAATAACGCTCGGACATCGGAAAGCTGCCAAAATCGCGGCTTTGCAAACCGGCTGCGGCGAGCGTTTCGATTTTTTTGGGTGAGATACGAACCGCTTTTTCAAAACAACGCTCGGCGGTGGCATAATCATAACGCAGCCCATACATGCGCCCCAAATCCAGCAGAATGCCGGTATTTGCCGGGTCAAGCCGGCTGGCGCGTTCCATCAACTCGATGGCCGCCTGAAAATCAAATTGTTTCCAGGATTTATTGACCTCTTCAAATATGCGGTTCAGTGAACCTTGGGAAACCAACGATTGCCGCTTCAGTTTCATGAGTGTCCGATTCTATTTTGCTGAATCGCCCTCAAGCGCCGTGGATGGAATGGGTGGCAAAAGCCACATTTGAGAATGTCATTACGGTGAGGGAGCCGCCAAAGGGTTGCCGCCGGGGCCTGCGGCGTCATCTGGCGTCAATTCGGTGATGGGAAGCGGCGGATAATCTGGGTCGCCTTTATGCAATTCACGCTGGGCTTCTATCATGATGATTTGCTGGTCGGGATCAATTTGCGGCACTTCCTGCCGCGTTGGCACACTTCGCAAATTTGAGCCGTTGTTCGCGCCGTTGAAATTGCCACCATTGTTCCCGCCATTGGAATTATTGCCATTATTTCCGATGGCAAAATTTCGTCCAAACCTGCCGCCGCCTCCAAAACGTCTGCCACCTTCAGCATATGGCATGGCGGGAGACGGGTTCTGATTTACCGCACCCGTCATGGCAATGGTCGGAGCAACGGTCAGGGGAATTTCTTGCACTGTCCCATGATTGTTGAACGTCACCACGCCGGATTTTTCATCAATGCGCGTCACCTCGATGTCGTCCTGCCGCTGGCCTTCGCCAAGAATGTAATCATCTTCCTTGGCAGGTATTCCCGGCTTGGCTGGAATGGAGACTTTGAAAAGCACTTGCCGGTTGCCAAAGATGGTCATGATGCCGTTGGGTGTGATTTTAGGCGGCGGTTCAGTATTCGCGGTCGTGTCAACCGGCTGCGGCGGGTTTAGGCCAAAAACATTTCGCGTGACGATGGGCACATAGGGATTATTGGGCGACACAGCTTCGGCGGCGGACAAACTGGCATTCAATGCAAGTCCGCCCGCGAGGCAAATCATAACTTTCCCAACGCACTTCATGTTCAAAATATACCCATGAGCAAGCACAAATTCAAACACCGACACGGAAATTTAGTTGCACTTGACCTGTGTCAATATGTCCATGTTTTTTGTGATGTCGTGCTTCATTTTCAGGTTTTGGCGGAGGTTTTGGCCGACTCCATCAATTCCCAGAATTTCGGATTTTCTTGGAGCGTTTCGTCTTCGCCCGTCTTCAAGCCGGAGCGGAATAGAAAATCTTTCAAGGTATGCCGGCTCAAAATCCGGTGCACCAGCACGCCGAGTTCGTGTCGCTCAAAATAGACGCGATAATCGCCCACGCGAAAGCGGTGCAACGTGCGTCCATCCATTTCCAATTTGCCAAACGCATCCAGTTCCGTGCCGATGGTTTTTTGGGGCAGTCCGCGAAATTCGCCGAGAATTTGCAATTGCAAATCTTTCGGCATCCGCGCCACTTCAGCGGCGCTGGTCGGCGTAAAAATGATTTGAAACATCTGTGGGCAAAGGGTTAAATGTTGAGAGTTGAATGTCAAGCGGGCGATTCGCGTTGGCGATGCCCATGCCCGTTACTTCACCAAATTCAAATCAGGAACTTTCAAATATGAAAATAATCTTTTTTATTCGCTTCATCATCGCCGCGACATTTTTGGCAACTTTTGGATCTTTCGCGCAGCTAAATTCGTCCGATGGTTCGAGCGCTGCCGAAGTGTTGCCCGCTTCAAGCCCTTATGGAGAAGCCACAGTCATAAAGAATATTCCATACGTTGCCCATCCGACATCACGCCAGAACTTCGATCTTTACCTTCCGAAAAACAAAAGCGATCAACCGTTCCCGCTCGTCTTTTGGATACATGGCGGCGCGTGGATGATGGGATTCAAGGATTGGGACAATGTCAAATATCTCGTCCGGCACGGTTATGCCATTGCCAGCATTGATTATCGTGTGAGCACGGAAGCCAAATTTCCGGCGCAGATTCAGGATTGCAACGCGGCATTGAACTTCATTTTGACTCACGCCATCAATTACGGAATCAACCCCAAGCAATTTGTTGTGGGAGGCGGGTCCGCCGGCGGACACTTGGCGCTGCTTGTGGGTTTGGCGCGTCATGAAAAAGATTTTGGGGCAAAGTCTTCAGTCAAGCCTTTGGCGATACTCGATTTTTTTGGACCCACTGATTTTAATACAATGTTGGGTGATCTGAAGACGGTCCATTCCGAAAAAGGCATCGCGCTGTTTCAAGATGCCGTGCCGAAGTTGCTGGGCGCGACTGTGGAGCAATCTTCTAAAATGGCAAAGATTGCCAGTCCTATTACCTATGTGAAGAGAAGCAACCCGCCGGTTCTGATTCTTCAAGGAGGCAAGGATGATCTTGTGCCCGTTGCGCAAAGCCAACGTTTGCATGACGCGCTGGATCGGGCAGGAGTTAAAAATCAGCTCATCATTGTGGATGCTGCGGGCCACGATGGCCCGCTTTTTTCGACGCCGGAAATCGAGACCAATGTTATCGGCTTTCTGAATGGAGTTTTTGCGAAATCCGGCAGCCAGACGCCAAAAGCTCGCAATCAATAAAAAACTTTTCCTTAAAAAGAGTCGCTAATCCAATTGATAAGCTGCACCCCCCTCTAAAGAGGGATGTATGATTTCAGGATGCTGCTACTTTAGCCGAGAACCCACGTAGCATCAACGCAATCAATCCGTATATTACGAAAGACAAACTATGAAATATAAAATAAAAGTGAACGGCATTCGGCATCTTCTCGCTGTTAATTGCCGTGTCATGTTGTCGGTTGTTGCCATACTTCTTCTATTAGGAGTCAGCGCAACTCGCGTTTCAGCATGGGGCATTACTTGGAGCGACGAATTTACCGGCATCAACAATCCTCCATGGTCAGGCAACTGGGGCTATGACACCGGCGGTGGCGGCTGGGGCAATAATGAATTGGAAATATATGTTAATTCGTTGGCCAACTGCCATATCGTTTCTGATGGAACCGGCACGGACAGTCAAGCCCTGCGGTTCGAGGCTCAAACTGACACCGGAAAATGGAATGGACAATGGTATTCCGCGCGCATCAATACTTATGGCCACCACTATGTCGTGCCGGGCAGCTATGTAGAGTATCGTTGCAAGTTCCCGAATTCAGGACAAGGCTATTGGCCGGCGGCTTGGATGCTCGGCACCGTGGGTGGAACATGGCCCGCTTGCGGCGAAATTGACGTGGCAGAAGAAATTGACGGCCAATGGGAAAACCACCAGAGCCTGCATATGCCGAACTGGAATCCGACGGTGGTCAACACAATCAACAGTTCCACAACCACATACCACAATTACGGCGCATGGTGGCCGGCAGATGGCAGTTCCATCACATTCAACGTGGATGGCAATAACACAGCCACGTTTTCGAAAGGCGGCGGCGGCACTTGGGAGTTCAACACCAACAATAAGTTTTTTATCATTCTGAACCTTGCCATTGGTGGAAACTTTCCTGGAAATCCGAACAGCAGCACTGCGGTTAATGGCAACTTCTTTGTTGATTATGTTCGCCAGTGGAATTGAGGCATAAAGTTTAGCATTGCTTCCAAAACACCACAGCCTGGAGATTAGTTCTCCGGGCTGTGGGTTGTTTAATCAAAATCACTTCGGTGTAACGGCTTTTTTAGTAACCGCTTTCGTCAAAAAATTTTTGGAATTCACAGGAAACTATTCATTAGAAAAACAATGATACGAAAATCAAAACGAGGGTTGATGATGATCAACCTTCTGGTCGTCTTTTGTAGTGCGGCCCGTCCTGTTGCTGTTTTTGGGGATTCCACGCAACATACAAACTCCGTCCCAGTATTCGCTACAGATGCGAATGCGGGAATGAATGCGGATAAAACCATAACCGGTGCCGCTGCAGTTGTTGACGGCCATATTATTCCGATGGAGGATGTTATTCTGGAATGCCTGCGCAAGTATCGCTCTTATGTCATTGATCAAATGGTTCAAAATTATGTGCTCGACCGCGAGTGTGAAAAACGCGGGATAACCGTTGATGAATCGGAGATTGATAAACGGATTGCGGAACTGCGCGCAAACCTCGCACCGGCTACGCTCGAGGATACTCTTGAAGAACATCACATGACGATGATGGAAGCGCGAGAGGCATTCAGGGAAGACATCAAAAAGACGATGCTTGTGGCGGATCAAATCAAACCTGTCAAAATGGTTCATTGCCGGGAGATTCTTGTGAAGTATGCTTCTGGTGGCACTGTAGATCCCGGAGCGAGTCGCACACAAGCGGAAGCGATTGCTGTCATTAAGGACATTCAAGAACAGATTAAACAAGGCAAAGATTTCAATGCTTTAATTACGCAATACTCCGAAAGTGAAAGCAAAGACAAGAATGGAGATATGGGCGTGCTTTATGAGAACATCCTCGGCGTGGTGGAAGCGCCCGTCTTGGATGCGGCGTTGGCATTGCAAAAAGGTGAAATATCATCGCCCATTAAGGCTACTGACGGTTATCACATCATCAAAGCTGACAGCACCGGCGATGACCATTCAAAAGCCGAGGATTCGCTTTACGCGGATGCCGCCGAAGCAAGCCGGCGTTTGCAAATCCAGTTTCTGGTTCCAAAGACCGTTGTCGGATTGGTGGACAAATCAAAAATTACTT
>DASYAA010000021.1:0-7556 GCA_036501565.1 Verrucomicrobiia bacterium
TGAACAATTTTCACGATATGCTGATAATCGGCCGGGACCTGACTTCGTTCTTTTGCAATCCCGGAGATTGGTTATGGGGATGGGGAGATGGAAAGTGGAGCGCCGGCTATCCATTGGTCACGCTGACAATTGCGGGCAAAGAATATCCGGCGACGGAATGTCGCTGGTGTCCTTATCGCGCCTTGCGCCGCAATACCAATTGCGCGGGTTTTGTAGTGCAAACGGACACACGAATGATCAACGAGCGACGCGCCGTGCTGGTCCGCGTGCAGATCGCCAATCCGTCCGGGACGAAAACCAACGTAGAATTGGCGCTCTCGGTTTCAGGCTTGTTGCAACCGGACGGAATTTCCGTTCTCAACACGAACCAGCGTCCGGGCTTCGCAACGGTCATCTGTCCCGAGACAAAACCCGACTCGGTGACGAACGAAAACGGCGTCGTCCGCTGGCAATGGAAAGTCGCGTTGTCCGCCGGCGGCAAAATGGAAATGGGATTTATCGCCGGTGACGGTCACGCGACGGATTCGCTGAAGGTGCAAGCGGACGTGATGCGCTGGCGCAAACATTTTGCGGCTGAATTCGACGGCTTCAAGCGATGTTGGGAGCAACGCTGGGCCGACGCCTTCACGCCGGGTAATCACTATTTCTCCGGCAGCTTGCCGGTGCTTGTCACGGATAACGCCGCGCTGAAACAGAATTATTACATGGGCATCCTCACCATGCTGGAATTGGAGCGCACACAATTTCCGGTGTCCCCGCGCTCTTTCATCACCAGCGGCGAGCGCGCACCGGGCACGCAGTATTATTGGGACGCCTCGATGGGAAGCACTGTCTGGGAACTGCTCGAACCCGCCGGCATGAAGGCCACCTTGCGCCGCTGGCTGGTGCAAAACCCGCGCAGTGGATCTTTCATTTATCTTACGCGCACCAATGGCTACGATACAAATGTTTACAACCACATCACCGGCTATGCGTTCAACGCCTGCACGATTTTCAAAACAGCGCTGAATTATATTCGCGTCACCGGCGACACGGCTTTTCTCGATGAAAAATTGGAGGACGGCAAAACCGTGCTTCAGCGCATGGACGAAATGGCCACGGACTGGAAAACGCTCGTCCATCCCGACAGCCCGCTGGCGGACTACGGAGGAAATGGGAACCTGCTTGAATGCGCGCCGGCCTATGTCGGCCGCGTTCCTTCTTGCAACGCGCAAGACGTGTGGATAATGCGCCAGGACGCCGCCATTCAAGAGATGAAAGGCAATGCGGCCCGCGCCATGGAACTGCGCGACGACGCGGAAAAACTTTTGCCTGCGGTGCTTTCGCTTTACAAACCCGGCGATGGCGTTTGGTATGGTTTACACGACGACGGCAAGCGTGTCGAACTGCGGCATTGCGTTGATTACATTTATGTCGGCAATGCGCTCGCCAACGATCTCACACCGGACATGCGCCGCGAAATGACGGATTTCGTCAAACGCGAGTTGCTGATGCGCGACTGGATGCGCGCGATGAGTCTGAAAGACGCCGCTGCCGCAATTTCCGACCGGCCCGACCATGGACCGATGGGCGCGTATGACGGCTGGCCGGCGCTGACGGTCGGCACGATGTGGCGGCTGGGATTCCCAGACGATGCGTTTGATTTTTACTGCCGCACGGCAGAAGTCACGAAGGAAGGGCCGTTCGCGCAGGCGCGGGAATTTTACGGGCCGCACCGGGAACAATATGATGCGCCGGTGCGTATTGCGGAGCGCGACGGCTGCATGAAGGAATGCATCAGCGGCGCGGCGTTTGCGGATGTCGTGATAAACACGTTTTTCGGCTTCGCGCCATCGCTCGATGGAAAAACCATTCTGGCCGACCCGCAGACACCACGCCCGTTCACCGGCAAGTTGCTGAACGTATCCACACGCGGCAAAAAGTTCACCATTAGCGCGGGAAAATCAGGCGTTGATTGCGCCCTGAACTGATTCCTGAGCTCATTTGAATTCAGCTCCATACTCGTGCAAAAAGAGCAGATGTACGAAGGATGTCCATGTATAAGCCTTGGTCTTGAGTCCTTTCCCGGTTTTGGCGTCGAAATTTTCGTAATGGCCTCCCACTTCCTGAATCAGCCGAATAATCATTGAAGTTAGCGGGCAACTTTCCCACTCCGAGAAATCAAGTCAGTATCGAAATTGAAAAACAGCGCGTTGACAAATTCAGTTGAGAATGAAACTTCAGCAGTTCAGCAGGCTTGCTGAAGGCGTAAGTTCGATTTTACTCACGCACTTTCCAAAATCAGGTTGGCATACGGAATCGTATCGCCAGTGCGAATCAAACCGATGGCGTGCGGAATGCGCTTCTTGAATTTCACATGCGGTTCGTGTGTGATTTTGATTCCGCGCAAAGCCGTTGCACAATCAACTTTGGCCTTCGCCCCATTGTGTTTGAGAAATTCTGTCGCCATCCAGGCTCTGCCAATGATAAAATTCGTCCGAATGGCCACCACCACTTGCAATACCGTCGGCAAGTCGTCCACCAGCGAAATGTCCACAACCTCAATTCCCGGCCAGAACGGGAAACTTCGATCGGCAATGACGAGCGTGTTGGTATGACGCACACGGCTTAATAGCAAATTTATGTCCGGGTTTAAAATTCCAGTTTTCAACATACGCGACGTGGGATTATATCACCGCAAAAAGGCTTCATGCAAGCCGCCATCTACAATGATGATTTGCCCTGTGGTCTTTGATAACCGCTGGGAAACCAAAAGAAAATATGCTTCCGCCTGATCCGCCGGCGTAATCGGAGATTTTGTCAACGTGCGTTCGGCATAAAATTCCGCCAGCTTTTTCACGAGCGATTCCGTCGCTTCGTCGTCTTTGTAAGGAATGTTGTATTTTGCGAGCGAGCCGATAACGCGGTCGCGCGGAAACATCGCCGAGCCTTGCACGACGGTCGCGGGCGCGACGCCGTTCACGCGCACGAGTGGCGCGAGTTCAATCGCCAGTTCGCGAACCAAATGATTCGCCGCCGCTTTTGAAGTGTCGTAAGCGAGCGAACCTTTTTTGGCGACGGCGGCATTTGCGCTCGTCGTCAAAACCAGATTGCCGCGCAAATTTTGTTCCTTCCAAATTTTCGCCGCTTCGTCGGCGACGAGATAACTTCCAGTGACGTTGATGTTGAACGTCAGCGCCCATTTGTCGTCGGGAATGTGGCCGGTCGTGTCGCTTGGCACGAAAATTCCGGCGGTCACGCAGATGGAATCAAAGCCGCCGTAAGCGAGCGCAACTTGATCCAGCATTTTGCGAATGCTTGCGCGGTTGGTGATGTTCGCGGCGAGGCCGATGGCCGGGCCGCAATTGGAAATTCCCGTTCCCGCGACGCCGATTCCCAAACCGTATTTGTCGGTGATTTCTTTTGCGGTCGCGGTCGCCGCATCCGCGTTCAAGTCCACGCAAACGATGTGCGCGCCTTCTTTCACGAGCCGATGCGCCGTTTCTTTTCCGATTCCCGAACCCGCGCCAATCACAATAATAATTTGCCGCACCAATTCTTTTTCCGCAGGCATCCGCTTCAATTTCGCCTCTTCGAGCAGCCAGTATTCGATGTCGAACGCCTCCTGCTGCGGCAGCGCGATGTATTTGTCAATCGCCTCCGCGCCGCGCATGACCTCGACCGCGCAGTTGTAGAATTCCGCCGTGACGCGCGACTCGCTCTTGTCCTTGCCCCACGCGATCATGCCGAGACCCGGGATCAAAACGACCGTCGGATTCGGGTCGCGCATCGCGGGCGAATTCGCGTGCTTGCACTTATCGTAATAAGTCGCGTAGTCCTTGCGATATTGCACGAGGCCATCGGCGAGTTTCTTTTTCAATGCCGCCGCGTCTTCCGCCTGCGGATTCCACGCAACGTAAAGCGGCTTGATTTTCGTGCGTAGAAAATGGTCGGGACAGCTCGTGCCGAGTTCGGCCAAGCGAGGCGCGTCGTTGGAATTCACGAAACGCAAAATCTTCTCGTCGTCCTGAACCGTGGCGATGAAACGTTTCTGCTGCGAAACCTGTCCGCGCAGCCACGGCAAAATCGCGGCAAAAAATTCGTTGCGTTTTTCGGGCGTGAGCGTTTGAAATTTCTGTCCTCCGAACGCTTTTGCGTCGCCGCCTTTCTCGGTATATTTTTTTTTGATGAATTGCGACGCGCGTTCGATGAAATCCAGCGTGCGCAAATAACATTCCTTGTCGTCACTCGCCCACGAAATGAAACCATGCTGCCCCATCATGATGGCTTTGGCCTTGGGATTTTTTTTCGCGATTTCCTGCATCGCGAGACCGAGTTCAAATCCGGGACGCATCCATTTCACGTAAGCCATCTCGCCGCCGAAAATTTCGCGTGTGAGCTTTTCGCAATTTTCCGAAGCGGCAATTGCGATGATTGCGTTTGGATGCATGTGGTCAACGAATTTGGCGGGAATGAAACTGTGCAACGGCGTGTCAATGGAAGTCGCCCGCGGATTCAAATTGAACGTCGTGTGGCTGAACGCTGCAACCAAGTCGTCTTCGGCTTGTGATTTGTAACCTCGATCAACGCGTGCAAGATAGGATTTTTGCAGACCGAGCAGTTTAGATTGGTAGAGCGATGAAAAATTTTCACGCGTGCTTGTGCGCAAATCGCCGCCAGAACCTTTGACCCACAACACTTCAACAGACTCACCGGTGAGCGGGTCGTTCTCAACAATTTTTGCCGAAGTATTTCCGCCGCCTGTGTTGGTGATGCGCTGGTCGCTGCCGAGTTTGTTCGAGCGATAAACGAGCCGGTCAATGCCGAACAGTTTTGAGACTTCAGAATCGTTCCATAAATTGTTGACGTATTGAAATGTCATTTTTGAAATTCTGTGTTTTTTTGTTATTTTCTGTGAATTTTGCTTGCGTCGGCGGAAAAAACAAGTAAAAAGAAAGAAAATCAGTCAAAACAGTTCATGCTCGCTGTCGAACGACAACATTGGATTTTGGATATGCTCCTGAAATCAGGAGCCGTAAGCACTGTCAAGGCGGCAAAAACGCTGGCCATTTCCGAGGAAACGGTTCGTCGTGATTTTGAAAAATTGGAGGCTGACGGCTTATTGTCTCGCAGGCACGGCGGCGCAGTTCGCCTCAACGAAAGTCACCGCGATCTTCCATTGAACAGCCGCGAAGTCGTCAACGTCACGGAAAAGAAACTCATCGCTGAACTGGCCCTGTCACAAATTCGAGCCGGGGACACTGTTTTTTTTGACGCCAGTTCAACTGTTTTTCATCTCGCCTGTTTATTGCCAAATCTGGAAGTGACGGTTTTGACGACGGCACTGAAAGTCGCGGTCGAGCTTTCTCGACGGCCTGCGATTCAAGTAATTTTATCCGGCGGCGCAGTCAGCTCTCGTTCGCTTTCGTGTCAGGGGAGTTTGGCCGATCCGATTTTGGAACGTTGTCATGTGCAAAAAGCTTTTTTGTCCTGTCGCGGATTAGATGCGGTGCGCGGTTTGAGCGAACCCACGGAAGGACAAGCCGCCTTGAAACGGAAAATCATGGGGCTGGCGGAACAAACTTTTTTGCTGGCAGACCACACCAAAGCCGAAATCAAATCGTCCTATTTTTTTGCCAAACTTTCCGACGTTGAAGTATTCATTACTGATCGCCGACCGGGAAGTGCGATAAAACGCGCGTTGGAAAAAGGCGGCGGAAAATTGATTTTGCCGAAGGAGAAAAATTGAGTAAAAAACAAATTTGTCTGGCGGTTGATCTTGGCGCGAGCAGCGGTCGCGTCGTTGCCGGAATTTATAATGGCACGCGGCTGGAACTGGCCGAGTTGAATCGTTTTCCGAACGAGCCAATCAAGGTCGCAGACGGCTGGCATTGGGATTTTGAAAATCTTTTCAACAAGATCAAACAAGGAATCGCGCTGGCGATAAAAAAATATGGCGAGGCCGTCGTCTCCGTCGGTGTGGACACTTGGGGCGTGGATTATGGTTTGCTGGGCGCCGGCGGAAAATTGTTGGGCGTGCCATTTCAGTATCGCGATGCTCGAACCAGCGGAATGCAAGAAAAGGCGTTTCAACAAATGCCGCGGCAGGAAATTTATCAGCGCACGGGCATTCAATTCATGTTTTTCAACACACTGTTTCAATTGCTCGCTGAAAAGCATTTGGAAAAAGCCGACCGATTGCTCTTCATGCCCGATTTGGTCCATTATTTTTTGACCGGCGTTTGCGCGAATGAAAAGACAATTGCCAGCACCAGCCAGTTGCTCAATCCCAAAACGCAGGAATGGGAACGCGAAATCATCCGCGCGATGAATTTGCCTGAAAAAATTTTCGGCAAATTGATTAACGCCGGAACGGTCATTGGTGAACTGCTGCCGGAAGTTGCGACGGAAGTCGGAGCAAAAAAACTGCGGGTCATCGCGCCTGCCGGGCACGACACGGCCTCGGCGGTTGTTGGAGTTCCGGCGGAAGAATCCGAGCCGGTTTTTTTGAGTTCGGGCACATGGTCATGCATGGGGCGCGAATTGAATCGCCCGGTGATTTTAGAAAAAAGTCATCAAGCTGGTTTTTCCAACGAAGGTGGCGTTTTTGGCACGACGCGATTTCTGAAAAACATTGCCGGAATGTGGCTGTTGCAGGAATGCAAGCGCGCCTGGGATGCCGCCGGAAAACCTGTCGGTTACGACAGCCTGGAAAGTCTTGCTGCTAATTCACCGCCGTTCGCAATTTTTATTGATCCTGATTCGCCCGATTTTCAAGCACCGCAAAATATGCCGGAAGCCATCGCGGAATTTTGTCGCCGCACCGGACAGGTTGCGCCCGCAAATTTCGGCGCGTTCACACGCGCGATTTTTGAAAGTCTGGCGTTAAAATATCGTTTGGTGAAAGAATCGCTGGCACAAATCAGCGGCAAGCCTGTTGAAAAAATTTACATTGTGGGTGGCGGCTGCCAAAATCATTTGTTGAACCAATTTACAGCGGATGCTTTGGACTGCACAATTGTAGCCGGTCCGGTCGAAGCCTCTTCTATCGGCAATATCATCATGCAACTTTATGTGCTTGGCGAAATTCATTCGCTGACCGAAGGACGTGCGCTGGTACGGCGCTCGTTCGAAGCAAAAATTTTTGAACCGAAAAATACCGGCGCGTGGGATGATGCTTATGCGCGCTTTCAAAAAATTCTTTCACTCTGATCATTTATGAAACCTGCGGAAATTTTGAAACGGCTGATCCAATTGTCACACGAACTTGGCCGCGAAGACCGGCAACTGGCAATTCTCGGCGAGGGAAATGTCAGCGCGGATTTGGGCGACGGAACTTTTTACGTCAAGGCGAGCGGCAGTCAACTCGGCACAATTGGCAAAGACGGATTCGCTCGGGTGAAAATGCAGGCGATTTTTGACGCCTTGGATTCTCCCGACAAAACCGACGACGAAGTCCGAAAAATTCTCGAAGCCTGTCGCGTGGATAAAAAAAACAAGCTGCCTTCGGTCGAAACTTTTTTGCACGCGATTTGTTTGCGCGAAGGCAGGGCAAAATGGATTGGTCACACGCATCC
>DASYAA010000022.1:0-4524 GCA_036501565.1 Verrucomicrobiia bacterium
GCGCCGAGCATTTTCATGCGATAAACATTGAGTTCCTGACGCTCGCAATCCACTGCGCCCATGTAAATGACGCATTTCAATCCGAACATCGCGGCGACGGTGGCGGTGGCGACACCGTGCTGGCCCGCGCCGGTTTCGGCGATGATGCGCGTTTTGCCCATGCGCTTGGCCAAAAGAATTTGACCCATCGCGTTGTTGATCTTGTGCGCGCCGGTGTGGAGCAAATCCTCGCGCTTGAGATAAATTTTCGCGCCGCCGAGTTCTTTGGTGAGACGTTCCGCAAAATAAAGCGGCGTGGGGCGGCCGCAAAATTCCTTGAGGTAATAATCCAGTTCGCGCTGAAATTCCGGGTCGTGCTGCGCGCGGAAATATTCCTCCTCCAATTCTTTCAGCGGATGCATCAACGTCTCCGGCACGTAACGTCCGCCGTAAGGACCAAAGTGGCCGCGAACGTCGGGCAAATCTTCTACGGTGATTGCGCTCATGGGCTTATTTTCACGCAAAGACGCAAAGACGCAAAGATTTTATTTAACCGCAGAGACGCAGAGGCGCGGAGAAATTTTGCGCTTGTGCGGCTTAATGGTTTTGAAAACACCTAATCGTTTTCGGAAAATCGGCCAAAGTCATGAATAGTCGCTTTATAATCATTGCTGTCATTTTAGTAGTTGGTGTTGTGCTTTTTCTATTAAGCCGCAGCAATAGTTATTTGGTTAAGGATAGAAATGGACTTCGAACGCGAATTATGACGCCGAAGTCGGTTTCAGTTAGCCAGCTTTCAACCATTTTTGATCAGCTTAAAGCAAATCATAAAGATGCTTCTTGGGCAGCTTTTGCTTTTTGTCCTGCCGGCGAACCGGCCAGCCGCGAGACTGCCGTTAATCTTCAATACTCTGTCGAAAATGGAGCAATCGGCCTCGACTGGATTTTGCTCATGCCGCGCAACATTGCTGACCAAGATAAAATTGTTGCTTTTATCAAAGAACGCGATTTTACGATTTTGGAACGCGAAGGAAATGGCGTTAAATATTTAAGAGTGGAAAATGGAGACCTTGTCCAATTGGGCACACAAATATTGAAAGATTTTTATCATTTGGACAATGATAGCCAGATGGAAATTTTTACAGACGGTTTCGATTGGCATCTTTGATTCCGCATTCCGTTTTCTCCGCGCCTCTGCGTCTCTGCGTCTCTGCGGTTAAAAGTTAATTCGTCTTCCGCACTGCCTCAATAAACGCCTTCAGTTTTGCGTGATCTTTTTTGCCGGGCGCGGATTCCACGCCGCTCGAAACGTCCACACCGAACGGCCGGACTTTTTTCACGGCCTCGGCCACGTTTTCCGGCGTCAAACCGCCCGCAAGAAAAATCGGCTTGCCGAATTTCTGCACTTCAACAGCCAAATTCCAGTTGAACACCTCGCCCGTTCCGCCGCGCACTTCGGATGAAAACGCGTCGAGCAGATACGCGTCGGTCAGGTAATCGGGGATTTTTTTCAACGATTCCGCGTCGCGGATGCGAAACGCCTTCATGCTCATCAGGCCGAACTGCGTGCAAAATTCCGGCGGCTCGTCGCCGTGAAATTGCAACATCGTCAGGCCGGCTTCGGAAATCGCGCACAAAATAAATTCTTCCGGCGCGTTCACAAAAACACCGACGCGCATCACGAACGGCGGCAATTGTTTTGAAATTTCCGCCGCTGTTTTCAACGAAACATAGCGCGGGCTTTTTTCGTAGAAATTGAAGCCAAGCGCGTCCGCGCCCGCCTCGACGGCGGCCTGCGCGTCGGCAAGATTCGTGATGCCGCAAATTTTGACCTGCGTTTTCATTTCAAATTTGTAGGAGTCGAGGTGACTAGACTCAAGCTATTTTGGTGGGGCGAGGCTACTGACGAGCCGTGCTTTTCGTCCGCTTCGGCTCGCGAGGACGCTCGCCCCACCTTTTTGTTTTGAGACTTCTCACGTCGTCTCCTACTGTAACACAAGATGCCGCGAACAATCTATCTTGATTACAATGCCACCACGCCGCTTGATCCAAGCGTGCGCGACGCGATGCTGCCGTTTCTTGGCGAAATCTGGGGCAATCCATCGTCCGTGCATCACGTCGGACGCAAAGCGCGGGCGTTGCTCGACGATGCGCGGGATCGCGCGGCAAAATTTCTCGGCGCGAAACCGAGCGAAATCATTTTCACGAGCGGCGGAACGGAATCGAACAATCTCGCAATTTTCGGAACGACGCGGGCGCTCAAATCAAAAGGCAAACATTTGATCACTTCCGTCGTCGAGCATGACGCGGTTTTGCAATCGTTCGATTATTTGGAAAAAAAAGAAGGTTTTGAAGTCACGCGTCTGCCGGTGAACTCCGAAGGCCGCGTTTCGCCGGATTATTTGAAGAAAACGATTCGCGCGGACACGATTTTGGTCTCGATCATGGCCGCAAACAATGAAATTGGCACGATTCAGCCGGTCGCGGAACTTGGCGCGATTTGCCGCGAGCGTGGGATTGTTTTTCACACGGACGCGGTTCAGTGGTTCGGCAAGGAGCCTTTTGAAAACGCCGGGCAATTCAACGCGGATTTAATTTCTGTCTGCGCGCACAAGTTTCACGGGCCGAAAGGCGCGGGGCTGCTTTATATCAAGTCGCCGCTGCTTCCTGATCCGATAATGATTGGCGGCGGACATGAAAATGAACGGCGCGCGGGAACGGAAAATCTGGTGGGAATTATAGGATTGGCTGCTGCACTGGAAAAATTTGTGAAGCCGCCGATTTTTCTAAAGTCAAAACTCACGGAACTTTCAGCGAAACTCCTTGCTTCCATTTATAAAATTGACGGTTGCGAAATAGTTTCTCCGCGCGAAAACTGTCTGGCTAACACGGTTTCCTTCGTCGTCCGCGGCGCGGACAGCATTGCGCTGCTTGCTGGTTTGGACGTTGAAGGCATTTGCGCTTCGAGCGGTTCGGCTTGTTCGGCGGGTTCGATTGAGTCTTCGCACGTCATTTTGGCGATTGGTAAAAAGGTGTTAGCGAATTCACTCGTCCGTTTTTCGGTTGGCCGCGATTCGACGGCTGAAGAAGTTGATTTTGTTTGCGCCTCTTTGCCGGAAATTATCCGTCGCGCACAACTGGGCAAATAAGCGACGCACTGTATGTGAACAGCCGGCCAACAATGCGAACAAGTTTCACTTTCAAATTTTATCAAATTCTTTACCCTCACTTGCGCAATGACTCTTGATCCAAAAAACACAATGGCTGGCTTGACGCGCGGAGTTGTTTGCCTTATTCACAGCCCTTAATAATAAGAGTATTTTTAAGAAAAGAATTTACTATTAACCGAACATGAACCTCACGATCACGAAAGAACAAATCCTCGCCGGGCTGCAGGCCGTCCAAAACGTCGTCAGCACGCGCACCACGCTGCCGATTTTGTCCAACGTGCTTTTGCGCGCGGAAAAGGACCGTGTAGAATTCACAGCGACGGATTTGGACGTGACTGTTGCCTGCTCTGTCGAAGCCAAAGTCGGCAAATCCGGCGCGACGACCGTGCCGGTGAAAAAACTTTTCGGCATCGTGCGCGAATTGAACGGCAACGAAATTGATTTGGAGACCGACGAAAAAAACATCACGTCCATCCGCAGCGGCTCGTCGTTCTACAAAATTCACGGGCTCGGCGCGGATGAATTTCCGCCGCTGCCGAAATTCAAGGACGACAAAAAAGTCGCGCTCCAGCAGGAAAACGTCCGCGCGATGCTAAAAAAAACCTCCTTCGCCGTTTCCACCGACGAATCGCGCTACGTCCTCAACGGCATTTTCATCAGCCTCAAGGAAGGCAAGATGACGCTCGTGGCCACTGACGGACGCCGCCTCGCGCTCGTGGACGAGGAAGTGGACATCTCTGAAAAAAGCAGCGGCGAATTCATCGTTCCGGCGAAAGCGGTGAATGAATTGAATCGTTTGCTCCAAGCTAAGGGCGACGTGGAAATAAAATTCGGCGAAAACCAAGCGTCGTTTGCGCTCAAGGACGACAAGGGATTTTCCGTGCTGCTCGTCACGAAATTGATCGAGGGAAATTATCCGAATTACCGGCAGGTCATCCCCGGCGAGGCCAAGGAACGCATCCCGCTCGTGCGCGAGGAATTTTTGCAGGCGCTGCGCCGCGCCGAGATCATGACCAGCGAAAAGGCGAATTCCGTCAAGCTCACGTTCGGAAAAAACAACCTTGCCATCACCGCCAACTCGCCCGAGGTCGGCGAGGCGCGCGAAACACTCGCGGTGAATTACAAGGGCAAGGAAATGGCCATCGCCTTCAACCCGCGCTACCTGATTGACGCGCTGGCCGAGGACGAGGTGTTCTTCGAGCTGATTGACGAATTAAGCCCGGGCGTTTTGAAGATCAACGGCCCGTTCCTCTACGTCGTCATGCCGATGCGGTTGAGTTGAAAACCTCATGCGCACTTGGTTGAAACTTATCGGCTCGGCTGAAAAGCCGATAACAGAGCCGCCGTATAACGGCAAATACAACGGTGAACCGAT
>DASYAA010000023.1:0-8587 GCA_036501565.1 Verrucomicrobiia bacterium
CGCCGTCGGCGCGACATCTTTGTAGAACCACAACCCAAACCAAATTCAAGCCCCGTCGGGGCGGCATATTCGGATGATTTCGCTCCTACGGAGCTTTACCGTTTTGAAATCATGTATCTACAAATATGTCGCGCCTACGGCGTTTCCGATTCATTATGCCAGCCCTAACGGGCTTTTTATTGACACATTCGTTTTCGCCCCCAGCGCCGTAGGCGCGGCATCTTTGTAGAACCAATCAAAAAAAGATTTTCAAGCTCCGTCAGGAGCGACATATTCCGAAACAATTTTTATTTCATCCGCTGCAAAATGATTTCCCTGAATATGTCGCCCCTACGGGGCTGGAGATTTTTTTGTTTTTGGTTTCTACAAATATACCGCTCCTAACGGAGCTTGAATATTAAATCCGTGTTCAATCCGTGGCTAAAAAATCTTTCGCCTGCTTCGCGTTTCTTCGCGCGACTCATTGCCAATTATTTTGGAAGTTTTGCGGCGAGGACGTCAATTTTTTCAATGACAGGCGGTTTGGCCAAAAGTTCCGGCGCTTTGGCCATCAATGCAGCCGCGACTTTTCCTGAAAGATGCGCCTGCCGTCCCGCTTCATCCGGGAAAGCGTCAAAAATGCCGAACGTGGCCGGGCCAAGGCGAATTCCGAACCAGGCAATCGTGGCCGGTTCTTCCATGACCAGCGGCAGACCGCCTTGCAGAAATGTTTCAACCTCCGCCTCTTTTCCGGCCTTTGCCTCCAATCGAACGAACAATGCTGTTTTAATCATATTCTTTTCCTTTCCATCAAGTTTTTCCCTGCACCTGCATTTGACTTGCTGTGCAATGCAATTGTTCAAAACTCATCCATGATTCGGAGAACCGCAAGTATGAAGTTGTGTGAACATTCGTGGCTAAAAAATCCATCGCGTCCAACGCGCGCCGTCTTTGCCAAAACAATTCGCGCTGAAAATCTTTTTCATTAAACTCCGCGCGTGGCAAACCCGCTCGTTCATTGGATTGAAGCCCACGGCCATTCCGCGCCGTGGCTGTTTCTCGCGCTGTTCGTCGCGTCGTCGTTCCTGATGATCTGGCGGCTGGAAGTGATGAGCGGACGTGGGTTCGAGGGCACGGTGCTCGGCACGCTCGTCATGCCGTATTGCTCCGGCCTCGGAAATTTGATCTTCGCTTTCCTGCTCGGCATTCACGGCGGCAGCGGCGCGGATGTGATGACGAATTCGCTCGTCAACAATGTCACGAACATGACGCTCGTGCTCGGTTTGCCCGCAATCATTTGGGGAATGCGCGTGTTGCCGAAACAAAAACCGGCGCGCAATAATGTGAAAGTGAGTGTGAACTTGCCGCTCAAGAAAAAACCGAGCGCGGCCAGCAAAGCCCATGAATTGAACCGGCTTTCACTTTTGCTGACGCTCACGGCGGTTTTATTTTTCACCGGCGCGGTCTGGGCGCTCGGTCGCAAAGGCAGTTTGAATTTCAACGACGGTTTGGTTTTGGTCGGACTTTTTTTGTTCTGGCAATCCTTCCACGTTTTTGACGTTCTCAAATCAAACGTGCGCCAGGGAAAATCTTTGGGCTGGAGTTTGCCGTTTGAACTGACTTTGCTCGCCGTCGGCGCTTATGGAATTTACATCAGCACGGATTGGCTCGTGAATTGGATTTCGCACATTCACACCGGCTTCATCAGCGTGAAATATATCGGCTGGTTGAGCGGCTGGCTGATGGTGCTGCCGAACGCTCTGCTCGCATTTTACTATGGCTGGAAAAAACAGCCGGAAACAGTCTATGCCTCGCAAGTCGGCGATGCGCACGTTTCGATTCCATTGTGCCTCGGCATTTATGCGCTGTATCACACAATGGTCATGCCGAATTTTTTTCACGTTGGAATGCTCATTCTTCTCGGTTCGACGTTGTTGCATTTTTTCTTTGTCGCGATGTTCGGACAATTGCCGAAATTCGTCGGCTGGATTCTGGTCGCGGCCTACGGAATTTTTCTGTGGAAAGGATTGTCCGGCTGAAATCTGCGTGCCGAAGAAAAAATTATTTTTTCAGGAGGAACTGCGTGTCCGAAGAAATCACCAGCGGATTCATCCGAACGCGGTCGCCCAACTCGGCGAACGGCACCTGCGCTTCAAGCCAGCGCGGGTCTTTGGTAATCGCGTCCATGGATTCGCGCGTGTTGTTGCAGATGAGATAAAATCCCGCGCCCAAAACGAGAAACGCCTCGTGCCCGGTGCCGGCGCCGTGCCGCGCAAACGCGAAATCGCCGGCGCCGTAATTCGCGTCGAGCAATTCCGCGCGCAATGCGCCGAGGTCTTTCACAAAATTTGTCAGGAAATCATCGTTGCGCGGACCGCGATACGCCACCACGCGCGCTTTGTTTTCAGCGAGCGAGACGATTGCCCACTCGTTAAAGACGATTTTGCCGTAGCGCGCGTCCATCTGCTTCGCACAGGCTTTGATGAGATTTGTGATTTCGTCCAGCGTCATGGCGAGTTGGAGAAAAGCAGTTTTGCTGCCACGAAACAAGCAATTCTCGAATCGCCAAACTACGAACCGTTTTGTATTCTGCCGAAAATAATGCCAACGCAGAAGTCGCCGAAAAATCAATCCGCCGCCGATTTCGTTCAAAAAATCACAACGTGGCTTTATTGGCTGCTGAATTTTTTGCTCGCCGCCGCATTTGCGCTCGCGCTCGCGAAACTTTTTGTCCCGATGAATTCCGGCTGGCCGGAGGCGCTGCTGATTTTGACGGCGACAGCGGGCACGCTCGCCGCGCTTGCGCGACAATTGCCGCTGCAAAATGTTTTGCTCGTCGCATTCGTCATCGTGATTTTCACCGGCGCGGTGCTTGCTGTCGGCGCGCTGACTGGAATTCCTTTTGGTCCGTTCACTTTTGGCGCCAAAGCCGGGCCGGAATTTTTCAAAACGCTGCCGTGGATAATGCCGCTGTTCTGGCTCGTCGTCATTTTGAATTCGCGCGGCACGGCACGGCTGATTTTGCGCCCGTGGCGAAAAACCAAATCCTACGGTTTTTGGGTCATGGGATTGACAGCGATTTTGGCCGGGCTTTTTGATTTTGCGCTCGAACCATTTGCGTCACGCGTGCAGCATTATTGGATTTGGGTGCCGACGAAATTTCCGGTCGCGTGGTATGGCGCGCCGCTCGTGAATTTTCCGGCGTGGACAATGGTAACGCTCATGGCGCTGGCGTTCGCCACACCTGCGCTCATCAACAAACAGCCGCGCAAAAAAAGTTCAAAGAGCTTTTATTCGCTTGCCGTCTGGCTCGGCGGAATTTTATTTTTTGCAATCGCGTCCGCAATGCGCGAATTTTGGCCGGCAGTTGCGGCAGACGCGGCGATTGGAATTATCACTGCGGTTTTTGCGGTTCGCGGCGCAAGATGGTAGTCGCGTCTTCCGATTCCTGGCGCTTGATGATTTTCAAGCGCGCCACGCGTGGGCCATCCATTTCTTCCACGCGCAATTCACACGCGCCGACCGTTAGCGTGTCATCGGATTTCGGAAAGCCGCCGAGCTTTTGCGTCAGCCAGCCGCTCACCGTCGCGACGCCTTCATCGTGTTGCACATGGCCGATGATTTTTTCCAATTCGTGCAACGGCAGCGTGCCAGCGGCTTCCCATGTATGGTCGCCAAAGCGCACGAGTTCGGATTTTTCCGAATCGAATTCGTCCTGAATCTGGCCGATGAGCGCTTCGAGCGCATTTTCCAAAGTCACGATGCCGCGTGTGCCGCCGTATTCGTCCACGACGACGGCGAAGTGCGATTTTCGTTCGAGAAACAATTGCAACAATTTTTCCAATCGCGCCGTTTCGGGAACGTAAATCAATTTGCGTGCGGCAGGCAACAAGTCCGCCACTGAACTCGCCTTGTCGCGTAACGCGTATAAATCTTTGATGTGGATGACACCTCGCATTTTGTCCAAATTGCCGTTCTCGCAAATCGGAAAGCGCGAGTAGCGTGTTTTTTCCGCCAGCGCGAGACATTCGGCAATCCTCGCATCGGTGTTGAAGATGGTGATTTCATGGCGCGGGCGCATGACTTCACGCGCGGTGCGCTGGCGTAAATCGAGCGCGTTCAAAATGATGCTCCGGCCCAGCGCCGTGCCGCCCGCCGCGCGTTGCGCCGATGAAAGCACCAGTCGCAATTCCTCTTCCGAATGCACGCTTTGAAATTCTTCCGTGGAAAATCCGAGCCGGCGTAAAACGAATTGCGATGAGCGGTGCAGCAGCCAGATGAATGGATAGGAAATCCGGTAAAACCAATTCAGCGGGCTGGCGACCCACAGCGATGTTTGCAACGTGCGCCGGATGGCGATGGCCTTTGGCACCAGTTCGCCGATGACGATCAGCAAATAAGAGTTCACGAAAAAGCCGACGCCGATGGCAATGCCGCGCTGCGCACCTTCCGCGGTAATTTTTAACAAATCAAAAACTGGACCCAACAAATCCCGAAACACCGGCTCGACCACCACGCCCAGACCCATGCTGGCGAGCGTGATGCCGAATTGCGTCGTGCTGATGTAAGCGTCAATGTGCGTGACGATGTGCCGCGCCATTTTTGCCCGGCGATTGCCTTTTGCCACGAGCGCCGTCAGTTGCGTGTCGCGGATGCGCACCAACGCAAGTTCCGCCGCGACAAAAAAAGCGTTCATCAGCACCAGCGCAAAAACGGCCAGAATTTTTAGCGTGGTCGAAATGGCGGTGTCCCAATTCATTTCACAATTTCATTTCGCCGAACATCGTTTTCAAAATATCCTCCAGCGTCACGATGCCGATTTCCTTTCCGTCACGCGCAAGGATGACGGCGAGCCGTTCGCCAGCGCGCTGTACCCGGCGCAACGCGATTTCCAGCCGTGTATCCTCGCCGAGAAACAGCGCGGGTGTCATGTGCCCGGCGACGGGTTTTTGCAAATCCAGATCGTCGCGGAACAGTAGCGGGCCGACCATGAGCAATCCGGCGACGCGCGGACGGCCCTCGCGCGTTTCCCAAACCGGCAGGCGTGAAAATTTTTTCTCACGCGCCAGTTTCAGGGCTTCGCCGACGGGCGTATGCATTTCCAGCGTCACCATTCGCGCGAGCGGCGTGGCAATCTGGCCGACGGTGAAATTTTGGAGATCGAGCACGCGATTGATCATCGCCCGTTCGTCGCTCGTGAGCGATTGCGCGGATTCCTGCATCACCGCGCGCATCTCCTCGCGGTTGCCGAAAAGCCGCCCGGTGAAAGTCCGGCCGCCGGTCACGCGCAAAATCGTCTGCGAAACGCCTTCAACAATCGAAACCAGCGGACTCAATGTAAAATTCACGAGCCGGAAAATCCGCGCCGCCGACAAACACAATTGATTGGGAGACGCGCGGAAAAACATTTTCGGCAGCAAATCAAAGAACGTGTAAAACAAAAAAACGGCGATGGCGAAAAAAACAATTTCTGCGGCGCGCTGGCCGAAAAACCATTCGTGGATTTTCGCCAGCGCAAAACCGAGGACGAGAAAATTCGCAAGCGTGTTGCCGACCAGAATCGTCCACAGAAATTTTTCCGGCTTTTCCAGAAAATTATTCAGCAGTTTTGCCGACGGCTGGCCCGCGCGCGCCAGCCGCCGCACACGCAGCCGGTTCAGCGCGAACACGCCCGCCTCCATGCCCGACAGCAAAAACGCGAGCATCAGCGCCAGAACCAGCACAGACCAGTTGAAAAGATTTGCGTCCATTTTATTTCATCCGTTGAACGAGCAATTCGCGCACGCGCCGCTCGTCCACGATTTGCGCCGTGAATTTCAAATCATGAAACGTCGCGGAGTCGCCCGCGTTTGGCACGACGCCGAGCATATGTGTCAGCAAACCGCCCATCGTCTCCACCTCGTCCGCATTGCCGAGCGCGGGATACTCGCGTCGAAAATCTTCGAGCCGCATCGAGCCGTTCACTCGCCAGCGCCCGGGCGAAATTTTTTCCATCACGAAACCTTCCGGCTGCGCTTCGGCGCGGATTTTGCCGATGAGTTCGCCGAGAATGTCTTCCATCGTCACCAAACCCGCGACGCCGCCAAATTCGTCCAGCACGACCGCGAGGCCGCGATGTTGTTTCTGCAAACTTTGGAACAGATGCAGCAGATTCATCGTCTCCGGCACGAACGACGGAAATTCAATCACTTCCGACAGATCAATTTTTGGGTCGAGCAGCAATGCGCGCGTATTCAAAATTCCGACAATCGTGTCCGGAGTTTCGTCATAAATCGGCAGGCGGCGATGCTTGAATTTTTTCGCGGCGGCGATCATTTCCCCGACCGTCGCGTCGTCGGAAATGCACGCCATGCCCGCGCGCGGGCGCATCACGTCGCGCGCCATGCGCCGGTCGAGGCCGATGATTTGCAGGATGATTTCCTTTTCCGATTCCGCGAGCGTGCCCTGCCGGTAGGCCATTTCGAGCAACTCGTGATATTCCGCGTCCGTCAAAGTCGTTGAAATTGCAGCAGATTGCGGCGCGACTCTTTTCAAAATCGCCGCGTCCAGCCGTTGCGCCGCGCGATGCAGCGGCTTCGTGATTTTTTGGAAAATCAAAAGCAGCCAGCCCACGCGCAACGCCCAATGCTCCGGCCGCCGCACCGCCAGAGTTTTTGGAAGAACTTCGCAGCCGATCAGCACGAACGCCGCCAGCGCGATCATCGTCAGCGCCAGCGCCCAGTGCGAGTTGAAGACCATCCGCAGCGCGACCGCGAGCATCGCCGCGTTGGCGAACGTGTTGCCCAGCGCGAGCGTGGCGAGCAAATCCTGCGGACGTTCGAGCAGTTGCGCGACGATTTTGCCCGCCAGCGGATGACGTTCCGCCAATTGCCGCGCCTGCCATTTGCCAAGGGAAAACAGCGCCGTCTCCGCCAGCGCGAAAAAGAAACTCGCGCCCGCGAAAATCAAAATCGCCGCCACCGCTTGCTCCATGCGCGGATTGTGAAGGAAAAATCCGCCGCGCAAAAGGAGAAAGCGGAGACACGAATTTCACGAATTGGCACGAATTCAATTTGTGGGAAATTTGTGGAATTCGTGTCTAAAATTACGCTCGACAAAAATTTTTCGTTCAAAATAATGTCAAAATATGAAATTAGATAAGCTGCAAAGTTTGTGGCTTACTTACTGTTGGGCGCACTTGAGCGTTATGAAGATATTTATCAGCATTGTGGGCATTGTGCTGGTGTTGGCTCTGCTTTTTTTACTTTTTTTGTATGGCTCTGCCACTGCCGACCGACGAGCTAGATTCATCAATACTATGAGCGATCTCAAAGAAGCTCATTTTGAGTTACAGAAATATGGAGCGTTCACCAACCGATTTCAAGATGAGAGCATTTATTCCTACACAAATCAGTTCCGTATCAATGGCACAAACTATCAGTGTGAGTTTGCTGTTGAGTGTGCTGATTTTCAAGATCGGGGCTTCCTCACAATTACGACCAACGAGATATTTATCTGGGTTGACAAAAAACGTGGGGTAATGCCATTGGTCAGACCACTTACTTTCCAACCTGGAATTTGATATATGCCGACCTTATGCGCCTAATATCTAGATAGGCTATAAATTTTCTACGCATCCTTTATCCTTCCAAAACCGCCGTGGCTGCCGCGTAATTTTGCGTGTGGCTCAAGCTGACGAGCAACTGCTTCGCGCCGCGCGATTCAAAAAGTTTTTTTCCTTTGCCGTGCAAAATCACAAACGGCTCGCCGGATTCCTTTTTGCAAATTTCCATGTCCTGCCAGCCGAGCGACGCGCCGATGCCCGTGCCGAATGCCTTTGAAATGGCCTCCTTTGCCGCGAACCGCACCGCGACAAACGGCGCGGGAGTTTTGTGCGACAGGCAATACGCGATTTCATCCGGCAGCAAAATCCGCTGACCAAATCGCTCGCCGAATTTTTCCAGGGACGTTTTGATGCGCGCCACTTCGATGATGTCTATGCCAGTGCCCAGGATCATTTCACATCATTGGGTGTCTATGGCCATCTGCAATCTTTTCTTGTCGGAATTATTGGGCGTCGAACTCTGATAGGTCGCCGCTGACGTTCGCGGATCCATCCAGCGCCAGTGCTCGGCATGGCCGTCCGCAAAAGAAAAATTGCAACCGAGCGAATGCCGACTGGCCGGGATATCATACCAAGTGTCTCCTGTGGCCGCGAGAAAAAACCAGCCGTCGTTCAAAGTTGCCGTGCTTTCATCCACAAAGACGATGGTTGCGGCGGGCACCGGTATTCTCATCTGATTTTCCGTATACATTATCGGATAGCCTGAGATGCCATAGTCGGCCTGCCCGTTGTGTGGCTGCCCATTCTGATACAAGCCGAGTTGAGGCTGCATGCTGTAACTGCGCAAACTGGCTGACTTGTCAGACGGACAATGATAGACGCCCACGTTAGGAATCAAGGGATAAAGCAGTCCCATCTGCACCAAAGCAGCGTTGGTCGCATCTTGGGCAAGCAACATATTTCCATAAACCCAACTGGGATAGTTGGTGCCTCCCCAAGGGTCATTGACGACCAGATGTCCGCTGTTGTCATCCTTGTATAGACACCAAGCCAAGACGAGTTGTT
>DASYAA010000024.1:0-4632 GCA_036501565.1 Verrucomicrobiia bacterium
GGTTGCGATTCGCCGGGCAGATAACCCACCAAAGCACTGGCGGCGTTCACGTCAATGTTCCAGCGCTTTTTTTCGTCGAGCGGCAAAAGGTAATTCACATTGAGCAATGCAAATTGGCGCGCGCTGATTTCCTGATAATAATACCCGGGCAACGACAACGGATATTCGGCGATGAGCGGAAGAAATCCGCCGAGCCGATATGCGCTAAAACGGTCGGCATCCACGCTCGTGCCGGCGGTCAGACGGACGTAAAAACTTTGCTGGCTGTTTGTGAGTGTGTAAGCCAGCGCCGCTTCCATCCAAAACAGATGAGATTGTTCCTTCAGTTCGCGGTCACCGCTAAAACCATAAGTGCCCGGATTGCTGCGCAAATGGCCTTCATACCAGACGGACAATTCCATCGCCAGCGGCGGAAACAATGTCGGCTCGACTCCGCCAAAGCGCAGGCCGGTGCGCACGCTGAAATCGCCGTGGTCATTCGGCAATTGAAACGCGGACGCCGTGTCGTCGTTGCGGTCATACAAGGAATAATGCGCCGTGCCGCGCAAAAGAAAGTTCAGCGGAATTTCGCGGCCCGGATCGAACAAATGATAAATGCTGGCGGAAATTTCCCCGCCGTTGCCGTCAAAAGATTCTTCGGGCAAGTATTGACCATCGTGAACCTCGTTGTAACTGTCGCCAAAACCGCCGCCTGCCAGACCGATTCCCAAATCAGTGTTCGGACCGAGAGCGCCCACAAAACCGAGTTCGGAATCGAGATAAACCGGCGCAAGCGCCAGCCGCAAAGTCAGGTTCGTTTCCAAAAAATCCGGCTGGTTGTGATAATAAAAAGCATAGGCCGCCAGCGGCTGGTGTCCCTCGAAAGCTTGATTGTAACCAAGCTGAATTAAATCGCGCTTGACCGGATCAATTTGCGCGGATGCAAAAAAAGGAACAAACAACGTCAGCCATAATAGTAGTGCGTTTCTGATTCTTTCCACCGGATTTTCGTAACCGAAAGCCGCGCAAATCGCAAGCTGATTCAATCCGCTCGACAGGTGAAAACTTTTCCGGCTTACTATCGCGCCGATGCCGCCATTGAATTTTGAAATTTTAGCCAAAGCAAAAGGTCTTGGATTTTCAGACCGGCAGATCGCTTATTTGACCGGAACAACTGAAGATGAAATCCGCGCGCTGCGTAAAAAAATAAATTTAATTCCAAGTTACCGCCTTGTGGACACTTGCGCGGCGGAATTTGAAGCCTACACGCCATATTACTATTCCACTTATGATCGCGGTGACGACGAAGTCAAAAATAATTCCGCCAAAAAAGTCATGATTCTCGGCGGCGGACCGAACCGCATCGGCCAGGGAATTGAATTTGATTACTGCTGTGTCCACGCCGCGTTCGCGCTCAAGGAAGACGGCTTTGAAACCATCATGGTCAATTCAAATCCCGAAACGGTTTCGACGGATTACGACACCAGCGATAAATTATTTTTCGAGCCGCTCACACTCGAAGACGTGCTGCACATTTACGAACGTGAAAAGTGTTGGGGCGCAATTGCGCAATTCGGCGGCCAAACGCCGCTCAATCTTGCACTCGGTTTGCAAAAAAATGGCGTCAACATCATCGGCACGTCGCCGCAGAGTATTGAAATCGCCGAGGATAGAAGACTATTCGCCGCGATGCTCGACAAATTAAAAATTCCGCAACCGCCCAATGGCCTTGCGACGAACGCGGAAGAAGCGCTCGTCATCGCAAAAAAATTGACCTATCCGGTTTTGGTTCGTCCAAGTTTTGTTCTCGGCGGCCGCGCGATGCAAATTGTTTATTCCGACGCCGAACTTTCGCATTACATGAAATTCGCCGTCGAAGCTTCGCCCGAACGTCCCGTGCTCGTTGATAAATTTCTTGAAGACGCGACGGAAGTAGATGTGGACTGCATCACCGACGTCGGCCATTTCAAAAATCCAAACGAAGGCACGATTGTCATCGGCGGAATACTGGAGCATATCGAGTTCGCCGGCGTGCATTCCGGCGACGCCGCGATGGTTTTGCCTCCGCACACACTTTCGGAAAAAGTGATTTCCACAATTCGTGAATACACGCACGCGATGGCAAAGGAATTAAAAGTCATCGGCCTGATGAACGTGCAATACGCCGTGAAAGGCGAAAGAGTTTTTGTCCTCGAAGTGAATCCGCGCGCGTCGCGAACGGTTCCATTCGTTTCAAAAGCGATCGGCGTTCCGCTCGCCAAACTCGCCGCAAAAGTCATGGCCGGAAAAACTTTGGCTGAATTAAATTTTACAAAAGAAATCTGGCCGAAGTATTGGGCGGTCAAAGAATCCGTTTTTCCGTTCAATCGTTTTCACGGGCAGGACATTTTGCTCTCGCCGGAAATGCGCTCGACAGGCGAAGTGATGGGCTTGGATTCCGACTTGGGAATCGCTTACGCCAAATCGCAAATGGCTGCGAACTCGCCATTGCCGTTGGGCGGAAAAATTTTCATCAGTGTCAGCGACGCGCACAAAAATGAAGCCGCCGCCATTGCCAAATTATTTTCAGATCTTGGATTTGAAATTGTGGCAACAAGCGGCACGGCAGCGGTTTTGGAAAAAACCGGATTAAAAGTGCAGCGCATTTTGAAATTGCTTGAAGGCCGTCCGAACGTGATTGATTTGCTCAAAAACAAGGAAATCCAGTTCGTCATCAACACGCCCAGCGGCGCCGCGCCGCGCGAAGACGAAGTAAAAATTCGCACAACCGCCGTTTATACCACCACGCCGATTGCCACGACGTTGAGCGGCGCAAAAGCCGCCGCGCTCGGCATCGCCGCGCTGAAAAAATCCGGCTACGCGGTCAAGACGATTCAGGAATATCACTGACAAACCAGTTTTCCGATGAAAAATGAAACTGCGTTGCTGCCTTTGCTCAAGCAGTATTTTGGTTTCACCTCATTCCGTCCGCTTCAAGAAGAAATCATCCGCGACTCGCTTTCTGGAAAAGATACGTTCGCACTATTGCCGACGGGCGGCGGAAAATCGCTTTGCTTCCAACTTTCCGCGCTCGCTCGCGAAGGTTTGACCGTCGTCGTTTCGCCCCTCATTGCGTTGATGAAAGATCAAGTGGACGCGCTGCAAGCCGGCGGGGTCGCGGCAACATTTTTGAATTCGTCGCTCAACGCCGATGAATCTCGAAAACGTCTGCGTGGTTTGCACAACGGCGAATTTCGTTTGCTTTACGTCGCGCCGGAGCGATTGATGCTTTCAGGATTTTTACCCGATTTGCAAAAATGGAACATCAACTTGTTCGCAATTGACGAGGCGCATTGCATCAGCGAATGGGGACATGATTTTCGCCCGGAGTATCGCCAGATTTCCCATCTGCACGAAATTTTTCCGCAAGTCCCTTTCATGGCGCTCACCGCCACCGCGACCGGTCGCGTCCGCGAAGACATCGTTTCGCATCTGAAATTAAACGAGCCGAAATGTTACGTCGCCAGTTTCAATCGCCCCAACCTGACCTACCGCGTCGTTCCGAAAAATAAACCTTACGACCAATTATTAAACTTTCTCCGCGCTCAGCCCAAGGACAGCGGAATTGTTTATTGCATGTCGCGCAAATCCACCGAAAGCGTGGCGCAATGCTTGACCGAAGACGGCGTTCGCGCCAAACCGTATCACGCCGACCGAACGCAGTTCGCATCAGGAATTTTTTTTGCGCGACGATTGCGTTCGGCATGGGCATCAACAAACCCAACGTGCGTTTCGTCGTCCATTACGATTTGCCGAAAAATATCGAAGGCTACTATCAGGAAACTGGCCGCGCCGGACGCGACGGCTTGCCTAGCGAATGCGTTTTGCTTTTCAGTCCCGGCGATGTGGTGAAACAGACGATGTTCATTGATGAAAAGCCGAACCCGCAAGAACAGCAAATCGCGCGCGAACAATTACAGCAAATGGTTCATTACGCCGAATGCGCAAATTGCCGTCGCGCCGAACTGCTCGCGTATTTTGGTGAGGAATTTGTAGTGGGACAAGCTTCCAGCCTGTCCAGTTCACCAAATACAAAAAACACAAACTGCGGCGCGTGCGACAATTGCCTTTCGCCGCGCGCAACTTTCGACGGTACGCTCGCCGCGCAAAAAATTTTGTCCTGCGTTTTTCGCATCCGCGAGAAAAACGGTTTTGGCGTTGGACTTAATCACGTCGTCGAAGTTTTGACCGGCGCGTCCACGGAGAAAATTCGCAAATGGAATCACGAAAAACTTTCCACTTACGGCATCGGCACGGAACACGCGCGCCCGGAATGGGCGGCGATTGGGCGCGAACTGGTCCGGCTCGGATTTTTGCGCCAGACGAATGAAAAATTCAGCGTGCTGGAATTGACCAAACCCGTCGTTGCGCCGGAAACCAAAACGCAGCGCGTCGGCGAAATTTCCTGCGACGAAATTTTATTCGAGCGTCTGCGCGAACTGCGCAAAAAAATTGCCGACGAGCGCGACGTTCCGGCTTACATTATTTTTTCCGACGTTTCGCTGCGGCAAATGGCGCGGAATTATCCGGCGAACGAAAATGAATTTGCGCGCATCAGCGGCGTCGGCGAAACAAAATTGCGCGAGTTCGGGAAAATTTTTCTCGCGGAAATCT
>DASYAA010000025.1:0-21801 GCA_036501565.1 Verrucomicrobiia bacterium
CACCGGCGTGACCGGCGGCATCGGCGAAGCGCTGATTGCGACCGCGTGCGGACTTGCCATCGCCATTTTCTCGCTGATTCCATTCAATTATTTTTCCGCGCGAGTTGCGCAATTGCAATTCGATTTGGAAACGGCAGCAACAAATGTCGAGGTGTTGGTTGGTGGCGGAACAAAATCCGGCGACACCGTGCATTTGCATAAATCGCAACCGCCCGGGCAAGCGACGAGCCACTAAAAATTTTCCAGTGAAAATTCCTTCGCCCATTCCGAAACGCCGCTCACGGATTGTCATCATTCCGCTGATTGACATCATGTTTTTTTTGCTGGCGTCGTTCATGATGATCAGCCTGCAAATGAGCCGCACGGCAAACATCAAATTGAATCTGCCCGCCGCCACGCAAGCGCGACAGGATTACAGGCCGAATATGCTCAATATTGCCGTGGACAAATCCGGCGCGGTCTGGCTGGAGAAAAAGGAAATTTCACTGCCGGAACTCGGTTTGGTTTTAAGCAACCGTTTTTCCGCCGACACGAATCTGCCGGTTTATATCAGCGGCGACCGCGACACGCTGCACGGCGACATGGTAAAAGTTTATCAAATCGTTCGCGCGGCGGGCATTCAAAACGTCGCTTTCATGACCGAAACAAAAAATTCCGCGCCATGAAAATCCGCACGCCAATTCCTGAAAAAAAGTCGCGGCTGGAAATCATTCCGCTGATTGACATCATGTTTTTTCTGCTCGCGTCGTTCATGATGGTCAGCTTGCAAATGCAAATTGTCCGCACGCTCAAGGCGAATTTGCCGACGGCCACGCTCGCCACTTCCACGAAGAAACCGGACATCATAAATTTGAACGTCAACAAAGACGGACAGGTTTCCGTGGATGACAAGCCCGTTGCCTTTCCCGAATTGTTCACGATGCTGACGAATCGTTACAGCCTGAACAGTAATTTGCCGGTTTACATCACCGGCGCAAATGACGCGACGCACGGTTCGGTGATGTTCGTGCTCGATTTTGTGAAACGCGCGGGCATCCAGCACGTCGCCATTGCCGTCCAAGCCGCTCCCGACCATCCATGAAAAATTTTCAACAAAATCTTCTTATCGTTCTCGCGCTTGCGCTCTGCGGCCTGTGCGTTTTCCAATGGTATGAGCAAACCGTCCAGCGCAACGCAATTCAGAAATTGAACCAGATGGTTTATGACCGTAACGCCGCGATCCAGAATTATACCAACTCCATCGCCACGCTGAATTTTCAGGTCAATCAAATGGACGCGCGCATCACGGAAATTAAAGCGCAAGCCGCCACGAACGCGCAACGGGTCGTTTTGCAAAAGGCGCAGATTGTGCAGTTGCAATTTCAGAGCGAAAATCTCATCAACGAAATCGCGCAATATAAATCCGCCGTGGACGGGTTGACGGCGAAATTGAAGGACGCTTACGCTGGAATTGAAAAACAAAATGTGACGATTTCAAATCTCATTTCGCAGCGCGATGACCTCGTAAAAAAATACAATGACAGCGTAAAAGACCGGAATGATGTCGTGACCAAATACAACGATTTGGTGAAGCAAGTGGAAAAACGAAATGGCAATGATGACAAATAAAAAATGAAATTGCGTCTGTTCTCCATGAATTGACGCCGCCGCCACGCTTCTCTAATTTCCGCGCATGGCAAAGAAATCAGGGGCCGGGGTAGCGCCGGTCGCGCTGCGACCGGCCTTGCCTCGCAGCGCAAGGCAAGCCACCACCAAACCTGCCAAACCCTCCGTCCTCCTCGACACCTTTGAAGCCACGATGATGCGCGAAGATTGCGAGAAAGGCTTTTCGTGTCGTTCGAGTGAACGTCCGCAGTGTGGGCGGCGTGTTACTTGACAAAAGTCAGACCGTGCTTGTCGAGTTTCCAAACGCTCCAGCGCCGTTCTGCGGCATCCGGTCAAAATCAAGACCTCTTTTGCTCACTGGTTCAACATCAGCCGGTAAAATTTCTGCGTGCCGGAACCGGGCGCGAGCGCCTCGAACTGGTCGCCGACGAGAACCGGACCCGGCGAAACGGTGGTCCAGACCGGCGCTGCCAGATCGGGGGTGGATTGCAGGACGAAGCCGTCGGAATTGGCCGTCCACGCCAGAATCACATTTGCGCCGTAAGCAATGATGCTGATTTGCGGCGGCGGCGCGACAATCTCGAACGGCGTATCACGCAACGTGTAATCACCGGTGCCCAATTCACCGTCGGCATTGTAGCCCATGCCCCACAGACTGCCATCAGACTTGATGAAAAGGCTGTGAGCACCGCCGCAGGCGACCGCGACGACATCGCTGGTAATAAACACGGGAGAGTAAAAATATGGATCGTCAGAGTCCCCGCTTGATTTCAGGCCCAACTGTCCGGCGTAATTAATGCCCATGCCCCAGAGGCTGCCATCGGACAGAAGAAAAAGAGAATAAGAGTCGCCCGCGGCATAGGCGATTACATTACCAGTGACCGGACTGATGGGAAAACCCACTGTGGATACGATTTGCTCCGGCTCAGTAATATATGTCGGACTATCATAATTAAGCGGGCCCAGCGCGCCCAGTGTGTTGTTGCCCATGCCCCAAAGAGTGTTATCCAATGCGGAATATGATGTAAATGTAAGATAAAGGCTATGAAACTCACCGGCCGAAACTCCAATCACGGGTCCGTAACCATTATTGCCGGTATCAACCTCGACCGGCTTGTTGGTCATTGTTGAATTGAAAGGTATGCCCACCTGCCCATACGAATTGGCGCCCATACCCCACAAAGTGCCGTCGGACTTGATAAAAAGACTGTGACCATATCCGGCGGCGACTGCGGTGACAACCGGACTCCCCGGGATATTGGTAAAAATTTCTTCCGGAGTATTGTGATTCGCATAGGAGTGGTCGCCCAATTGGCCGGAATCGTTTTCCCCCATCACATAAAAGCCGCCGCCGGAGGTGGTCTCGTTGATGGATGTAAAAAGACTGTGACCACCCCCGGCGGCAACCGATGAGATATGACTACCGCTAAGAGTGGAGTAAATCAATTCGGGCACATAATGATTATTGGTCGTGCCATCACCCAACTGGCCGTAAGAATTGTCGCCCATGGCCAAAAGCGTTCGGCCCCGGACCAGAAGGCTGTGAGCAGAGCCGGCGGCAATCAGGCTGACGCCATTAGTAAGCTGCCGGGGGACGTTCACACTCGTGACCGAGGAACCGAGGCCCAATTGCCCGTAGGTATTGTCACCCATCACATACACCGTGCCATCGGCCCGCGTGAAGAGACTGTGGCTGGTTCCGACGGCGACTTGGGTGACCGGCCACGCCACGAAATTTTGCGCCATCGCGCCACACGCCGACAGCAGCGCCGCCGCCAGCAGGCAGATTTGAGACAGGGTGCGTATGGATTTCATTTTCGGCCTTATTCTGAGTTTCGGCTTAATGTTCCGGAGCCAATGTTACATTTTTCCAGCCGTAGTCAATGCCATCTTGTGTGGCCGTCCACTCCGAATTGACGCCGCCTCCACGCTTCTCTAATCTCCGCGCATGGCAAAGAAATCAGAGGCCGGATTAGCCACCGAGACACAGAGACGCAGAGTTGAGAAACAAACTGCGGATGCCGGAAGTCAGAAATCAGATTCCCTCGGTGCCTCTGTGCCTCTGTGGCAAAAACCTTCTTCCCTCCTCGACACTCGCGTCGTTTATTGCGGCGACAATCTGGAACAGCTCGCCAAACTGCCCGATGCCTGCGTGGATTTGATTTACATTGACCCGCCCCTCAACTCCAACCGCAACTACGAAGTCTTTTGGGGCGAGACCAAGGAGAAGCGCGCCTTTGAAGACCGCCACGAAAACACCAGGGCATACATTGACTACATGCGCCCGCGTTGCGCGCAACTCGCCCGCGTCCTCAAAAAGACCGGCAGCTTTTATTACCACTGCGACTAAAATCAAATGACAATGAAACATCCACTTGCAGAAGTTTTTGGATTTCCGACAACGGACATGAGTGCTAAAGCGAATCGCCATCGCACAAAACGCCTTTGTCCGTTCAACAACAAAGTTCCGAATTGCACGAAAGATAAAGCTCAAAACCCGCTTGGCGTATGCAGCGTGTTCCACGATGACGAAGTAGTGATTACCTGCCCAATTCGTTTTCGTCAGGAATGGATCATTGCGGACGACGCGGCGGATTTCTTTTTTCCAGAAGGTGCGACTTGGACAACGCTGACAGAAGTTCGTCTGAAGGATGCGGGCGGACAATCGGCTGGTAACATTGATGTTGTTCTTTGTGCTTATGACAAGTCCGGTAAAGTCATTGATTTTGGCGCACTGGAAGTTCAGGCAGTTTATATTTCGGGCAACGTGCGAAATCCATTTGAGCATTACATGGAATCTCCCGCGAAAAATTACAAAATGGATTGGACGAACGAAGCAAATTATCCTCGACCGGATTATCTTTCATCATCTCGCAAACGCCTTGCGCCGCAATTGATTTTCAAAGGTGGAATTATCAATGCTTGGAACAAGAAAACGGCTGTCGCGCTCAACAAAGGATTTTTTAACACGCTTCCAAAGCTGCCAGAAGTTCCAAAAGAAAAAGCAGACATCGCATGGATGATTTATGATTTGAAGCCACCAACAAAAGATGGCGAGCAATATGAATTATTTCGTGAGCGGATTGTTTATACACGTTTTGAACCGGCACTGAATCAAATCACGAAATCGCGTCCCGGCAAAATGGAGGATTTTATCAATCACTTGCAGGAAAAAGTTGACGAGAAGCTGGAAACACCACCGACAAATCGCACACTGGAAAATCCTTTTGGCAAATGAGCGTATCACAGACATTTTTGCTGCCAGATTTCGTTGAGCGCGACAGGCCGGTGAATGTTTCTTCCGTGCCGCAGCGCAGTCCGTTCCGCTATCCCGGCGGCAAGACTTGGCTCGTGCCGCTTTTTCGTCGTTGGATGTTCAGTCTTCCCCATGAACCGCAAATCCTCGTCGAACCTTTTGCTGGTGGCGGAATCATTAGTCTGACTGCTGCATTTGAATGGCTTGCGGACAAAGTTGTGATGGTGGAATTGGACAAACAAATTGCTTCTGTTTGGGAAACAATTCTTGGCGGCGATGCAAAATGGCTTGCAAAACGTCTGCTGACATTTGAATTAACACCTGAATCGGCAAAAGCTGAATTGGCAAAGACGCCGCATTCTCGGCGAGAATTTGCATTTCAGACAATCTTAAAGAATCGAACGGCACACGGCGGAATTTTGGCTGAAGGCGCGGGTGTGTTGAAACACGGTGAAAATGGAAAAGGAATTTTGTCACGTTGGTATCCGCAAACAATAGCCGACCGAATTACAAACATTGAATTCGTCGCCAAGCGTCTCGAATTTATTCATGGCGATGGATTTGACGTTCTTGCACGCTTCCAAAAAGAACGTGACGCTGTGTTCTTTATTGATCCACCATACACTGCTGGCGGTAAGCGTGCGGGTTCGCGTCTTTACACGCATTCAGAAATTGACCATGACAAGCTTTTTTCGCTCTGCGAAAAGCTGCGCGGCAATTTCTTGATGACTTATGATAATGCCGAAGAAGTTCGCGCACTGGCCGAGCGACATGGCTTTGAGACAAAACCAGTGGCAATGAAAAATACACATCACGCGGAGATGGACGAATTGTTGATTGGTCGAAATCTCGATTGGGTTGAAGACGGTGGAATTTTTCGTGAAGAACCACCATCTTACAAAATTGCACCGGCTGCAAAAAAGTCACGCCGCAAAAAATGAAACGCACCGGCAAAATCATCCGCGCCTTCACCGTCCGCGATATTTTGGATGAGGAGATTGGAAGGAAGTTGGCTTAAATGAAAAGAGAACATACATATTATATCTGGCCAAAGAATTTGGATTTTTCTGATAAATTAGCGCTAATTCAAAAATTCGCGGCAGAACGAAAAATGATCGTGCATAAAGAAGATTATCGAAGTTTCAGGGTCAAATTTAACAGATATGAAAGCGCCAGCACGAGTTCAGTGGATGAATTTTTAAGAATAATTAAGAAAAATCCACATTTTGAAAATTTTTCCTTCGAGGCAATGTATCGAACCAAAAAACGTGATAAAGGCATTCAGTTCCATATTACTCTGCAAAGCGGTTGCATATACGTCGCAATCACAACTTCTGACGATGACCTTGGTGTTGTAGCTCATTCGTTTGTTCGTAATGAATTTGGTTTGAATAATCCCAATTTGTCTGAAGCCGACCATGATAGGGCAAAATATTTGCAAGCAACAATTTTTCTGGGAAGACATTTTGATGAACAATCTCAAGAACCTTCTCAAATACTGAATAGATTTTTGTCTTTAATCGGCTTTAGAATTATTGAAGGAGACGAATATCGCGCAGAACCGATTCCAGATAAGGTAAAAAAATTAATCGAAGGACAAGATATTTATGTCGGGTTAGTCATAGGGAATCGTGAACACAACTGGCTTGTAGCTGAATCGGCTTACGCCCGAGGAAGAGATAAGCATATTATTATGATTGTTGAAGAAGGTTCAAATTTTCATCCATCTATTCATGGAAAAGATTTTGAGCAAATTCCCATTAAGCCAAGCCATGTCGAGCAAAGCTTTATCAAGTTGCTTCAGGAATTTCGTTCAATTGGAATTACGGGACTATAACTCTCAACCCGGCCATCACCCATCCGCCTTCGCTTCCGTAGCGCCGTAGGCGCGTCAGATAGTAGCCCACGGTGAAACCGTGGGTCTGGTCATCAAGCGACCAAAGCCCCGGCAGGGGCGACAGAAAACCAACCAGCGCAAATCTCTTTCGCCCCATCCGGGGCTTGATTCAATCTTGTTCGTTCACCCACGGTTTCACCGTGGGCTACTTTCTTCCGTCACTCCGCGACTGCCAAATGCCAATTGCCCCGTTCGTTCCAACGGGATAACCGGAAATTAGCCTGCCGCGTCGTGACCTTGTAAAGTCCGGCTTGGAAAAGCTCTTGTCCAAGTCTTAAAAGGGCTTGTCAGACTCTGATATTCCCTTGTCAAGGTCTGACATTACAAGGTCGAACTCCGACTTTACAAAGTCACGCTCTGAAAAGCCCTTGTCGGCCTCTGACATTACAAAGTCGAACCTTCAAATTACAAAGTCGAACCTTCAAATTACAAAGTCAGACCTTCAAATTACAAAGTCAGACCTTCAAAAGCCCTTGTCCAAGTCCGACTTTGTAATTTCCGCGTCCGATTTTTTATTTTGCCTGTCCGGTTTGAAGACAACATGAACCATTTGAAAAATAGCTGGCGTCATCGCCGGAAATTTCTCAAAAAAAGACCCGCCAAAAAATCTTTTCATAACTTCTTAATCTCCAATGCAGATGAAAATGATCTCTAATAATGATTAGATAACATAATAAATATATCTAATTAGTATAAGTTAAAGTGATTCATTGGCACCGCTATTGCTATTGTTGGCGGCGAACAGTTTGGAGCCGTGTGGCTTTGATGGCGCTTGTTCAAAACTGAAAACAAAAATAGAAAGCGAGTTCATCATGCAGAAGAAATTAAAGGTTTCGCTGGCCTACAACAGCTATCCAGACGCCGTGCTGGATGAATTGACCACGGCAATCATCGCAGCCATGACGGGCAACCCGACATTTCCCGCGCCGACAATCCCGCCGGCAACGGTGACGACCCGGCAAACGACGTTTCGCAACGCGCTGGCAGCGGCGGCGAACGGCGGCACGCAATTGACGGCGGTGAAAAATCAGGCGCGGCAGGCATTGGGGGATGCGCTGGATGCCAACGCGCTGTATGTGCAGAGCCTCGCGCGTTATGACCTGGCCATGCTGCTTTCATCGGGTTATCAGGCGGCAAGCACCAACCGCGCACAAACACAGTTGCCCGCCCCGACCATCTTCGGGCTGGACAATGAAATGAGCACGCAGTTGGTGTTGCGCTTGAGTCCGATTGCCAATGCGTATTGCTACGAGGTGCAGACATGTGTTGGCACAGGCGCATGGCAGCCGGCAGGCACCTTCACGGCGGCGCGAAAAATCATCATCGCCAATCTCACCCCCGGCACGATCTATAAAGTGCAGGCGCGCGCCATCGGCGGCAGCACGGGTTATTCCGATTGGAGCGATCCAGTTCCGCATATCGTGACGTAAAATAGAAGCTACGAAAGCGGACGCCGCGACCCCGGTGTCCGCTTTTTTTTATCGGGCGGGCTGGCCCGCGCTCCGCAATTAATCGGGATAGCCGTTCGGATTTTTTTTGTGCCAAGCCCACGCGGTTGCAACAATGTCTTCAAGCTTGGGAAATTTAGGCTTCCAGCCGAGTTCGCGGATGGCTTTTTCGGCGGACGCGACGAGTTTGGGCGGGTCGCCGGGGCGTCGTGGTTTTTCAATCGCTGGAATTTTTTTGCCCGTGATTTTTTCACACATGGAAATGACTTCGCGGACGGAATAGCCGTCGCCGTTTCCCAAATTGTAAAATCCGGTTTTGCCCGGCTGCAATCCGAGAATGTGCGCCTGCGCCAAATCCTTGATGTGAATGTAATCGCGGATGCAAGTGCCGTCGGGCGTCGGATAATCCGTGCCGAAAATTTCGCACTGCGGTTTCTGGCCGAGCGCGACGAACAGGACGTTCGGGATCAAATGCGTCTCGATGCGATGATGTTCGCCGAATTTTTCACTCGCGCCAGCGGCGTTGAAATAGCGGAACGCAATAAATTCCAGCGCGTAAATTTTTTGATACCACTGGAGAATTTTTTCAAACATCAATTTCGACTCGCCATAAGGATTGATGGGGCGTTGCGGCAAATCTTCCGTCATGGGGATTTTGTCGGGCGGACCATAAGTCGCGCAGGTGGAACTAAAGACGAATTTTTTTACGCCGCATTCGACGGCGGCATCGGCGAGCTTGAGTGCGTTGACGGTGTTGTTGTGAAAATACTTGGCCGGATTCGTCATGGATTCGCCCACGAGCGCGCTGGCGGCGAAGTGCATGATGGCGTCGGGCTTGGCGAATTTGACGGCGTTAAGAATGTCGTCCGTTTCGTCCGGTTTGGCGAAAATAAATTTCGCGCGGTTGTCCACCGCCGCGCGATGGCCTTCGGTGAGATTGTCATAGACCGT
Organism: Verrucomicrobiia bacterium; assembly: GCA_036501565.1. Taxonomy (GTDB): domain Bacteria; phylum Verrucomicrobiota; class Verrucomicrobiia; order Limisphaerales; family UBA11358; genus UBA11358. The sequence goes on from DASYAA010000025.1 coordinate 9,158, forward strand.
GACTTGATGTCCGGCATTCAAAAGTTCTTCCGTGCAAACCGAGCCGATATAACCCGCGCCGCCGGTGACAAAGACATTCATGCCACGAATGTAAAAAACCAAGGCGCAATTTCAAAGTTGAAACTGCTGATGCGCCTGAAGTTTTTTCCACGACTCATCGCTCAACGGCGCGATTTTATAAATTGCTTCGGTCATCGGCTCGGCACTGTGCGAACGCTTTGCGCGCTCCAGCCAGCGGCGGTCGAGCGGCTCGGCAATCAAACTCAAATCATTCGCGGCGATCGTGGTTTCCTCTTTCTCGCCGGTCGCGTGGCCGACGCCGACAAAAAATCCGGCCAGCAGCAACGTCACGCGCAAAATCGTGCTGCGCGAATAGGTTGGCAGCGCGCATGGACGTTGCGGGTCGAGCATTTGAAACAAGTTCGTGAACACAGGCAGCGTCCACATCGCCGGGTTTCGGGCGGGCGAATAGGCGTCGAACAGAATCGCGTGCGGCGGTGCCTGCGCACGGCCACTATTTTGCGAAGCCAGCCATGAAGGGAAATCGCCGAGGTGAAATTTCCAGTTCACCGATTGTTCGCAGTCTTGGAATTCCACCCGATGCTTGCGCAGAAATTCTTTCAAATGATTTTCGTAGCCGCCGAAATAACCGAGTTCAGCAGCATGGTTCAGCGCGAATTCCAGCGGCTCGAGTGTGTGATCAAAACTCACCAGCCGGATGTTGCAGGCAAGTTCGCGCGTGGCGCGCAAGACGGTGAGCGCGTTGGCCGCCGCTCCCAGCCCGACATCCCAAATGACAAATTCGCCGGAATGATTTTGCAGCCGTTCGCGCAACCGAAGCTGGTTGACGTAAAGCGCCTTGGCTTCGGCGACCGGACCGACGACCGGATGAAATGTTTCGTCATCCGCCAGTGAACGCACGGAGCAAATGCCGTTGTTCAGGCGGACGAGCTGGTAGCCGGAATCGGTTTGCACAATTGATATTGTAGTGTCGGCGCTGTGCGCCGATTTCGAGCCACAGGCTCGACGCTACAGCAAATCACTTGGGCAGATCGCCGGTTGAATTTCGCTCGCTGCAAATCAGAGCTGCGCCATCGCTTTGTCGAGCGCGGCGTAAAGCTGGTTCATTGTGGCCTCGGTTTCGTCGCCCATGTTGGAAATGCGGAACGTCGTGCCTTTGATTTTTCCGTAGCCGCCGTCAATCAGGAAGCCTTGATCCTTCGTGAGCTTTTGCAATTTTGCAACATCAACAGTTCTGCCGCCGGGACGCGCGCCGTTGCTGACGCAGGTGAGCGTGACGGATTCAAAACCTTTTTCGGGAAATAAATTGAAGCTATGTTTCGCCGCCCAGTCGCGCGTGAGTTGATTTGTTTTTTTGTGACGCGCAAAGCGGTTTTCCAAACCTTCGGCGAAGAAATCGTCGAGCTTGGAACTTAACGCGTAAATGTGGCCGATGCTCGGCGTGCTGGGCGTCATGCTTTCCTTCGCATTTTTTTCAAACTCGACGAAATCAAAATAGTAGCCGCGATCTTTCGCCGTCGCCGCTTTTGCGAGCGCGGCTGGTGACGCAGCGAATACCGCAAGTCCCGGCGGAAGTGCAAATGCCTTCTGGGTTCCAGCGAGCAGAACGTCAATGCCAAGTTCATCAAACTTGATAGGCAGCGCGGTCAGCGAGCTGACGGCGTCCACGATGAACATCACGTCGGGATATTTTTTCTTGAGCGCGGCGATTTCCGCGAGCGGCGACATCACGCCCGTCGAAGTTTCGTTATGAATCAAAGTTAGCGCGTCGAATTCGCCCGTCGCGAGTTTCTTGTCAACCGCCTCGGCGCGGATGGGCGAACCCCATTCGACCTGCAACGCCTCGGCCTGCTTGCCGCATTTTTTTGACACGTCGAACCATTTGTCCGAAAACGCGCCGCACATACAGTTCAGGACTTTTTTCTGGACGAGATTGCGCACCGCGCCTTCCATCACGCCCCACGCACTGGACGTGGAGAGATAAACGAGCTGCTTCGTGTAAAGCAGTTGCTGGAGTTGCGGCTGGACTTTCGCGTAAAGGTCTTTGAAACCTTGGCCGCGATGGCCGATCATCGGCGAGCAAAACGCCTTGAAGGTTTTCTCGCTGACCTCGACGGGACCGGGAATATGTAATTTAACGTGCGCCATAGATTGTGAAATGTTTCACGAGCGGATGAACAAGGCAAGATTTATCGCATTTCTTTCAGCAATTCCTTGTGCGATAAATTTGCCGTCTTTGTCGTTTCCATATTTTCAACGATTTTTTAACAAAATTGTTCTGGACAAGGCAAATATCAAGGAAGATAACATTGGAACATGAAAATGATATACGGCGAAATCGCCGTATAATAACTGTTAGGCCACATTCGCGCCATGAAGAATCACAAGCCGCCTTTATTTTATAGGTCTTTCCATCTGACATTGGGTGGTTTCGGACTGATACTGCCGGTTTTCATTTGGATTATGGACGGCAGACATTCCAGCACATGGCCACTTAAGGCTTGGATTTTGCTCTTTGTCTTATTCATCGGAGGAGCTTGTATTTTTCTCTTTGGCGCTCTCGCGTCAGACCAGAAGATTGAATCCACACACGTTGTTGCGACGAGAGGTAATCTTCTGATGGCAGTTTTAGCCACGCCGCTATATCTTGTTTTGCGAGGTATGCAGAGCAAGAAGCGCAAGCAATCATTAGACAAGAAGCATGACCATGTGGCCTAACACCGCGCTGGAGCCAACGGCGACTGCTCCTTTGTTTTATGGTTTTGAGCAAATCCACGTTTGCAGTTATTCGCGCCGTGGCTCAGCTTTGGATCGTTAGGCGGCATCACACGTCGGTCATGTCCTGCCAGATTGTCGCTGGATTGATTTATTGAGATTTTTGAATTTCGGCGAGTTTATTTGAGGCTTCCAAATCACCTTGATTTGCAGCTTTGGTGAGCCAATAAACGGCTTTTGTTTGGTTTGTCTCGCAGCCTTCCCCGTTCAAATAATGCTCGCCCAAACTGCATTGCGCGCCAGCATCGTCATTGGTCGCTTGTGACAATAACCAATGCACAGCGTTAGATTGACCAATTTCATATCGAATCTTTTGTTTTTTTTCAGCAATTGCATTTTGAATTTGAGCCTGCTGATATAATTCCATTTGGGCTTTCCTAAAGCCAGCACGCATCAAGAGATAGCGCAACAGATTCAACAGATGTCTCACCAGAATGCGGAACGTCACTCCAAGCTGTTGGACAAGTGGGAAGAGCAGGCGCAGCGTTTCGACACCATTCTTACGAAATGGGAACAGATGAGATGACCATGTTGCCTAATACCGCGCTGGAGCCAACGCCGACTGCGCCTTCAGTTTGCCGAGAAGGTTTTTGATTGGCGGATGTCATCGGTCGGCGTGGCTCAGCTTTGGATCGTTAGGCTGCAAATTTTTTCTTCGCAGTTTTATTTCTTCACATAACCGTTCGCGCGAAACCACTCGACGGCGTCGGCGAGCGCCTGTTTGGGCGGAGTTTGCGGCAGGCCGAGTTTGCAAATGGCTTTCACTGGATTGAACCACATTTTATATTTTGCCATGCGCACGCCCGCGAGGGGAGCTTTCGGCGATTTGCCGGTGAATTTGGAAATAGTTTCATCCACGTGCGCAGCGGCGAGTGCAATCCAATATGGAATTTTTATTTTCGGTGCCGGAATGCCGGTAATTTCTTCCAGCGCGGCGAGCGTTTTTTCCATCGTCCAATTGCCGTCCGCGTTTCCTAAAATGTAGCGCTCGCCGATTTTTCCTTTTTCAGCGGCAAGGATGTGTCCAATCGCCACGTCGCGGACGTGAACCCAATTCAATCCCGTTTCGAGATACGCGGGCAATTTGCGGTTCAGAAAATCCACGATGACCTGGCCGGTCGGCGTCGGTTTCACGTCGCGCGGGCCGACAGGCGCGGATGGATTTACGATGACGACTGGAAATTTTTCCGCCAGTTCGCGCGCAACTTGCTCGGCCTGCCATTTCGAGCGTTTGTAATGATTGCTCATTTGCGCTTCGGAAACCGGCGTCATCTCGTCCGTCGGAATCACGTTGCCGTTTTTTTCTTTCGGCAGGCCGATGCAGCCAACTGTGCTCGTATAAATAATTTTCGAGCAATCGGCTTTGCCCGCCGCTTCGAGGACGTTGCGCGTGCCTTCGACGTTCGCGGCATACATCGGCGCGTAATCGCGCAGCCACAAATGATAACTCGCTGCGACGTGAAAGCACCAATCGCAACCGGCCATTTCACGTTCGAGCAATTTGCGGTCAAGCACGTCGCCGGTGACGCGCTCAAAATTCGCGCCGGCCAGTCCGCGTTCATCCGCGCCCAGACGTAGCAAAACTTTCACGCGATGCCCGCGCGCGATGAGTTCGTGGACAAGATTCGCGCCGATGAAACCCGACGCGCCGGTGACAAAACATTTCATGCCAGAAAATCTGATTGAATTTTGACGCAATGCGCGGACTGTTTCCATGAAATTTTTTGCATTCGGCCACTTGACTTCAAACGGCGGCTGCTAAAAGCTGTCCGCGTCGTATGCCGGTCAAAAGCAGTGCCAGAAAAAAATCGAGTCGCGCCAACCAGCGCGACCTTGACACCCGAATCGAATTCATGGAGGGACTCGTTCGCCGCGATCCCGATTATGTGGACGCGCTCCAGCTTCTCGGCGACCACTACACGCAACGCGGACGTTTCACCGAAGGTTTGAAAGTGGACGAACGTCTTGCGCGCCTCGAACCGCAGAGCGCGCTCGTCTTTTACAATCTTGCGTGCAGTTACTCGCTCACCGACCAATTTGACCGCGCCGCGCTTGCGCTGGAAAAAGCGTTGCAACTTGGCTATCGCGATTTCAACTGGCTGGCCAAAGACCCGGATTTGAAAAAGCTTCGCCAGCAGCCGGCCTACGATGAAATCAAAGCCAAAATCCGGCGGATGAAAATCAAGGTTCGTTGAACAAGAATTGGTTCAACTATCAGTGAATACAGAATTATTTAAAAGCATCAAAGCCGAATTGTTCGATTATTGTTGCGGCGATTGGCTAGATTTTGGCACAGCACTTCGATTAGTTGCCATGGCACTCCATGCTCCCAACGACGAAGCAGCCATTGAAGAGACAATCACGGTTGTGCGTCAATTACTTGAAGAAGGCTTGTTCGTAGTTGGAGAGCTTCCAGCTAAAGGAAAGAAAAATTTTGAATTGTGGGGAGGGGATATAAATGAATTAACAAAAAAGATTGCTGAAGAATGTCAGCGGATAAAAGCACAAGATAGACCCAATTTTTCATGTGATGTTTGCTGGTTTGCTTTGACTCCAAAAGGTGAACAAATTGCAAATGATGCTCGTTAACTTGTTTTCATGAATGTCACCGTTCGCGGACAAACCCGCCATTATCGCACCGTCACCTTTGACCGCGCGCAAAATTCCGTTTTGCTGATCGAACAGCGATTGCTTCCGCACGAATTCAAAATCGTCGCCACAAAAAATTTTCGAGAAACCGCCGCCGCCATCCGCAACATGATTGTGCGCGGCGCCGGCGCAATCGGCGCGACGGCGGCTTATGGTCTCGCGCAAGGCGCGTTGACTTTTCGCGGAAACGATTTGAAGAAATTTTCCGCGCACATTGAAATTGTTTATCAAATTTTGAAAGCCGCGCGGCCAACGGCGGTTGATCCTGTCAACGCGATGAACGACGTGCGCCGCGAAATGTCGCGTGGCAAAACCGTCGAAGAAAAACAATCGCTCGCGCTGGCCGCCGCCGAGGAATTTGCGAACAAGGACGTGGAGCATTGCAAAGAAATCGGTCGGCACGGCGCAAAATTGATTCGCAATGGCATGAAAATTTTGACACATTGCAACGCCGGCTGGCTCGCATTTGTGGATGTTGGAACTGCGACTGCGCCGATGTATGCCGCGCAAAAACTTGGCAAAAAATTCCGCGTCTTCTGCGGCGAAACGCGACCGCGCTCGCAAGGCGCGACGCTGACGGCTTGGGAACTCGCGCAGCAAAAAATTTCGCATCAAATCATCGCCGACAACGCCGCCGGCCATTTGATGCAGCGCGGTGAAATTGATCTGGTCATCGTCGGTAGCGACCGCACGCTCGGGCGCACCGGCGAAGTGGCCAACAAGATTGGCACCTACACGAAGGCAGTTTTGGCTGCGCGACATAAAATTCCGTTTTACGTTGCGATTCCGCTTTCGACAATTGATTGGAATTTAAAGAGCGGTTTTGAAATTCCGATTGAAGAACGCAGCGAAAGCGAAGTGCTTGGCGCGTGGGGAAGTAATTCGCGCGGCGAACGTGAATTTGTCCGTGTCGCAAATCCGACGAGCGGCGCGCGCAATCCGGGCTTCGACGTGACGCCGTCGGAATTGATCACCGGCATCATCACGCCTGCGGGAATTTTCAAGCCGAAGGAACTTTGGAAGCGGCGACGCAAATTAGGTTTTACGAATTAAGAACCGCTTTAGTCGAAACTTAAACTTGCTTCGGGCGCAAAAGGAATTTAATTTTAATATCTCCTACGGCGGGGTAGCCAAGTGGTAAGGCACGGCTCTGCAAAAGCTGCATTCGTCGGTTCGATTCCGACCTCCGCCTCCAACTTCGATGCTTGGGCATCAATGAGTTGTGAAGAACCAAGTTGAAACTGCCAGCAAAACTGCCAGCAAACGGCGGACTTGGTGAAACTCGGCAACGACTCGCCAATACTCCGCTGAAACTCTGGTAAAAGATGCTGACGGGCAATTTGTCCGCGTCGGATTGTGTAAAGCCTACACAACGCGGAGCCAGGACAGACTTACGCTGCTTCGTAAAAAATATGAAGCAACGATTCCGTCTCTACCGCCGGAATGTCGGGATTTATTACATCCATGACGATGAAACTGGCAAACAAGAAAGCCTGCACACCCGCGACCGCGCCGAATCCTCCGCGCTGTTCGCTGCCAAAACCCAATCGCATCGGCAGGCGCATTTGAACCTCCGATTGGCGCGCACCTATCTGGTCGCGACTGACCCGATGGTGTCCAAGCGGACATGGCAGGTGCCGATGGAAGAACTGGCCAGAACCAAACGCGGAGCAACCCATGAGCGTTGGCAACGCGCCGTCAAGGACAAGGCGTTTGATCTGATTCGCGACGTGCTGATTTTGGAAACGCAGGCCGAACATTTTCTCAAGGTGCTGAACGTCGGCACGGTTTCAACGAATGTTTTCCTCCGCCGCGTTCACAACTTTGCGTTGGACATGGGTTGGTTGCCGTGGCCGGTGGTGGTGAAGCGCCAATGGCCGGCAATTGAGTTCAAAGACAAGCGGGCCATCACTTGGGAAGAGCATTACCAGATTATCGAGCGCGAGAAAAACCCGGAGCGCAAGGCATTCTACAAAATGGCATGGCACATGGGTGCGTCACAATCCGACCTGGCATTTCTAGAAGCAGAGAACGTGGATTGGGAACATCATGTCATCAGCTTTGCACGCATGAAAACCGGCTCGATTGCCATCATGCGTTTTGGTGAGGACGTGGCGGAAATTCTTCGGGATTTGCCGGGTAGCGGCCCGTTGTTTCCGTATCTGCGGAATGTCCGCGCGGGCGACCGGGCAACGGAATTCAAGCAACGCTGTAACGGACTTGACATAAAAGGCGTCACGCTGCACAGCTACCGTTACGCTTGGGCGGAACGGGCGAAAATCGCCGGTTATCCCGAACGTTTTGCGATGGAAAATTTGGGACATAATAGTAAAGCTGTGCATCGCGCCTACGCACGCAGGGCGCAGGTGGAACTGCCGTCGTTAAGCGAATACGAGCGGCAGCGTAGGCTCTCTGCGAACGGCGTAGGAATTGAACCCGTGGCGCAAGCCATCACCGCATAAGGAGGACATCATGCAACCCATGCAAATAAAAGCACTCGAACTGGAGCAGTCGGTATTGAAATTTCTTGATGGAGTCATTGCCGACTACGGACTCTACATCTTTATGGGGTTGGTATTTCTTCTGATTCCATTTCTGGCTTGGGTGTTGAGTGGCGGACTTCAACGAAAACTATTGAAGGGAAAATCCATACCTCATGTGACAGTGGCCATTGGAGTGCAAATACCAATTGGACGGCCAACGCTGCCGCCCGAACCATTTGACCCGTTCCCGCCATTGCGCGACCCGCCGGACTGTGGCCACGATGACGATTAAGCCGGAGCGATTCGCGCAGGAGGCGCTCGGCCAAGTTGCCTGCGTATTGAAATTTCAACAGGGCGCATATTTCTGCTCCCGCTGGATCAATTCGCGTATGCCGAATTTGACACCGACGGCAAGGAGCAACTGCTCCATCTGTCGTTCGCCACGCATGAAATCATGGTTCGCGGCCATGCGCTCCGCCGGATTGAAACCGCCCTGCACCGACTGGAATTGTCATTCATCACACCGTTACCGGCGAAATATCATCCGCTGCTCGCCGAAGGCCAGCCCAAGATTCGGGACATTGTGGTCACGGAAATAAAATCCGGCTCCGAACAGAGTCAGTTTAATTGACGCCCACAGGTTTAGAAATTTCGTGTGAAATCTCGATAATTCTTTGGATCGTGGCTTCGGCCTGCGGTTCGGCGAACGACCGTCGCTGAACCGCTGGCGGAAGCACGCCGATTATTCGGCATCATGCAAATGCCACTCGTGACGAGCGCGTGGTTTGCGGAGTGGAACGAGCGTGGTAGAGAGGCATACGGGCGACCGACAGCCCGTGAAACAGAGCAAACCGCGCGTTGGTCACGGCGATTCGATTTTTGAGCACTAGACGACAATGCGGATTGTCGGCTTCTTCTCCATTAGATAAATTTCAAGGAATGCAACGCACGGACATTTTAGCACATGGATAATCAGTCCATGAATCGTTTGCTTCCGGCCACTGTCGTTAGCTAAATATGCACTCCCATGACACAAACAAAAAGTGCAGCCCCTTAACGGAACTGCACTCTCAATCTGAAATGGTAAAAGCATATTACAGCGATTTCTTTCCAGCTTTTTTGATTTTAGTCCAGCGAGCCTTCGCCAAGGCCGAGAGTTTGGCTTTGGCTGCCGCGCTCATCTTCTTCTTTTTTACTGGGGCTTTGGCAACCGGTTTTACAAGCTTCGCGATTTTAATTTTTGCCCAACGTGCCTTTTGAGCAGCCCGAATCTTCGCGATTCCGGTTGCGCTGATTTTCTTTCTGACAGGCTTGACTCCAACTCCGATTGACTTAGCGGGAACACTGCCACTGGCCACTCTGAGCAGTTCGCCTTGTAGCTTCTCGATTTGTTCCTTGATCTGTGCTGCGCGTTTTAATTGAGATAGTGAGAAATGGATAATACTCATACCTCAAATTAGTCAGTAAAGCCGGACATAGTCAATCTCGTAAACCAGTGATATGTCTCAACTAACCCTTGATTGTGCTCGCCCTCCTGAAAAAAAATCAATGGTAGCCTGTAGACCATCTCCAAAATTCATAAGCGGGTCAAAACCGGCGGCGCGTAATTTTTCGATGGACGCTACTGAATGTTTCACGTCGCCGGGACGGGCGGGTGTGTGTTTGATTTCCGAATGAGAACCGGTTAAACAGCAAATCGTCTTCGCCAGTTCGTTGATGGTCATTCGCTGGCCGTAAGCCATGTTAAATACGCCGATCGATTTGAATTGCGTCGCGAAAAACACATTCGCCGCGACAATATCCTTCACATAAATAAAATCTCGTGTCTGTTCACCGTCGCCATATATCGTGATCAGCTTATTCTTTACCGCCCGGTCAATAAATATTGGTACTGCGGCAGCATATTGACTATTTGGATCCTGACGCGGACCAAAAACGTTGAAGTAGCGCAGACAGACGGTCTGGATGCGACCTTCATCGGCAAACATTTTGCAGTAAAATTCTCCATCGAGCTTCGTAACGGCGTAGGGACTTTTCGGTTCCGGAATCATCGTTTCCAATTTTGGTGTGACTGGATTGTCGCCATAAATTGCTGCTGAACTACTCAAAACAAGTTTCTTCACTTTTGCTTTCGCAGCTTCTTCCAGAACAATTAGAGTACCAACCGTATTGATATTTGCGCATTCAACTGGTTTTTGCATGGAGTCTGGTACGCTAATCATCGCTGCCAGATGAAAGACATAATCTATGTCCTGCACCGCGAAACGCACTAACTCGCGATCAAGGATTGAGCCTTCGATGAGATCACAATTGAAGCCAGCAAGATTGTGTTTGAAGCCGGAACTCAAATTGTCTAAAACGCGCACTTCAGCGCGGTTTTGAAAATATTCGACGATGTGGCTGCCGATGAAGCCGGCACCGCCAGTAACTAAAATTTTCATCCAATTGTCTCCACGAATTTGTTCATTTTCACTTCCTGTTTTTCGATGGACTCGACCAACTTGTACTGCGTGCGACAGCGGTCGAGATTGTGTCCTTTGCGGTGGACCTTGAAATAAGTATCGCCTTCAAGAAAATCCGTGAGGAAACGGATACCGATTTCAAAAGTAATCAATTTGCCCACAAAAGCGAGAAATTCTTTTTCCGCTCTTGTTAAGAATTCGGAGGCCGATGTAAGATAGCCTCGTACTAATGCCTCGAACATCGGAAACTGCATTTTCACTTTCGACAGATCACGCTCATCCTCCTTCGCCGGGCTGGTCGTTGTACGCACCATATCGCCAAAATCATAGAGTGCCAGTCCGGGCATCACGGTGTCTAAATCAATCACACAAATTCCTTCGCCGGTCGCGTTATCAAGCATCACATTGTTGAGTTTTGCATCGTTGTGCGTTACGCGCTCTGGTAATTTTGCGTCAAGCAAGACGCTTGTGATAGTTTTATGGTTCAAGGCAAATTCAATTTCCACCTTGGCCAGTTTCGCGCGATTGAAGGCGTCGGTTTCAATCGCTCTTTCCAGCGAGGCAAACCGTTTTGGCGTGTGATGGAAATCTGGAATTGTATCGTGAAGTCGTGGCGCGGGTAGGTCGGCGAGAAGTTTCTGAAATCGTCCGAACGCCTTTGCGGCTTGAAACGCCTGTAGCACGGACTCGATGGCGTCGAATGTCTGCGCTTTCTCGACAAAAATGTAAACACGCCAGTGATTGTCTGCCTCGTCGCAATAATAGGGTTCGCCGTGGGATGCCGGAATCAAAGTCAGTACGCGGCGGCTTTGATCAGATTTACCAACGGATTTCTTGGCGAGGTGCTCTGTCACGCGCTGAATATTTTCCATGAGCGCAACCGGATTCTTAAAGATTCCGTGGTTGATACGCTGAAAAATGTAACGGACTCGCATGCCACCCTGGTCAAACACGGCACAGTAAGTATCGTTGATATGACCGCTGCCGTAAGGGCCGGCGCTCAAAAATTCGCCATAAATTTGAAATTGGCGCGCGATTGCACTCACATCATGCTTTAAGTTCATAGCCAAAGTTTTTCGGGATAATCGCCGTTGGCGATAGTCAACGATGGTTTCACCGTGATGGCCGACCGGATCAATCTGTTTGAGCCCGCCATAACGGCTGCCCATGCCCGCCGCCAAAATAAGCAATTCGTCTTTGTCTTCATCAGTTTAGCATTACAAATGTGTTTTAAAAATCAACACGCCCCACTCGTGTTGCCGATGAAAATCAGGTTTTGTATGGGATGAAGTGGAGGAAATGACAGGTTCTTTAGCGTCCCGCGTGTAGTCGTAACGACCAAAAGAAAATCGCCACCGGGTGTTTTTGATCGGCTTATTTGAACCACACACTGCCCTGGCTGGTATTACGGCAAAGACATACCACCGGTACATTTTGGGCTCAATCCATGTTTTGGAATGAAACTCTTCGTTCCAGATCAAAAAATCTGTCAGCCTTTCATTTTTCCGCGCCCATTCAGATGCACCGGCGGTGGGGTAATGCAATTGCAGATGTTGATTATTCGGTGTGACATGAAGTTCAACATAGCTTTCCATTTCGGCGGACTGGAAAAACATTTCAAAAACATCCCCCAGTTCCCAAGTGTGCTGATTGAATCCGGTCGCATCGTTGAAAACGTCCATGTCCGTCAATTTGGCGAAAATCATGAGCGAGCGTCCTCGCCAGCCCAGGCGTACTTCGCCTGGTGAAAAGCTTGCCTGTGTTTCCGGCAGCCACGCCTGTTGAAGTGGACAAGGCTCGGAGAACTGAAAGACACGGCGCACACTTTCGAGGTCGTTGTGATCGAAAAATGGCAGCGGTTCGCACCGGATTTCAGCCTGCAGGCCGGCCAACCCTGTGGCATATGATTTTGTGTTTTGCATTGCCTATATCAGTTGCCATTCGGGCTTGTTCGTAAACACCAGACGATAATAATCGGCGTGCTTCAACTTCGCGGCCGCCGCATGATCTAGACAAACCCTCACGTTGGGATGCATCTGTAAAACCGAGGCGGGATTGAGCGAAGCCAATGGGCCTTCGACGGTCGCCGCAACTGCGCGCGCTTTTTTCGCGCCGAAGGCCAGCAGAACACATTGCCGGGCTTCCATGATGGTGCCGAGTCCCATCGTGATGACGTGATGCGGCACTTTGTCCGCGCTGCCGAAGAAACGGGCGTTATCTTTATGGGTCTGCCAAGTCAACGTCTTGATGCGAG
>DASYAA010000026.1:0-13536 GCA_036501565.1 Verrucomicrobiia bacterium
AATGTTGATCGAATTCGCTGAGGAGAGGGGAAGGTGTTTGAGTGCCGGATCGGCGAAGGCTTGTTTTACCATGGCCTGGCAGTCGTCAAATTTTCCGTCAATCGCCACGGTGCGGACGTTCTCGCGCAATGTCGTCATCAATTTTCGTTGCGACAAACTGACTTCGGCAATTGGAAACAATACAATGACTTTGATGCCTGGAATTTTGTGAAACGCGTGCGCCACCGCCGCGCCAGTGTCGCCGCTTGTCGCCGTGAGAATCGTCAGTTGCTTTTTGTCCTGCTGCAAAAAATTTCCCATCACGCGCGCCATAAATTGCGCGGCGAAATCTTTGAACGACGCCGTCGGCCCCTGATCGAGCCGCATGACATGGACGCGATCATAAACTTTTTCGAGCGGAATCGGAAAATTGTAAATATCGCGGCAAATCGCGGTCAATTCGTCGGAAGAAATAATTCCGTCCGTGAATTTTGACAAAACGCGAAACGCAATTTCGTGATACGACAAATTCGCGAATGCAGAAATTTCATCGGACGCGAGATGTGGAAATTTTTCAGGAAAATAAAGCCCGCGATCCGGCGCTTGCCCGGCGAGCATCGCCTCGCGCAGGCTGACTGCCGGCGATTGTCCGTTCGTGCTGTAAAATTGAAGCATTTGAAATTAACCACGGCGACATGGAGACGCAGAGAAAAATTGCAAATTATTTTCTCCTCTGCGCCTTTGCGCATCTGCGGTAAAAGATATTTTCATTCGAAATTTTCGACGCGCAACATCATCGGTTTGCTTTTGATGACCGGAAGCTTGCCGATTTTTTTCAGCGCGCCGCTCACCGCCCCGTTCGTTGCGTAGTGCAGCATGAAAATCAGCGGCACACCTTCGCCTTCGTGACCTTCGGGTTGAATCACGGACGAGATGCCGATTTTTGCCGCGCCGAAAATCGCCGCGATTTTTGCGAGCGTGCCGGGACGGTCAATGACATTGAGCCGCACAAAATACTGCGAGACGACGTCTTCAATCGGCACGACCGCGCCGGAACATTCGTGCGGCACAAACGGCGGCAGACGATGTTTGTTGGCGAATTTCAGATCAAGCGCGGCGTCGGCCAGATCGCTCAAGACCGCGCTGGCCGTTGCATCTTTGCCCGCGCCCCGTCCGTAAAAAAGGGAATCGCCGACAACGTCGCCGCGAACAAAGACGGCGTTGAAAGCGTAATTCACGCTCGCGAGAACGTGCGCGTTTGGAATCAAAGTCGGATAAACGGAAACTTGAACACGGCAGACGCCTTCAATTTTTTTTACGATTCCGAGCAATTTGATCGTATAGCCAAGTTCGCCCGCAAATTTGATGTCGATCGCGCTGACGTGCCGAATGCCTTCGACGTGAATTTTTTTCGGACTCACCCAAAAGCCATGTGCAAGCGACGCGAGAATTCCAATCTTGTGCGCGGCGTCGTGACCGTTAATGTCGAGATCGGGAGGCGTCTCGGCGTAACCCAATTTTTGCGCGTCGGCGAGAACTTCGGCGAAGTCCGCGCCTTCGAGTTTCATGCGCGTCAAAATGTAATTGCAAGTGCCGTTGACAATTCCGTAAAGCGCGTCAATCCGATTTCCAACAAATCCTTCACGCAGCGATTTGATGATGGGAATGCCGCCGCACACGCTGGCTTCGTAATAAAGATTCGCGCCAAATTTTTTTGCTGCGGCAAAAAGTTCCTCACCATGCGCGGAAAGCAAAGCCTTGTTCGCCGTGACGACGGGCTTGCCAAGCTTGAGCGCAGTCAGGATGACTTCGCGCGCGACAGTCGTTCCGCCGACAAGTTCGGCGACAATTTGGATTTTCGGATCGTGAACAACTTCGCGCCAGTTTTCCGTGAGCAGATTTTTTGGAATCTTCGCCGCGCGATTTTTTTTCAGCGATTTGACGGCAATTTTTGAAACGCGGACGCTGACGCCAATGCGCGAAGACAGTAAATCTCCATTCCGTTGAAGCGCGTCAAACACGCCGCCGCCAACAGTTCCGCCACCGATGATGCCGAGGTTCACTTGCTGCATAACGAAGCAAGAAGGTTGCCGTGAACCGGCGCGCGGGACAATTCAATTTTGGCCTACCACTTCACCGGCACGGTCATTTTTTTTCCAAACCGATTGCTATAGTGCAATTGTCTGTGCCGCAGGCCGTGTTCGTGAACGAGTCTTGTCAATTTTACGTCGTAGCAGCAATACTCCGCGATTTCAGCGAGCTTGCCGTCCTTGAACCAGCGAATCGCCTGTAGGCCTTCCGCCGTTTTTTCCACGCCGAACGTCGCCGTCGCAATCGAGTCGAGCGAGAGCCGGTGGTTTAGCGTGTTCTGCAATTCCACCATCATGTCCAAAGTCGGAAGCTGGCTCAAATCAAACGACGTGTAACCATGCAAGACTTCGTAGTCGAAGCGCAGGTTGTTGAAACCAACGACTAGATCCGCGCGCTGTAAATCTGTGATGAGGTCGTTGACCTGTTTTTCGCCGTAAATTTTATATTCGCCGCTCGCGCTGCTGCACGTCACGCCGATACTCATGCCCATTTTTGAAATGTTGCCCCAACCGCCGACTTCATCGGCAGATTTTTGCGTTTCCAAATCGAAATAAACAATGTTTTTTGCCACGACGTTTGAATTTTAGACAGGATTAACAAAATTCACAGGATTGAAAAAATAATTCTGCATAATTCTGTAAATTCTGTCTCAAAAAAACTTTTAACTTTGGACTTTGGATTTATATTCCTTTCATGGCACTGACACCCTCAACCATGCTGCCGCTCGGCACGACTGCGCCTGATTTTTCATTGCCGGACACCAACGGAGAAATCACTTCCCTCGCCGATTTCAAAAACGCGCCCGCGCTGCTCGTCATTTTCATGTGCAACCATTGTCCGTATGTGATTCACATCCGCGCCGGACTCGCGCAACTCGCGCGCGACTATGCGACGAAAAAAGTCGCCATCGCCGGAATCAATTCCAACGACGTTGAAAATTATCTCGACGACAGCCCGGCCAGAATGAAGGATGAAGTTAAGCGCGCCGGTTATATTTTTCCGTATCTTTACGACGAAACGCAAGCCGTCGCAAAAAATTATCGCGCCGCCTGCACGCCGGACATTTTTCTTTTCGACAAAAATCAGAAGCTCATCTATCGCGGCCAGTTTGACGACAGCCGTCCGGGCAACGGAATTCCCGTCACCGGAAAAGATTTGCGCGGCGCGCTCGACGCCGTGCTCGCGGGCAAACCCATTTTGCCCAATCAAAAAGCCAGCATGGGCTGCAACATCAAATGGAAAGCTGGAAACGAGCCGGATTATTTTTGATCATTTCTTCGGCAACTTTTCGTCCACCATTTCGCAGAGAACGTGCATGAGCAGTTTTTGCGCTTCCTGAATCCGCGCCGTTGAATTTCCCTGCACAATCAAGTCAATCGTCGCGATTCCTTTCGTGAAACCGCCGTCGCGACCGAGGAAACAAGTGCTTTCGATTCCCTTGCTCTTCGCCTCTTCGAGCGCGCGCAAAATATTTTTCGATTTACCGCTCGTCGTAAATGCGATGAGCACGTCGCCTTTTTCACCGAGACCCTGGACTTGCCGCGCAAAAATTTCGTCCGCGTGATAATCGTTGCACACGGCGGTCATGAACTCGCCGTTGGCCGTGAGCGAGATGGCCGGATACGGACGGCGGTCTTCGTGGAAGCGGCAGAGAAATTCCGTGGCAAAATGCGTAGCGTCCGACGCGCTGCCGCCGTTGCCGCAGACGAGAAGTTTTTTGCCCGAAGTCAGGCAGATCAAAACCATTTTCGCCGCGCGGTTCAGCAATTCTTCCAAACCCATCAATCCGCGAAGCGTCGCGACGGAATCGTCAATCGCCTTTTGCAAATGCGCCATGTCCACAGCTTAAATGTTGGCCGTTGAAAGAAAAGGCGAAATGCAGTATCGCTTGGGCGTGACCTGCCGCCGCCAGAATAAAAGTTCCGCGTTCACGCTGATTGAACTTCTCGTCGTAATTGCCATCATCGCAATTCTCGCCGCGCTTTTGCTCCCGGCACTTTCTCAATCCAAAAAAAGAGCGCAGCAAATCCAATGCATCAACAATTTGCATCAACTCGGAATCGGTTTGCAAAATATTCTCGCAAATGACCATGCTTATCCTTTGTATGTTGATACAAACAAAACGAATAATAACTTTTGGGCTTTTCCATTGGAAATTGCGGGCTTGGCTTTTCCAAACCGCCAACAAATTGGCCAAATACCGGCGTGTGGCATTGTCCAGTCGTGCAGCAACCTTCCCTGTCCTACGGCTATAATGCCTTTGGATTTGGAAATTATACCAACACGCTCGGACTTTCAGGTCACTATTCCATAAATTCAAACATACTCATTACACTTGCTTCAATCGGCGAGTCAGAAGTAGCTGAACCAAGCGACATGATGGCGATGGGAGAAACATTTGTTCCAAACGCTCTTGATTTCTTTCGCGGCCCGAAAGGTTATTTCGCCAATTCATTGGTAAAAAACCATCAAGCATCTTTGCGTCATCAAGGCAAAGCCAACGTGGTATTTTGCGATGGCCACGTCGAATCGCCGACGTTGCAATCTTTTTTTGAAGACACCAGTGACGAGGCTTTGAGCCGCTGGAATCGTGACCATTTGCCGCATCGCGAAAGATTATCGCCGTAACGATTCAACAATTTCCCGCGCGCTGATTTGCGTCAAATTTTCCGCCGCCCAATCCGGCTGGCATTTTTTAAGTTCATCCAATTTCGCGCCGCCTGTGGCGACGGCCAGCGTTTTCGCGCCGATGAATTTTCCGCAGCGAATGTCAAATGGCGTGTCACCCACCACAATAATCTCCTGTGGCTGTAGATTTCTCCCCAGCACGCGCCGTCCGCGTTCGAGCGCGGCAACGGCGATGTGATTCCGGTCTTCGTGGTCGTCGGCAAATCCGCCGAAATGAAAATGTTCCCAAAGATCGTAACAACGCAGTTTGAGTTCCGCGCCGAGCCGGATGTTGCCGGTGAGCAGACCGAGCATCGGCGGTTGCGGCAACGTTTGCAAATCGCGGATGAATTCGCGCACACCTTTGCACGCGTTGCCGTTGCTGTGCGCGAGAATGTGGTCGAGCCAGAAAACGTAGCGTTCAAAAAACTGTTGGAAATGTTCCGGCGTTTCCGGCAGCCCGTGGATTTTGAAAAATTCGCGGACAAGGCTCACGTCGGTGCGCCCGGCAAATTTCATTTTTTCCGAACCGTGGTGAAGGTCGAATTCGGTCGCGAACGTTTTGGCGAACGCCTGCGTTCCGGCGTGTCCGGTGTGAACGAGCGTGCCGTCAATATCGAATAAAACGAGCCGAATCATGCGTGAGAATATCAGAACGAAAAATTTCAGGCGAGATTTTTAAGCGGGCTTGCGGGAAATACTCCGGTTCCGGTTCCGTGAAAATTTTCACGGCGCGCGATAAATCCGGAAAAATTTTATCGGGTCACTGACATCGTTGGTGGTGAAAATGAAACTGGCATTGGTTGTCGCGGTCACGATGTTCGTCGCGAACGGCAGCCACGAAAACAAATCCGTCGAGGCTTCGATGTTGTAACTGCGATTGTTTTGCGATTCCCACGCGAGCGTGACTTTTTGATTTGTCCGTGCGATGGAAAGCAATTGAAACGAAGTGTCGAACGGGTTTTTGAAAACCATCAGCACGGGCAAATGGTCGCTGGCAATTTCGTCGTCATCGCTGTTCAAGTTCGGCGGAAAATTAGTCAGCAAATCGGTGCGAAAGACTTCGCTGCCGGCGATGTTTGAAAATAAAAGCGGGCACGGTAGAATGTAATCAAACCGCGTGTTGAGCGAATATTGAATAGATTCGGTCAAATCGGTGTGCGTGACTGGATTGATCGGAATGGTCATTTGCAATCCGGTCGGCGCGCTCGTGAGCCGTTGAATCGGATGACCGCTGATATAATCGGCGTCGGGAAAAAATGCGTCTTCATTCATGTCGCCGTCCAAAACGTAGGGATGCGTCGCGTTTGTTCCGGTCAAAAAAGTCGCCGCGAAATAATTTGAAACGGCGGACGCTTCGGCGGCGCGTTTGTTGGCATCGTCCTGTGGAGTGGTCGAATCGGTGGATTTCAAGTGCGCGAGAAAAACGTGCAACGGCAGTGGCCAGTTCGGCACGGCGACTTGTGCTTCAAACAAGTCGCGCGTGAAATTGGACTTGGTGTAGCCATATTGGTCCAGATTTGAATTGTGCAAATGGCTCGCCGAGCGCGTGATCGGAAAACGGCTGGCGATGACGTTTTGAATGAAACCGTCGCCGAAGGAATTTGTGGCCAGAAAATAGCCGGGCAAAAACGCCGTCACCCAATTCGTCATTTGCCAGAGATTCGTCGTCGGAATTTCATTGAACGTGATGATGTCCGGGTTGAGATATGTCAACTCGCGTCCGATGGCCTGCACTTGCGTCGCGTTCGTGCTCCAATCCGTCGAGCCGTTGCCTTCAACGTTGTATTGCAAAATCCGAATCTCGCCGTTGGTCGCGTCGAATGAAACAGGCGTGACGAGAAGCGCGGCGGGACTGCTAGTGACCGCGCCGGCGGAATTAGTCACGATGACGGAATAATTTCCGGCTTGATTCGCCGTCAAATTATTCAGAGTGAGGGTTGAATTTGTCTCGCCACCAAGATTGGTTTCGTCGAATTGCCACTGAAAATCTGACGACGGGCTGCCACTCGCCGCGACCGTGAACAGGGCAAAGCCGGACTCGCCGGCCATCTGGCTTTGCGGTTGGGTCGTGATCATCGGCGGTGACGCGCCGGCTGCTTGAAAACTGACGGTGAGATTGTCAACGGCCACGCCGGGACTGCTGCCCGATTCAGGTTGCGCCAAAAACCAGCGCAAAAATAATTCTTGTCCCGACTGAACTGCGACTCCCACGAGCGCGACATTTGTAAAAATTGTTTGGTTGGCCGGAGCCGTGCCGTCCAAAGCTCCCGCACTGCCGCCGGCGACTGGCGTTGTGAAATTCAGCGCGGCAAAAGGCGTCCAGACGAATTCACCTCCGCCATCTGCATTCGTAAGTGAAGTTCCAACTTGATAAGAGAACGTCAGCGTTTGCACCGCAGCATTAGCATTGCGCCATTGTTCGCCCGTGAAAGAAACCACGATGTTGCTTTGGACAAAAGCTGTGTCGTTTGTGAAGCGGATTCCGAAAGCCATGTTGCCGGGCGTGCCGGACACCAAAAGGCCAAGCGCGCGATTGGCCGATGCCACCGCGCCGTAACTATAAAGCGCGCCGGTCGTAAGTGAACCCGTGCTCGCAATGTAATTCGTGACGATGACGGGCAAAACTTTTTTGGAAGCATACCAGCCCGGCAACGTGGAATTGTCCGTCCAACTATTCGCGCTGCCGGAATTCGCCAGCGAATCAAAATTCTGCGAATACGTTCCGCCGCTCATCAAAGCCTGCGCGCACAAAAATTGCGCCGGGAAAATCGCAGAAATGATTCCAACAGCAACTCCTTTTCGCAGTCCCAAAAACGACAGGGAATTTTTCACAGCTTAATAAAATGAATGACGACTCAACGCCTTTGATTGTAATCCGCCCGCGCATATTTTTCCAATGCGAATTTCTCCGCGCGCGAAATTAAATTTTCATCCGGCGAAAACACTTCCCATTTGATTTTGAAATTTTCCACAGCAACATCGCGCATGGCATTTTCAAAAACTGGCCTCTGATTTCCGACTTCCAGTTTCTGGATTGAGCCTTGAATCAACAAGCCGAGTTTGTTTCTCCGCTGCGCCGCGCCTGCGATTTTTTTGCCGCGCCAGAGCAAATCGGACTTTTCGTGACCAGAAAAACACGCGCCGGAAATTTCCGCCTTCCGCTTTCTGCTTTCCGCTTTTGCCAGTTCCGTTTCAATTTTCAATTTTGTGAACGCGCTTTGAATCCATTCGTGGATGCGGCGGTAACTTTCAATCGCTTTTAACGAATACCATTCGTGATTCGGCGGAACGACAAAACTGTAAGTCCAATCTGCATCGTGTGGCACGATGCCGCCGCCGGTCGGACGACGAATCAGCGGGCGCAAATGCGTCGCGCGCTCGACCTCGGAAATTTTTTGAAAATAACCAAATGTCGCCGCAGGTTCCGTCCAGCCGTAAAAACGCAAAACCGGCTGGCCAAGTCGCGAAACATTTTCGAGCAACGCCTCGTCCAGCGCCATGTTGAACGCTGCACCGCACTTGCCGGAGTTGAGGTAAAACCAATTCATTCGGTGGGAAGATTAGCCACAGAGGCACAGAGACGCAGAGAAAATTATTTTTCAACCTCTGTGCCTCTGCGTCTCTGTGGCAAAGATTCTTTTACTCCGATTCGCGGGCACCATTTCAGCACTTCACAATTCGCGCAATCCGGCTTCCTTGCAAAACACCGCCGACGTCCGTGCCAGACGAGCCAGTGGCTGAAATCGAGCCAGTATTTCTGCGGCAGCAGTTTCATCAGCGCGAGTTCGATTTTTTCCGGCGTCCGTTCCGTTACCAAACCGAGCCGATGCGACAATCGTATCATGTGCGTGTCCACGACGACGCCGACGACCACGTCGAACGCATTGCCGAGGACGACGTTCGCCGTCTTGCGCCCGACGCCGTCGAGCTGGATCAATTCCTCCATCGTGCGCGGCACTTCGCCGCCGTGACGCTCGACGAGTTTGCGGCAGCAATTCTGGATGTTCTTCGCCTTGCTGCGGAAAAATCCGGCGGACTTGATGAACTGCTCCAGTTCCGCGCGCGGCGCGTCCGCGAAATCCGCCGCCGAGCGGTATTTTTTGAACAACTCCGGCGTGATGAGGTTGACGCGCTTGTCCGTGCATTGCGCGGAAAGGATCACGGCGACGAGCAATTGGAGCGGATTCGCGTAAGTCAGCTCGCAGTGCGCGTCGGGATAAGTCTTTTGGAAACCGGCGATGATTTTTTTCAGCCGCGCGGTTTTGGTTGGGAGCGATTCACGGAACATATTTACAAATCCCGATAAACATCGCGCCGATGACGAATTACCGAAACATCAATCGTTTTGGAAAAATCATCAATCGAATAAATCACCCGATAATCGCCGACGCGCATCCGCCAGAGATTTTTCTGTCCGTGAAGTTTGATGATGCCGACTGGTCTCGGATTTCCGGCCAATGTTTCGATCTTCGCCAGAATTCGTTCAGCGACACCGCCAGAAAGATGTTCCAATTCCTTACGCGCGGAACGGGCGAAGCTGATGGAGTAATCAGCCATTCCGACGGGATTTTAGCCGTTGTCTGACAGATTCAAGACTTTCACGCGGCTCGCGGGCGCGCGATTCAGCTAGCAATGAATCATGGAAATCTTCCCACAATTGTTCATGCTTCCGCAGGTCAATGACGGCTGCCGTTTTTTGGCCGCGTTTATCCACCATGAAAGTGATTCCGCTCATGCCAGCAATCTAGCAGAAAATGCGCGGAGGTAAATTCAAAACAATGATATTTCATTTGGAGTGTTATATCTCAAATAAATATGCACTATTAAAAATAGTGCCATACTGCCAACTCCTAAAATCAAAGCACAATAATACGGCCAAACGTGAAATCCATTTTGTTTGAAAGACTTCAACTTAAAAATGATAAAGGCAATGTCAATTACCGTAAGTAAAGGGACACCCACAAACAAACTAAAGACGGCACCAAAATACAAAAAAAGAAATGGATAGCCATTCATTCCATGCGCTCCAAGCATTCCACAACTTAACCATAAAACCAAAACACTGGTGATTGTCAGTAAAGACGGCAACCAATAGTTTCTGATAATCATAAGCATTAAACCAACTCCGGCTCTTCAATTTCTTTCGGTGGCTTGGAAAGCGGCGTGCCGTCGGCGGCTTCGGGATATTCGAAAATTTTTCCTTCGTAGTTGCGCAACACCACGCGGTCGGCGTTGTGGCTCAAGACGTATTCGGGATTGACCGGCACTTTGCCGCCGCCGCCGGGCGCGTCAATGACGTATTGCGGCACGGCGTAGCCGGTCGTGTGCCCGCGCAATTGCTGCATGATCTCGATGCCCTGGCGCACGCTCGCGCGCAGGTGCGCCGAGCCGGAAATCAGGTCGCACTGGTAAAGATAATACGGCTTCACGCGGCACATGAGCAGTTTCTGGACGAGCGCCTTCATCACGGTCGCGTCGTCGTTGACGTGCTTGAGCAAAACGGATTGGTTGCCGAGCGGGATGCCGGTGTCGGCAAGTCGGCCCAGCGCGTCGCGGACTTCGGTCGTCAATTCGCGCGGATGGTTCGAGTGGACGCTCATGAAGAGCGGATGAAATTTTTTCAACATCGCGCAAAGTTCCGGCGTGATGCGTTGCGGCAGGAACGTCGGGATGCGCGAACCGATGCGCAAAAATTCAATGTGCGGGATCGCGCGCAGGCGGCTCAAAAGATTTTCCAGTTTGTCGTCGCTCAACAGCAGCGGGTCGCCGCCGCTCAAGAGCACGTCGCGGATTTCTGGGTGCGCGGCGATGTAGGCGATCTGCTTGTCGAATTCGGGATGAAAATCATAGCCGCTCGCGTTGCTGACAAGCCGCGAGCGCGTGCAATAACGGCAATACGCGGCGCAGCGATCCGTGACCAAAAACAAAACGCGGTCGGGATAACGATGCACAAGTCCGGGCACGGGCGAATGAGAATCTTCGCCGACGGGGTCGCTCATTTCCCACGGCGCGGTGTGGGATTCGGCGACTTTGGGAATCACTTGCAACCGGATGGGACAATTTTCATCAGCCGGGTCAATGAGGTTGAAAAAATACGGCGTGATGGCGAGCGCGAGTTTTGTATTCGCCAGTTTCGCGCCGGCAAATTCCTCCGGCGTGAGCGTGGGCAGAAATTTCTGCAATTGCTCCGCGCTTGTGATGCGGTGCTTCAATTGCCATTTCCAATCGTTCCAATCGGCATCAGAAGCATTTTTCCAATAGCCGCGACCTGCGGAATGAAATTGTTTTAGCGAATTGAAGCGGTTTCCCGAAGGCGGCTCCTTGCCGTTCGCCGATGAGTTTTCAGTCTGCATTTTACAGTATTCGCACTATAAGTTTGAATCGCCTTCTGTCAAGTTCATGCTCAAGGTGGAGGCGCATTCACATTTCTGGGCGTGAAAACATCCGGTTTGATGGCGGTTTCAATTGTCCGCCGCTGCGCGTCAAGGACATCCAACTTTTTTATAGTTTCGCGCGCGCCGACTTTTTTGGACGAACTTGAAGCATGGTTTGCCCAGCGCGGCGACGGTGCAAAAACGTTTCGCTCCCCCAAATAATCGGCGATCACACGGCGATAGGCGCTGTTCAAAACGGCCAATTGGGAAGCCATTCGCAATTGCGCCAGTCCCAAATCGCGCAGCTTGATTTGAAGAATTTCCGTCTGCCGCGCGGAATCAAAATTGCGAATGACGGCTTGCAAAGAAATTTCCGCGTGCGCGGGCAAAGCGTTTGAAGCGGAGCGCATGTCAACGGGAACGCTCAAAATTTCGTCGAGTTTTTCGCGGCTTACGGCGGGCGTCCATTGCGGGCCGGGAGCGTGCGCGGCGAAATTCACGACTTGCAACGCCCACCATTTTTCCACGTCGAGCGGTCGCGGAAACTCGGCGCGAAACGCGTTTTGAAACGCCGTCTGCCAATTGTAAAACTGCGGCAGTTCCCGGAGCATTGCGCGCAAATGCGCCGGACCATTTTTCAGATCAAGCAATTCGCTCACGAACAACTGCGCGCTGGCGCGATAGACGCCGCCGTCCGCGCCCGTCAATTGCGCGCCGGTTGGCCAGCTTAATTGCGCGAACGTCAGCGCGGAATTATTTCGCAGCACGCGCCGCGTGCCGGCGAGCGGATCAATTCCGCTTTTAGTAGCGACCATCCGGTTTTGCTCCAGACCGTTTATGAGTTTGTTCGGCGTTGACAAAATGGTTTCCGAAGAATTTTCCGCCAGCAGTTGTTGCGACAGGCCATCGGCCAGCCACGCGGGAATTTCCGCAGAATGTGACTGCGCGTTGCGGTTGGCGAATTCCAGCAGCAGCGCGGAGACCAACGCGCGCGCAAACCGGGTGCGCGGCAAAACATCGGGCAACTGCACTTGATAACTCCAGCCGTTGGGCGACGGCGTGCTGACAATGGTGACATCCTCGTCGAGCGATTGCGCCGGGTGCAACGCCAGAAAAAATTTTCCGCGCCACGGCGCGTCGGGTTTGAGTTCCAATTCGCGCCAAAGCGACTGCTTGATGCGTTCGGCGGAAACGGCCAGGAGCGCCGGTTCGAGCCGGACAAAATCGGCGTTGGTCGCGATGGCGGGTAAAGCGGCCAGCGCCGAGATGCGGTCTGCGCCAACGACGACGAACTGGCCGGAAACGCTGCGCGCAGAAATTTTGCCGGGCAACGAAAAATCCGCGCGAGCGCGCGTCGGAAAAAACAGGACGCAAAGAATAAAAGCGTGGCGAATTGCGAAACCGTTGAATCGTTGGATCGTTGAATCGTGAAACCGATGCAACGCCGTCTTCATTTTTTTTCCGCTTTCGCGGACTTGTTTTCCGGCTTGGCGGCGGGTTTGGCGTCGCTTGCGGGAGTTTTGGCTGGAGCCGAATCTTTTTTCGCGGCTTCCGTGTAATTTTTACTGCGATAATCAGTGGTGTAAAAACCGCTGCCTTTGAAGAGCAATCCGCCGCCGGTACTGATTTTTCTTTTCACCTTGCCGTGTCCCCATTTTTTCCGGCCGCAAAGGTCTTCAGGACAAGTCCGCAGCGGCTTGGCGGACATGGACTGGAGGACTTCAAACTCATGACCGCATTTCCCGCAAATATATTCGTAGGTCGGCATGGAAAAATTTGCGGAAAATTTTTCTGCACGCGCGTGTCAGTGCGCCGGTGAATTTGTCGCGGCTGGCGCGTTGGTTGCAGCTGGCGTGACCTGCACCGAACCGTCAGAGCCAATCTCCACGTTCAGATCAAACAGAGAATTTCTACTGGGCGCCGCGCTTTTGGTGACAGGTGCGGCGGGCATGGCAGGCGTATGTTGCATGAGCAACTGCGCGCCTTTGGTCTGCGTCATTGGATCAGTGCCGGCACGCGCCCATTCCAGACGTCGCGCGCTCAACAGTTCGTCGCGCAATTTTCGAACCTGCGAACGGACGTCGTTAAGATCATTAAATTTGTGTTCCAGTTCGGCTTTTTCCGCCATTTGCTCTTTTAATTGCGCGGTCAAAAACACGTTGTTGGTCTCGGCATGGGCGAGCTTTTCCTGCGTTTCGGCGATTTGCTCGTTCAAAGTGGCGAGGTTGTTGGAAAGCGAATTGGCGCGTTCGTCCAGCGCCTGATTCTGCGCCTGCAAATCGCTGATATGATCGTTGAGGTTGGTGATCTGGCTTTGGGCGTTTTGGAGCAAAGATTTGGTGTCGCTCAATGCGTTGGAGGTTTCGTTGAAGCTGTTGGAGAACGACAACATTTCCTCACGAGTCGTGGCCAGATCATTGGT
>DASYAA010000027.1:0-7616 GCA_036501565.1 Verrucomicrobiia bacterium
TGTTTCCGACAAAGTCAGTTCCAAGCACGATCAAATTTCCGTTTTCGACGCGCGACGCATCAAGCCCGACGCGCAAGTTGGCGACGAACTTGAAAAAGAAGTCACACCGACAAATTTTGGCCGCGTCGCGACGCAATTTGCCAAGCAAGCGCTGATGCAAAAAATCCGGCAGGCGGAAAAGGCGCTTATCTTCACCGAATTCAAAGACCGTGTCGGCGACATCATCAGTGGCACCGTCCGCAGATTTGAGCGTTCCGACGTGATTTTGGATTTGGGAAAATATGAGGCGTTGCTGCCAAATCGCGAGCGCGTTTCAATCGAGGAATATCAGGTCGGCGAACGCATCCGCTGCTACGTCAAGGCAGTCGAAGAAGGCCCGCACGGGCCGGAAATCATTTTGTCGCGCGCCGATCCGCGTTTCATCATCAAACTGTTTCAGCTCGAAGTTTCCGAGATCAATGACGGCACAATCGAGATCAAAGGCATCGCGCGCGAACCTGGATTTCGCACCAAGATGGCCGTTTATTCGCGCGACCCGAAAGTTGATCCAGTCGGCGCGTGCGTGGGAATGCGCGGCCAGCGCGTGAAAAATATCGTCCGCGAACTGAACAACGAAAAAGTGGACGTGATTCCGTGGTCATCGGATATCAAAACTTTTGTCACGAAAGCACTCGAACCAGCCAAGCTGAAAAGCATTGAAATTGATGAAGCCGGAAAACGCCTGAAAATTTTGGTGAGTGAAGATCAATTGTCGCTCGCCATCGGCAAACGCGGACAAAACGCAAGATTGACCGCGAAACTCACCGGCTGGGAAGTGGACATTGACGCCGAAGTCGTCGTCACGAAAGGCTTCGACGAAAAAGTCGCCGAAGCAGTTGCGGCGATTGCGGCGATTCCCGGAATTTCCCGCGAGCAGGCCGACGCGCTCGTCCATGCAGGTTTGACGCGGATTGAGGATTTGTTGTCGGCGGAAGCCGGCGACATCGCGGATGTTCCGCAGATTGGCGAAAGTGCGGCGGCGATTTTGGAAGCCGCGCGCGCCGAGGCAGGACGCCGCACGTTGAACGTCGGCGAAGCGCCCGTGAACAGTTGATTTTATGACGCAGACCGGAACAAAATTTGTTTCTGCGATTTAGCCATGAAGGCCATTCGCACAATTTGGTCGGCGACGGTTGAAAATTTTTATGCCCGTTCGTATTTACGATATTTCGAAAAAGCTCGGCCTCGAGAACAAGCAGATTCTCGAGAAGGCCAAGTCCATGGGCATCGCCGCCGCCAAAGTCCCGTCCAGTTCGCTCGATAAAATTTCCGCCGAGTGGCTCGAAGAAGAGCTGATCAAAATTTATCCCGAAGCCGCCGCAAAACTTGCGCCCAAGCCCGCGCCCGAACCGCCCAAGCCGGCGCCCGTCGAGGAAAAAATAGTCCTCATCACCGCGCCGCCGCCCGAACCAAAATCGGAAATCAAAGAAGAACCGCCGGTCGTCGAGGCAAAAATTGAATTGCCGCCAGTGCCGCCGAAGCTAGTTGGCCCAAAAGTCGGCGAGAAAGTCGGGTTCATCCAATTATCGCCAACGCGCCCGCCGAGTTCGCGCGGCGGCGAACGTGGTGGTTCTTCAACCAAACTTCCGCCATCACGTCAAAGCACGCCGCAGCGCGGAGATTCGCGCCAGCAATTTCAGCGCGGCGGACGCGATGGACGTCCGCAACAACAGCAAACTCGCGAGCCGGCAAAACCTGTTGCGCCAGCGCAACCAAAATTTGTCGCGCCGACGACTGGCGAGGTCATCATCATCAAGCCGCCGATTGTCGTCCGCGAACTTGCCGCTCAACTCAAGCAGAAGCCGTTCAAAATCATTGCCGATTTGATGGGACTGAATGTTTTTGCAACGGTCAATCAGGCGATTGACGAAAAAATCGCGCAGCAGCTTTGCGCGAAATACGGTTTCCGTTTTGAAGTTGAGAAACGCGAGCGCGGCGGCGGCGTGGTTCACGCGGTCGAGAAACAAATCGAACTCGACACCGAGGACAAGCCGGAAACGCTCAAGCCGCGCGCGCCGGTCGTGACAATCATGGGTCACGTTGACCACGGCAAAACTAGTTTGCTCGACGTGATCCGCAAAGCAAACGTCGCGGCAGGCGAATCTGGCGGTATCACACAGCACATCGGCGCTTATACGATTTCAGTCCCCCACCCCGAGCGCAAAAAAGAACTGGCGCAGATTACTTTTCTCGACACGCCAGGCCACGCGGCGTTCAGTTCCATGCGCGCGCGCGGCGCGAACGTCACGGACATTGTCGTCCTCGTCGTCGCGGCGAACGACGGCGTGATGCCACAGACTTTAGAAGCGCTCGCACACGCGAAGGCCGCGAAAGTTCCGATTCTTGTCGCCGTAAATAAAATTGATCATCCGAACGCGAATGCGATGCGCGTCCGCCAGCAATTGCAGGACAAGGGACTTGTGCCGGACGATTGGGGCGGCGACACGATTTTCGTCGAATGTTCCGCGCTGACGAAAGTCGGCATTGATAAACTGCTCGAAATGATTTTGCTCCAGGCCGATTTGCTCGAACTCAAGGCAAATCCGAATCGCAATGCCAAGGGCAACGTCATCGAATCCGGCGTCGAACCCGGCGGGCCGACGGCGACAGTTTTGGTTCGCAAAGGCACGCTGCACGTCGGCGACATTATTTTGTGCGGTGAATTTTACGGTCGCGTCCGCGCGCTCATCAATGAAGAAGGCCAGCGGCTCAAGGAAGCCGGGCCGTCGGTTGCCGTTCGCGTTCTCGGTTTGAACGGCGTGCCGGATGCGGGCTTGGAATTTTCCGTTGTCGAGGACGAAAAAGCCGCGCGCGAACTGGCGGAACAGCGTTTCCTTGAAGCGCGCGCCGCCGGTCAGGAAGACAAAAAGGTCACGCTCGAAAATCTTTTTGCGACGCTTGCGGCAAATCAGGACAAGGTTCTCAAAGTCGTCGTCAAGGCGGACACGCAAGGCTCAGTCGAGGCCATCGTCGAGGCGCTCAAGAAAATCGAGGCGGAAAAAGTTTCGCTCGAAATCATTCACAGCGACGTTGGCACAATCACCGAAAACGACGTGGCGCTCGCGTCCGCATCAAACGCGATCATTCTCGGTTTTCACACACGGCTCGACAGCACCGCCGCCGAGAAGGCGAAGCACGCTGGAGTTCAGATCAAACTTTACGCGATCATTTACGAATTGATTGACCAGGTGAAAGAGGCGATGGCCGGATTGCTTGATCCGCTCGTCAAAGATGTCGTCGTCGGCTCGGCGGAAATCCGGCAGGTGTTCGAATTGTCCAAGGGCGTGCCGGTCGCGGGCTGCATGGTTTCGAGCGGGCGCATCGTCAAGGGCAAGGTGCGCGTGCGCCGCCGCAAGGACGTTATTTACGAAGGCATCTGCCAGTCGCTCCGCCGTTTTCAGGACGAGGTCAACGAAGTGCGCGCCGGAATGGAATGCGGCATCCGCATCGAAGGCTACAGTGATTTCCAGGTCGGTGACGCGATTGAATGTTATTCGCTTGAAAAAGTTGCGGCGAAATTATGATTTGTTGAATGGTTGAACCGTTAAATTGTTAAATCGGTTCACGATTCAACGATTTAACAATTTAACGATTAACGAAAGACAATGGCCAGCCTCCGACTCCAACGTGTGCGCGAACTGCTCAAGCGCGAAATCGGCGAGGCCGTCCGCCGCGAATTTCACGTCAGCGACGCAGGCTTGATCACCGTCAACGACGTGGATGTCGCCGGTGATTTGAAATCCGCCGTCGTGTTCGTCAGCATTCTGGGCAACGCGGACCAGCAAAAGCGCGGCTTCCAATTGCTCACCGAACATCGCGCGCGCATCCAAAGCCTCGTCGCGCGCTCCATCATTTTGAAATACACGCCCGCGCTGAAATTTGTCTTCGACGATTCCATCGTGCGCGGCAACAAGGTTTTGCAAATCATCGAGGAATTGGAAAAAACCGCGCCCATTGACAGCGGCCCGACCGAAGAGCAGACAAGCGAATAATTGTGAAAAGCTATCCCAAAATCATTGACCGAATCATCGAAGTCATTCGCGAGCATAAAACTTTTTGCATCGTCGGCCACATCCGGCCTGACGGCGATTGCATCGGCTCGCAACTCGGCCTCGCGCTGGCGTTGCAGAACGAAGGCAAGAAAGTTGTTTGCTGGAACGAGGATTCCATTCCGCAGAAATTGAAATTTCTCGACCCCGACGGCGTTTTTCAAAAACCGAAGCGCGGCCAGAAATTCGACTGCGTCATCGCGACCGATTGCGCGAGCTTCGAGCGGCTTGGCAAAGTCGGCAAGTGCGTCGGCGACCGGAAAATTTTCATCAACATTGATCATCACGAAAGCAACACTCGCTACGCCGACATCAACTGGGTTTCCGCGCGCGAGCCTTCCTGCGGCGAATTGATTTTTCGTCTGCTCAAAGTCGCGCGCTGGCCGATCACCAAGCCGATTGCCGATTTGCTTTTTGCCGCCGTTTCAACCGACACCGGCTCGTTTCAATATCCCACGACGCGGCCCGGCACATTTCACACCGGCGCGGAACTCGTCACGCGCGGCGCGAACCTCGCGAAAATCTGCGACGAAGTTTATCAATCGTATCCCGTTTCGCGCGCACGACTGCTCAAACTTGTCTACAGCAAATTCCGCCTCACCGCCGACGACCGCATCGCATGGTTCTGGCTGAAGAAAAGCGATTTCACCCGCACCGGCGCGGAGAGCAACGATTCCGAGGGACTCATTGACCACATCCGCGCCATCGAGCCGGTCATCGTCGCGTGCGTCTTTGAGGAGATCGAACCCGAACTCACGCGTATCAGCCTGCGCTCGAAAAGCGACAAGGTGAACGTGAACGAAATCGCCGCGCAATTCGGCGGCGGCGGACATTCGGCGGCGGCGGGCGCAAGAATTTCCGGAAAGCCGCTTTCGGTTCAGCGCAAAGTGATCGCCGCAGTGAAAAAGGCGTTGAACAACGCCCGATAATTTTCATGCAAGATTTTTCCGCACTCGACGGCGCGATTCTCGTTGATAAACCCGCCGGCCCGACTTCGCACGATGTCGTGGACGCCATCCGCCGTCGTTTTCAAATCAAGAAGGTCGGCCATTGCGGCACGCTCGATCCGAATGCAACCGGACTTTTGATTATTGTTCTCGGACGCGGCACGAAGCTCTCCGAAAAATTGATGGGCGACGACAAAGTCTACGAAGGCACAATCAAGTTCGGCGAAACAACGAACAGCTACGACGCCGACGGCGAAATTCTCGAAACAAAAACTGTTCCGCCGCTGACGCTCGAAACGTTGAACGAAGAAGCCACCAAGTTTATCGGCGACCAGATGCAAATGCCGCCGATGGTTTCGGCCATCAAAATGAACGGCGTGCCGCTTTACAAACTCGCGCGCAAAGGCATCGAAGTCGTGCGCGAACCGCGACTGATTCACATTTACAATTTTCGGTTCACAAATTATTCCGAACCGGTTGGCGAATTTCGCGTCGCCTGCACGAAGGGAACTTACGTCCGAAGCATCGCGCACGATCTCGGCCAGAAACTTGGCTGCGGCGCGCATCTGGCGACGTTGCGGCGCTGCGTTTCGGGAAAATTTGACGTTGCCGACGCAAAGCCGCTCGATGAAATTTTGAAATTGACGACAACGGAATTGGAAAAGCGCGTCATTCCGTTTTTGAAACTGGCAACGGCTTAAATCAGCCACAGATGCACACAGATTTACACAGACAAAATCATTCCATCTGTGTTTCATCTGTGAAAATCTGTGGCAAGAATTATGAAAGTCATCCACGCTGCAAATGAATTGAAAGCCGAAGGCAAAAAAGTCTGCCTTGCGATCGGCTTTTTCGACGGCGTGCATCTCGGCCATCAGCAAATCATCCGGCAGACGATTTCCGATGCGCGCCAGCACGACGCGATTGCAGTCGTTCTGACGTTTGACCGGCATCCAAATTTCATCGTCGCGCCAGACAAAGTGCCGCCGTTGATTTATTCGCTGCCGCAAAAATTGCGCGCGATTGAATCGCTCGGCGCGGACGCATTGTTGCTGATTCAATTCGATAAAAAATTCAGCGAGCAAACAGGCGAAGGATTCATTCGCAGTTTGTCGCGCGATTTTGGAAAAGTTCACAGCGTTTGCGTCGGCGCGGATTTTGTTTTCGGGCACAAACGCAGCGGCGATGTCGCGTTGCTGAAAAAACTTGGTGCTGAATTAAATTTTTCAGTTCACGGACTCGCGGCAATTTCACTTGATGGAGAAGTTGTCAGCAGCACGCGAATTCGCGAAACGATTCGCGCTGGCGATTTCGACGCTGCTAGCCAGATGCTTGGACGGACTTACGCGATTTCGGGTCTTGTGGTTGAAGGCGACAAGCTTGGCCATAAACTTGGTTTTCCAACGGCGAATCTTGACGCGACAAATCTGATTCTTCCTCCAAACGGCGTTTATTCCGGCTTCACTTTTGTGCGGGGAAAATCTTATCGCGTTGCGTTGAACATCGGTTTGCGCCCGACTGTCGCGGCAAACAAACCTCAACTTCGCGTCGAGGCGCACTTGCTGGATTTCAGCGGCGAGCTTTACGGTGAGGAATTGGAGATCGAGATTGGCGAAAAGTTGCGCGATGAAAAAAAATTCGCCTCTCCAAAAGAATTGAGTGAACAAATCGCGCGCGACATCGCCGAGGCAAAACGCCGGGTTTGACTGAAGTTTTGCTTGAACATTTCGGATGGTCGCCTTGTCCATGTCTTGTAACTTTCAAAAAAATGAATACAGGAATTAATGCAATCAACGAAGCGGTAAAAGATGCGAGTGCATTCACACATCCGCTGTTCACGGAACTTGGAAAAGTCATCGTCGGCCAAAATTATCTGACCGAACGGCTCGTCATCGGACTGCTCGCCAACGGCCACGTTTTGCTCGAAGGCGTGCCGGGGCTGGCGAAAACTCTGGCCGTCAAATCCGTGGCCGCGTGCATCAGCGTGAAATTTTCGCGGCTGCAATTTACGCCGGACATGCTGCCTGCCGACGTCATCGGCACGCAGATTTACAATCCGCAATCCGGCGGCTTCACCACGCGCAAAGGCCCGGTCTTCGCCAACCTTGTTCTCGCCGACGAAATCAATCGCGCGCCGGCGAAAGTGCAAAGCGCATTGCTCGAAGCGATGCAGGAAAAGCAAGTTACGATTGGCGAAAACACTTTCAAGCTGGAAGAGCCGTTTCTGGTTTTGGCGACGCAAAATCCGATTGAGCAGGAAGGAACGTATCCGCTGCCCGAAGCGCAGGTGGACCGCTTCATGTTGAAATTGAAAATCGGTTATCCGGCGCGCGATGAGGAACGAAAAATTTTGGATTTAATGGCGAAAACTTCCGCGACTCCGACCACGAGCGCCGTCGTCACGCCGCAGCAAATTCTTAAAGCGCGTGAAATCATCAATGACATTTACGTGGACGACAAGGTGAAGGATTACATCGTGGACCTCGTCTGCGCCACGCGCGACCCGGACCATTACAAGATCGCGGTGAAGGATTTCATCCAGCTCGGCGCGTCGCCGCGCGCGACCATTGCGCTCACGTTG
>DASYAA010000028.1:0-6980 GCA_036501565.1 Verrucomicrobiia bacterium
ATACACGCTGGCCGCCGACCGCACGAACGAAAAAGTTTCGCATCTTTACGAGCCGACGCATCCGGCGATCATCCGCCTCATCAAAATGACCGTTGACGCCGCGCACAAAAACGGCATTTGGGCCGGCGTGTGCGGCGAAATCGCCGGTGATCCCGCGCTCGCGCCGTTGCTGATCGGCCTCGGCGTGGATGAATTGAGCGCCGCGCCGACGATTGTGCCGCAGGTCAAATATATCATTCGCCGTCTCAAATTGAGCGAAGCGCAGGCGCTCGCGGAATTTGCGTTGCAATGCGAATCGCCGTCGGAAATTTACGCACACTGCCAAAAGCTTGCCCACGAAACCGCGCCGAGTTTGTTTGAAAGCAAAACGTGATTCGTTAAATGATTGAATCGTTCAATTGTTTAATTGTATTTTCCCGCCACATTTGCTGATTTAACAATTCAACCATTTAACGACTCGCAAAATGAAAGTTATCATCCTCGCCGCCGGTTATGCCACGCGCCTTTATCCGCTCACACTCACGCAACCCAAACCGCTCCTGCCCGTCGCGGGCAAGCCGATGGTCGAGCACGTCCTCGATAATCTCGCGCCCATTACCGTGATTGACCGCGTCTATGTCGTGACGAACGCGAAGTTCGCCGGACATTTCCAGAAATGGTCGGATAACTATCGCGCGACGAAATCGAAATTCAATTTCACCGTCGTCAACGACGGCTCGACCGACGACACGAACAAACTCGGCGCGATTGGCGACATCCATTACGTCCTCAAAACTCAAAACGTGGACGACGATTTAATTATTGTGGCGGGCGATAATTTGTTCAGCGAAAAGTTGGGCGAGTTCGGAAAATTTATCCGTGAAAAAAATGCGCCCGCGCTCGCCGTTTATGACGTGGGCAATCTGGAAGAAATCAAAAAATACAATTCCATTTCCACCGACGCTGATGGCAAAATTACTTTCTTTGAGGAAAAGCCGAAAAATCCGACCAGCACGCTCACCGGCATCGCGTTGTATTATTATCCCAAGTCCACGATTGCACTCATCAAGCAGTATATCGCCGAGGGCAATAATCCCGACCAGCCCGGCCGCCTCGTGCAATGGCTTTACCCGCGCACGGCGGTTTATACCTGGCGCGTGCCCGGTCTGTGGTTCGACATCGGCTCGAAGGAAACTTTAGAAGAGGCGAACAAAATTTTTGCGAAGTTTTAGCTTTTGGAAAAAAGCTGTAGTTGCGGTTTAATATAACTATTGCGCACCATATGTTATGAAAAAGCAAAAACTCCTTATGTCGCTGGCGCTCACTTTAATAGTTGCCGGTTGCGCTACTCCTCATCAAGATGCCGACACACCGCCAAAACATGCGAATAGAGTTCAGGTGGCAATCTATGATTCATCCCCGCGCCCAAAAACGACTCATTTGGATGTTTATGACACGCAGCCACCACAGAGACCTTACAAAGTGATTGCACTTCTGACTTGCGAGGGCGCGCCCAAAGAAGAAGCAGCGATGACAACAGCAATTCTTTACCGAGCACGGATGATGGGTGCGGATGCAGTAATGAGTGCAAACACATCATTCACCCAAGAGGGAGGCGGATTCATTTTGGGCGCGAATGGCGGTTTTGGCGGTGGAACTAGCACTCGATGTGTATTCCGAGCCAGAGCGATTGTTTACGAAGATAAATAGTTCGAATTTAGAATCATTTCGCCGTCACGACGACGTAATTCTTTTTACCTTTGCGGAGCAAAATGTGTTTGCCGAAAAGTAAATCGTCGTTCGCGGTGACCATGCGTTGAACGTCGGTTTCCCTATTTTTGTTGTTTATGTAAATACCACCACCTTCAATATCTTTGCGTGCTTGACCTTTTGAAGTGCTTAACTTTGCATGGATAAGCAAATCAACCAATGAAATGCCAGCACCCTCAAACTGTTTTGCATCTAAATTAATTTGAGGAATTTCTCCTGAAGTTTTGTTTAGTGCTTTTTCCTGAAATCTAATCACACCTTCATCAAAATCATCCGTTCGCAAAAGTTCGTTAAATGTATTTTCGGAAATCCCCTCAAGCAGTCCTCCGAAAAGCACCGTGCTCGCAACCACCGCTTGCTTCATTGCTTCCTTACCATGAATCAATTCCGTTATAGCTATTGCCAAAGCTGTGTGCGCTTCGCGTGCGCCGGGATTTTCTGCGTGCTTCTTTTCGAGCGCAGTGATTTCGTTCTGCGGCAAAAATGTGAAGAATTTCAAATAGCGAATCACGTCGCGGTCGTCCGTGTTGATCCAGAATTGGTAGAAGCGGTAAACGCTTGTGCGTTTCGGGTCGAGCCAGATTGCACCGCTCTCGGTTTTGCCAAATTTCGTTCCGTCGGTTTTGGTGATAAGCGGCAAAGTTAAACCAAAAGTCGATTTGCCCGCTTTTTTGCGGCACAGATCAGTTCCTGCCGTGATATTGCCCCATTGATCGCTGCCGCCGATTTGCAGTTCACAATTGAAATCACGCAATAGCACAAAAAAGTCGAATGCCTGAATCAACGGATAGCTGAATTCGGTGTAGCTGATGCCAGCTTCGCGGTCTTCCATCCGCGAGCGAATGCTTTCCTTGGCAGTCATCTGGTTGACGGAAAAATATTTCCCGATGTCGCGCAGAAAATCCAAATAAGAAATATTTTGCACCCACGAAGCGTTGTCCACGAGGCGAGCCGGATTTTGTTTTGTTTCAAAATCAAGCAGCTTCGCCAATTGAGGTTTTATGCCCGCGACATTGCTCTCCAAAATTTCTTTGGTCAGAAGTGGACGTTCTTGAGCTTTCCAACTCGGATCGCCAATCGAACCCGTCGCGCCGCCGGCAACGGCAATCGGATGATGTCCGAGCAATTGAAATCGCCGCAGCGCGAGCAATGGAACGAGATGTCCGACATGCAAGCTGTCCGCTGTCGGATCAAAGCCGCAGTAAAGCGTGATTGGTGAAGAAAGTTTCTTTTCCAATTCCGCCGCGTCGGTGCAATCGGCAATAAGTCCGCGCCATTTTAGTTCTTCCAAAATGCTCACGCGCGAAGATTAAATCGCCGCCACGCAAAAGCCAATTTCCAATTGCCGTCAAACTTTGGACTTTGGACTTTGGACTTTGGACTTTAATCTGCGCGCGTGTCAAAGATGTTGAAAGCCTCCGGCGCGATGGCCGCCGCTACTTTGTTGAGCCGCGTGCTGGGCATGGTGCGCGAAATCGTTTATGCGTGGTTCATGGGCGACAGCAACGTCGCCGGCGCATTTCTGTTCGCGTTTCAAATTCCGAATTTATTTCGTCGTTTGCTCGGCGAGGGCGCGTTGACGGCGGCGTTCATCCCGATTTTCAAGGAAAAGGAAAAAACGCACGGCGAAATTGAAATGTGGCGCGCGGCCAACGCCGTCATTTCCGGTTTGGTCATCGCTGCGAGCGCAATCATCGTGGTTGTCTTGGTTGGAATTTCGCTCGCGCTGGACGTTCATCAATTTTCGGAAAAGACCGAACTCATCCTGCGACTGCTGCGCGTGATGTTTCCCTACATGCTGCTCGTCTGTGTCGCGGCGGCGTTCATGGGAATGCTCAACGCGCGCGGCCATTTTTTCATCCCGGCGATGGGCGCGACGATGCTCAACGTCGTGATGATCGCGTCCGTTTTTTTTCTCGCGCCGCACTTCGGCCGCGAATTGCACGAACAAATTTTTGCGCTCGCTTATGGCGTGCTGGCGGCGGGTGTGGCGCAGGCGGCGTTTCAATTACCAACGCTCTGGCGCGACGGTTTTCGCTATCGCTGGGTTTCGCCGTGGAAAAATGAAACATTGCGGCTTGTCGTCACGCGGATGATTCCCGGAACCATCGGCGTGGCCGCGTTTCAAATCAACGTGACGCTCGTGCAAGTCATCGCGTTTTGGATTGATCCGCAAATCAACGCCTCGTTCAACTACGCGGTGCGCCTCATGGAATTGCCGCAGGGAATGTTCGGCATTTCGTTGGCGACCTATTTGCTGACGACGTTGAGCAGCCTCGCGCTGGAAAAAAATTATCCCGAATTTCGCGCAACTCTGCGGCACGGACTTGACACACTGCTCTTCGCAAATTTAATCGCGGCAATTTTACTCGTCGTGCTGGCCGAACCGATTGTGCGGCTGCTTTTCGAACACGGCGACAGATTCACCGCCGCTTCGACAGCGCGCGCGTCATTCGCGCTGATGTGCCTCGCGCCAGGACTCGTCGCATTTTCCACCGTCAACATTCTGGCGCGCGCATTTTTCGCGCTCGGCGACACGAAAACGCCGATGAAAATCAGTGTCGTATGCCTCGTGTTGAATTTGATTCTCGCCGGCGCGCTCGTCGTTCCGCTGCGGCAAGGCGGACTCGGAATCGCAAACACGCTGACTTCGATTTGCAACGTCAGCCTGCTGCTTTTTGCGCTGCAAAAAAAACTGGGGGCATTGGAAATGCAATCTCTGCGAAAACATCTGCCGCCGCTTTTTTTAATAACCATTTTTGCCGGAACCATCGCATTTGGAAGCTGGCGGCTTTGGGAAAATTCAATCGGCCATGCAACCATCGCGTTAAAAATCGGCGCGGTCTTTGTGCCGGCGATTTTGGCCGGAACGATTTACGGAATCCTTGCGCTGGCGTTCAAAATTCCGGCGGCGAAAGAAATGCTGGATTTTGCGCTCGCACGATTCAAAAAATCTTAAGCCGGAATGATTGCCGTCCAACAATTTTCTCCGAACATTGATTTGAATTTTTCCACGAGCAACTCGCCCGAAGAAATATTTTCAACAATGGTAAAAGTCGTCGAGCCGCTGCCGGACATGAGCGCCGCCAGCGCGCCATTCGCGCGCAAAAATTTCTGGAACAATTGAAGGATCGGAAATTTTTCCAGCGCGGGCGCTTCGAGCGAATTGTAAAAAGTGCCAGCGGCACCGGCCAAATTTTTGGTTTGGAGCTTGCCGACTAATTCTTTTGCGCGGCCAGCTTTGCCATTCAACGCTTCGGGAAATCGTGCGAGATTTTGGTAAGCCCACGGTGTCGAAATTCCAAAACCCGGATGAATGAGCAGAAACGCGTTGCCTTTGAGCGCTGGAAAATTTTCGAGCGGCTGGATTTTTTCGCCGCGTCCGGCGGCGAGCACGGGTTTGTCTTGCAGAAAAAAAGGAATGTCCGAGCCAAGCGTTGCGGCAATTTCATAAAGTTTTTCCGCCGTGAGCGGTTGGCCAAACAGTTCGTTGAGCGCGAGCAAAGTCGTCGCCGCGTTGCCGCTGCCACCACCAAGTCCGGCGGCGAGCGGAATTTTTTTCTCCAGATGAATTCTTACGCCCTTGGAAATTTTTGCCGCTTCTAAAAATTTCGTCGCGGCGCGAAAAATCAGATTGCGCGAATCCACCGGCAAATTTTTGTCGCTGCACGAAAGCCGGATTCCATTTCCGCCGCGTTCAAAAGAAATCTCGTCGCAAAAATTGACCGGCTGCATGACAGTTTCGAGCTCGTGAAAACCATCCGGTCTTTTGCCGAGAATGTTCAGCAGCAAGTTGACTTTGCAGAAAGATTTTTTTTCGAGCGGCATGAATTGCCTTTACAAAAGCAAAACGCGCCAGCGAAAAGTTGCCGGCGCGTCAGCAAAGTAATTTTCCTTACAGTCCATTATCAAAAATGCTGAAGCGGCTGCCCGGAAAGAATGGCGCGACATCGCCGCCGCTGAAGCCGACGTAGGTGTCGGTGTCAAACAAAGGATCGCTCGGCAATCTGGGCTTATAGTTATCAGGATATGCGGGTTCCGGCGTGAAGTATTTTGTGGCGACAGGATGATACGGTGGAAATGGGAAAGTGACGATTTCGTAAAGTCCGATGCCCGTGCGCGCGACCGAGCGGTCAAGCCCATGCACAAATCCGGTGGTGAACGCGGCGTCAGTCGAATCAAACACGGCGCTTTGTTCCATGGAACGGCGCAATTCTCCCAGACGAACGGCTTCGTTGAAATTACTCATGCCGCGACCGAGTTTTTGTTCCGGCCCGGCGCAACCGGATGTGAACAATGCAGTGAACGCGCCAATCGCGAGAAGAAAAATTACGTTTCGCATACGTTTTTAATTTGTTGATCCGAGCCTACGCTAAAATCACCGTTTGTAAAGCGCGTTTTACGATTCCCGCGCCGCGCGTTTTTTTCCCTGCCGCTCCCAATACCACGCGATCCAGACGGTGATTTCGTAGAGCAATTGCAGCGGCACGAACATGACCAATTGCGTGAGCACTTCGGGCGTTGTCAAAACCGCGCCTAGAATCAGATTGATGACAATCATATAACGGCGCGCTTTTGAAAGCATCGAATAATTTAATATGCCGATTTTCACGAGCGTCAAAACCACGACCGGCAGTTCAAATCCCAAACCCATGCCGAGCATGAAGCGGCAGACGAAGCCGATGTAATCCTCCGCGCGCCATTGCAACGCGCCGAAGCCGAGCCAGTTTGAATACATTTGCGACGCCGCCAGCGCGACAGGCATCAAAATGAAATAACAAAACGAAATGCCGAGCAGAAAAAGTCCGCCGCCGAAAAATAATCCGCGATAAACGTATTTTTGTTCCCGCATTTTCAACGCCGGAAAAATGAACGCCACGACAAAATAAAAAATAAACGGCGACGCTAGGACCGTCCCGCCGTAAAGCGCGACCTGAAACGCGACAAAAAATCCGCCCGCCGGACTCAAGTTGATCAGATCAATGTGCAGCCGCTGCGCGTCGGCAATCGCATTTGCGCCGTTCGTGTTGACGCGCCAGCCGAGAATTTGATTCGTGCCGACGATGAGCGGCTCGATTTGAACGGACACAAATCGGTTTGTGCCGAGGTTGAATGCTTTTTGCTGGTCCGCCGTGAGTTGAAAATTGCCGATATGATTTGTGCCGAAGCTGACGACGGCGATCTGGTTCGTGCCGGGATAGGAAATTTTCGCACGCGTCAGCGGCCACTTG
>DASYAA010000029.1:0-5813 GCA_036501565.1 Verrucomicrobiia bacterium
CCCGCGCTTCGGCCTGATGCGCGCGCGCGAGTTCATCATGAAGGACGCCTACAGTTTTGACACATGCGACGAAACGGCGACAGCGAGCTATCAAAAAATGTATGACACTTACGGAAAAATTTTCGCGCGCTGCGGACTGAAAGCTTTTGCGGTCGAGGCCGACACTGGCATCATGGGCGGAAAATTTTCGTGCGAATTCATGATTCCAGCCGAATCGGGCGAAGATGAAATCGTTTTTTGCGAAGGCTGCGGCTACGCGGCGAACATCGAGAAAGCAACGAGTGGCATTCCAAAAACCGCCGCGCGTGAAATCGGCGCGGCCATCGAAAAATTTGCGACGCCCGGCGTCGTGACCATCGAGGCGTTAAGCAAGACGCCTTACAACGTTCCGGCGAATCGCCAAATCAAGACGCTGGTTTATATCGCCGAAAGCAAGCCGGTGATTGTTTTGATTCGCGGCGACGACCAGTTGAACGAGAGAAAGTTCGCGGCACAAATCGGCACGACGGTTTTCCGCGCGGCGACTGCGGAAGAAATTTTCCAAGCGCTGGGAGCGCATCCGGGAAGTCTCGGCGCGGTGACTTCGACGCGGAAGAAAATGGAGATTCAAGTTTTTGCCGACGAGCGTTTGCGCGGCGCAAATGAAATGACGACGGGTGCGAACGAGGACGGTTTTCATTTGCGAAGTGTTTCCATCGAGCGCGACATTCACTTTTCGCAATGGGCGGATTTGCGAACCGTGACCGTTGGCGAGCCTTGCGCGAAATGCGGCAAGCCATTGAAATTGCGCCGTGGCATCGAAGTCGGCCACGTCTACAAACTCGGCACGAAATTCAGCGACGCGCTGAACGCAACTTTTCTCGACGAAGCTGGCGCGCGCAAACCGGCGGTCATGGGTTGCTATGGCATCGGCGTCACACGAACGTTGCAGGCAATCATCGAGCAAGGTAACGACAAGGATGGAATCATCTGGCCGTTAAGCGTCGCGCCGTATCAGGTTTGCATCACGCCGCTGGCAGTTGCGCCGGAAAGTGAAGTGATGAAACTGGCGGAAAAATTTTACGCGGAACTTGCCGCAAAAAATATTGACGTGATTCTCGATGACCGCGATGAACGTCCGGGCGTGAAGTTCAAGGATTCCGAACTGGTCGGTTTTCCAATCCGCATCGGCATCGGCGAAAAATCACTGGCGAAGGGCGAAGTTGAAATCAAACCGCGCAACGGCGCATTGCAGTCCGTCAAAATCGAAGAAGCTGTCGCGAGTGTTTTGAAGCTCATAAATGCTGATTCAAATAGTTAATGCAGCCGCACGTCCGCGTGGCAATCGTCCCAGATGAAAAATCAGAAAGCCGTGCAAAAACTGGCGCAACTCATCCACCTGTGCGCGCGTCAATTTCAAACGGAAAGACGCCGCCCAATTTTTTTGCATTAGAATTGCGACGATTTTTTTTGTGCCGGCGGCAAGTCTGGTTTTCGACCAATCCGGTTCGAGACCAAGTTCCCGCAGCAGCTTTAATTCGAATGTGAAAATAATCTGCGGTGCGGATTTTTCCTCGCAAAGGCAATCGAGAAATTCGCGCATCAATTCATAAACGGCGGGCAGGGGAGTTTCCATTTCCGTCGCTTGCTCGACAAATTCCGTCGCGTAGGCTGCTTGTTGCAACGACAGGATTTTTTTTCGGATTGCGCCGTGTGTCTCGCGTAGATTCACTTCGCGCAACGTGTGCAAATCCGAACTGCGGCTCCGGCTGAACGAAAAATCCGCAAGGTAAAACAAATCAAGCTTGCCGAGAAACGGCGATTTATGACGGCGCGCGCCTTTGGCCACAGTCGCGATTCGTCCGAAATTTGGCGTGAGCCAGTGGACAATAAGGCTGGTTTCCGTGAGCGGTCGCGTCCGCAAAACGATGCCAGTGGCCGATTCAATCATTTGATTTTAGGCGGCACGGATTCATTCGCCAGCGCGCCGATGCTAATGATGTATTTGAAGCCGTCCGCCACGTTCATGTCCAGCTTGATGACTTTTTCGTCCGGCACGATGATTAAAAATCCGCCCGTCGGAATCGGCGTCGTCGGAATAAAAATGCAAACGCATTTCCTGCCGGTTTTTTGTTCCACTTCATCCGCTCGTTCGCTCGTGATGAAGCCGACGGAATAAATTCCCTCGCGCGGATATTCCACGAGCACGACCGTCTTGAACGAACTTTTTTTACCGGACGTGAACGCCTGATCCACTTGTTTGATCGTTCCGTAAATCTTGTTCAGCACCGGCACGCGCAGCATCAAATTATCTGCCCACGCAATCATCCGCTTGCCCATGTAATACCGTGTCATTCCGCCGATGGCAGACACGATTCCGATTGCCACGCTCAAGGCAAGCAAGCTCCAATACCAATGGATTGGTCCGGCACCCTGATTCTCATGCGTGATGCTTGTCGGCAAAAAAAAGAGCAGCGAATCGGTGAAGCTGGAAACGGTGCCGAAAAACCATTTGACGACAGCCAGCGTGACGACGCCGGGCAAAACAATCAGCAGTCCGGTAAAAAAACTGGCGCGCCAGCGGGCAAAAATCGATTTCTTCACGCGCGAAGTTTAGAACCGCCGCCGATTTCTGCGAGCGGAAATTTTTTGGAAAGTTTGCGAAGGAGCAAATTCTCCTCGCGCTTCATTTTGCTGCGCAATTGCGGCTTCAAATCGTCATGGCCGAGCAAATGCAAAATGCCGTGAACGATGTAACGGACAATTTCCGATTGCCATTTTGTTTTGAATTTTTTTGCCTGCGCAATCGCGTCGTCAACTGAAATGAAAATCTCGCCCGAAACTCCGACGTTTCGCCGTAATTTTTTTCCTTCGGAATAATCGAAGGTAATCACATCCGTCGAACCTTCGTGACCGAGAAATGTTTCATTGATAGCGGCCATTTCTCGTGTTCCGAGCAAATTGATTTCCAATTCGCAATGTTCGATTTCCAATTCAGCCAAAATTGCTGAAGCGATTTCCTTCAACAGTCGCGAATCAATTTTTTTCACGCGCTGGCGGTTGGCGATGATGATGGTTAAATCGTTAAATTGTTGATTTGTTGAATTGGCTGAATGCATTTCGATTTAACAATTAAACAATTCAACCTTTAACTTTACCCCCGCGATATTCCTCATAAGCGCCGATGATTTTTTGAACGAGCGGATGGCGGACAACATCGCGTTTGCCAAATTCCACAATCGCGATTCCATCTGTATTTTTCAGTGCGCGATGCGCTTCGAGCAATCCTGAATGTTTGTGCGGCGGTAAATCAATCTGCGTCTCGTCGCCGGTGATGACGGCTTTCGAGCCGTGGCCGAGCCGCGTGAGAAACATGAGCATTTGCTCCGTCGTGGAATTTTGCGCCTCGTCCAAAATAATAAATGCGTTGTTCAGCGTGCGACCGCGCATGTAAGCCAATGGTGCGATTTCAATGGTCGCGCGCTCCATGTGCTTGGCGATTTCCTCGGCGGGCAGCATGTCGTGGAGCGCGTCGTGCAGCGGACGCAGATACGGCGTGATTTTTTCATAAAGGTCGCCCGGCAAAAATCCCAGCGCTTCGCCCGCTTCAACCGCCGGTCGCGTCAAAATGATTCTCGACACTTTTCCTTCGCGCAACGCGGACAACGCCATCGCCACCGCAAGATACGTCTTGCCCGTGCCTGCGGGGCCGATGCCAAACGTGATGTCGTGTTTGCGGATCGCGTCGAGATATTTTTTCTGCCCGACGGTTTTGGCGGTGACGCCGGGCTTTTTCTCGTGAGTGTGAACGCGATCGTTGATCAAATCTTTCAGAGTCTCCGCGCCGTCATGCTTCACGACATTCAGTGCGTGCGTGAACTCGCGGTTTTTCACCGGCGAACCTGCCTTCAACATATTTTCCAGCGATGCAAAAAGTTGTTTCGCTCGTTCAACGCCGTCCGCCGCACCTTCCAGTTTGATCCAACCGTCACGCGACGTTGCCTTGACGCCGAGTTCGATTTCAAGCGACTGCAAATTGCGCGGCTCATGGTTGAAAAGCTGTTGTGCGAATCGCGCGTTCTCGAAATGAAGAGTTTCAGTTGCCACTATTAAAATTTATTTAGCCACAGATTTTCACAGATG
The DNA here is from genome assembly GCA_036501565.1 of Verrucomicrobiia bacterium. Taxonomy (GTDB): domain Bacteria; phylum Verrucomicrobiota; class Verrucomicrobiia; order Limisphaerales; family UBA11358; genus UBA11358. The sequence goes on from DASYAA010000029.1 coordinate 4,123, forward strand.
AAACACAGATTGGGATTAAAAGACCATCCGTTTATATTCCACTTTTTCGCGACCAAAATTAATCAAATAACCCAGCTTCATGCCAGTGCCGCGAAGTTCATTGAGCAATTGGGCTTCGTGAGCAGTTTGATAGCTGGCATCGGTCTTGAGTTCCACAATGATTTTTCCTTCGACCAATAAATCGGCGGCATAATCGCCTACGATAACGCCTTTGAACTGAACTTGGATTTTCGGCTCCAATTCAACCTTCACGCCGCGCGACTGCAACTCGGCCTGCATGGCGCGTTGATAAACCTTCTCCAGAAACCCAAAGCCAAGAATATTGTGAACCTCAAACGCGGCGCCGATAAGATGTTGGGTGACCGGCTGGAGTGAGAAATCTTTCCCCCCGGTTTTTATCTGTGTTTCATCTGTGTCCATCTGTGGCTAAAAATTATTTTGCAAGTTCCGCCCGCAGCTTCGCCGCGATTTCCTTCAACGCCTCCGGCAAGACCGTCGTGTTCGCGAGCACCGGCATGAAATTTGTGTCGCCGTTCCAGCGCGGCACGACGTGGATGTGCAAATGTTCCACCACGCCCGCGCCCGCCGCTTTGCCGACATTGATCCCGACGTTGAAACCATCCGGCTTCATCAAAGCCGTCAGCGCGTTCATGCAACGGCGCGCGAGCTTCCACAAATCCGCGAGTTCGTCGTCGGTCAGGCCGTTGAAATCCGCGACTTCTTTGTAAGGCAAAACCATAAGATGCCCGCCGACGTAAGGATAAGAATTCAACAGCGCAAAACAGGTGCGGTCGCGCGCGATGACCAGATTTTCCACGTCGTCGGACGATTGCGCGATGCGCGTGAACAAGCCTTCCTTGAGTTCCGGCTTGGGCGACAAAATATATTCGATGCGCCACGGCGCGTGGAGTGTGTCCATGCGGAAAAGTTAAAACGCTCGGCGAATAAAGGAAATGATTTTTGTGCGTGTGCAAAAATGAAATGTCGCGCGAAGGACGCGAAGAAAAGCCATGAGCACTTAATGAATGCCTAACATTGGCATTCATAAATTGATTTTCTTCTTGTCAAAAATTTTGTCCATAAAAAATCCTTCACCGCCTTCGTGTCCTTCGCGCGACATTTTTTCGGTAGCGCCGTGCCTACGGCACTCAAATCCCTTCGGGATTTTTAATTCGCATTAATTCGTGAAATTCGTGTCAAAACTTTTTCATTTGAACAAACTCAAAATCGCCGTCGCCGCGCGTCCTGCCGCGCCCGGTTCGCCGAGCGAGGAAATAATTTTGGCGAGTTGCGATTTGATTTTCGTCCGGCGCGATTCGTCCTGCAATAATTCCAGCGCCGCGCGCGAAATATTTTCCGGCGTCGCGTCGTGCTGGACAAATTCAGAATAAACCGTTTCGCCCGCGAGCAGGTTCGGCATCGTCAACGATTTCACCGTGATGATGCGTCTCGCAATCTGATAAGTGAGCCATGACGTTTTGTAGAGCGTCACCGTTGGCACGCCAAAGAACGCGCACTCCATCGTCACCGTGCCCGTCGAGGCGATGGCGACATCCGCCTCGGCCAATGCCCAAGGTAATTCACCGATTTGAATCTCCACATTTGCTCCGAGCGATTTCGCGAGCTGCAACAGCGTTTGATTCGGCAAAACCATTTTCGCTTTCGCTGTCGGCAATTTTTCCTGAATCATT